>JBAUTX010000043.1:0-22719 GCA_049582405.1 Occallatibacter sp. | reverse complement strand
CCTAGGTAGAGTGAACCCTTCGACTCGTTCAGGTCCTTAATGAGGTCCTCTACGTCGTCTCTCTTCCACTCGTACCCGCGCTGATAACGAGGTACTACATACTTGTAAGGTTGACTTAAAAGCTCTAGGACAGTGCAATGTTTCGGACTGATCATGCCGGGGAGTTTAGCAGCTATGCTGGAAACAGTTCAATGGGACAGCTCTGAATCAGCACCATGCCGGTGTTTCTAGACAGCCGGTGCGACGGAGGTTGTCTGCGCAGCAGCGTGCGCGGCGGCGAGTTCCTGATCCTTGTATTGCAACTGGTAGAGCTTCCAGTAGAGACCGCGATGGGCGAGGAGTTCCTGATGGCTTCCCATTTCGCGGAGCTGTCCTTTGTGCATGACGAGGATGGCGTCGGCGCGCTGCACGGTGGAGAGGCGGTGTGCGATGAGGACGCTGGTGCGGCCTGCGACCATGCGCTCGAGGGCAGAGCGGATGCGCAGCTCGGTGTCGGTGTCAACGCTGGAAGTCGCCTCATCGAGGATGAGGATCCGCGGGTTGTAAGCGAGGGCGCGGGCGAAGTTGATGAGCTGCTTCTGGCCGGTGGAGAGCGAGTTGCCGCGCTCGAGGACGGGCTCGTTGAATTGGCCGGGCAGGGTCTCGATGAAGTCGAGGACATTGACATCGCGCGCTGCGTGGCGCAGGTCGGCGTCTGTGATGGCGTCGTTGCCGAAGCGGATGTTTTCCGCGATGGTGCCGGTGAAGAGGAACGGATCCTGTAGAACGACGGCGAAGTGCTGACGCAACTCGGTGAGGTCGTGCTCGCGCAGGTCAATGCCGTCGACGAGGATATGGCCGGCGGTGACGTCGTAGAAGCGCATCATGAGACTGGTGAGTGTGGTCTTGCCAGCGCCGGTGTGGCCCACGATGGCGATGGTCTGGCCGGGCTCGACGGTGAAGGAGACATCCTTGAGGATCCACTCGATGTCGTGGAGTGAGGCGAGCTCGGCGGCGGTGGCGTCGGAGCGGACGGCGCGCTCAACGGCGGCCTGCTGCGCGGGCGTGAGCTTCTGGTAGGTGAACCAGACGTGGCGGAACTCGATGCGGTTGGAGCCGTCGCCGGTGCGGGGATGGGATGGGCTGACGATCTCCGGCTCGGTGTCGAGGAGCTTGAAGATGCGCTCGCATGCGGCCATGGCGGCCTGCAGGATGTTGTATTTGTCGCTGAGGTCCTGGATGGGACGCCAGAAGCGCTGCGAGTACTGAATGAACATCGCCAGGATGCCGATGGTGACGGCGCCGTGCGCGATGACGCTGAAGCCGCCATGCCATAGGACGAGGGCGATGGCGATGGTGGAGAGCAACTCGACGGCGGGGTAGTAGAGCGCGTAGGCAAAGATGGTGTCTTTGAACGCGATCATGTGCTGGCGGTTGACGGCCTCGAAGTCCCTGTAGGCGCGCTCTTCGCGGTTGAAGAGCTGAACGACGCTCATGCCGGTGACGTGTTCCTGGGTGAAGCTGTTGATGCGGGCAATGGCGGCGCGGACGCGGCGATAGCTCTCGCGCACGGAGTTGCGGAACATGCGGGTGACGATGAGGATGACGGGCAGAACGGAGAAGGCGAAGAGGGCCAGCCGCCAGTTGATGGTGAGCATGACGGCGGCCATGATGGTGAGGTTGAAGAAGTCGTCGACGATGGCGAGGATGCCGGCCGTGAACATGTCGTTGATGGCGTCGACGTCGGAGGTGATGCGGGTGACGAGGCGGCCGACTGCGTTCTGATCGAAGAAGCCGACGTGCATGCGCTGCATGTGGCGGAAGATGTCGCGGCGCAGATCGAACATGATCTTCTGGCCGGTCCACTGCATGAGGTAGGTCTGAATGAACTCGAAGAGGTAGGCCGAGATGAGGGCGGCGGTATAGATGGCCGCGAGCGCGGTGATGCCTCGGACTGGGTCAAGCGGCAGGCGGCGCGTGAGCCAGTTGGTGACGGGGCTGGGGTTGCCGGTGAGGTAGCGGTCGAGGGCAACTTTGACGAGGTAGGGACCGGCGACGTCGCTGAGGGACTTGAGCGTGACGGAGATGGACGAGATGGACGCCTGGAACCAGTAGGGGCGCAAGTATCGGCCAAGGCGGCGGATGAGGCGGGAATCATAGACCTTGCCGACAGGGTCATCGTCGGCCTTGCGCGCAGGGGGGTTCGCGGGGGCGGCCTGGGACGCTTTGCTGGAATTCCGGGGATCTTTTTGCGCTGCTTCGGCCATCGGTCGAACGGGCTCTCTGTGTGTATTGTACGGGGCAGTTGCAGGTTGGATGCGCGGGAGCCTGATGGGGAGGCAAAAGAAGCCGGACTTCGTTGAAAGATGGGGCGTGCATGTGAGAACGTAACAAGTGTCCGGAGCGCGAGGACAAGCCAGCCAGTCCGGTTTTCCGCGGGAGCATGCCTGCGACAAGCAGCTCCGGGGAAGGTGGAACCAGATGAAGAAGGCTGTTGTTCTTGCAGTGGCGATGTTGTGTTTCTCGGCTGTCGTGGCGCAGGCGGATATTGTGGTTCTGCGGGATGGCAAGAGCTATTCGGGTACGTTTACCGGGGAGCCGGGCGGGAAGCTGACTTTCAAAGACAACCAGGGGATCCAGTACACGTTTCCGATGACGGACGTGCAGACGGTGGTGTTTTCAAACCTGTCGGACAACGTATCGATGCGGAACGGGCAGATGTACACGGGCCAGTGGCTGGGGGTCACGCGGATTTCGTTCCGCGGGTCGAACGGGATTTCGTATGTGTTTCCGGTCCGGGATGTGTCGTCGCTGGTGCTGACGCATCAAGGCTCGCAGAGCGGAGCGCCGGGCGGAGGGGTTGCGCCGGCTTATCAGCAGGCGCCGCAGCAGTATGGGGCGCAGGCGGGGGGAGCCATGGCGCAGGGCAATGTGCCGCCGGCGCCGAGCGGGTACATGGGTCAGGCGCCTGCCGGTGGCGGGGCGCCGATGGATTATGCGCAGACATCGGCTGGGCCGGGCGCGGCGATGCAGTCGGTGGTGATTCCGCAGGGGACGCAGATCTCGGTGCGGACGGATGAGACGATCGACAGTACAAAAGACGCTCTGGGAAGGCAATACGCAGCGAAGATCCAGCAGGATGTGGTGGACAGCACGGGCGCGGTGGGGATTCCCGCCGGCACGGAAGCCAAGCTGCAGGTGGTGGACATGAGCCAGGCCAGCGGGAACCAGGGCAACGCGAACCAGAGCAACACGAGCAGCAAGAACCTGGCGCTGGATTTGTATTCGGTGATCCTGAACGGCAGGGAGTATCGCGTGGACAGCTCGTCGGTTTCGGAGAAGGGCTCGGCTGGCTATGGGATGAACAAGCGGACGGCCGAGTACACCGGAGGCGGCGCAGGCCTGGGCGCGCTGATGGGTGCGGTGTTTGGCGGCGGCAAGGGCGCGGGGATCGGCACGCTGGCGGGCGGCGCGTTGGGCGCGGTGACGCAGTACATGACGCGTGGCAAGCAGGTGACGGTGCCGGCGGAATCGGTGCTGACCTTCCAGGTGGACCAGACGCTGGTGATGCATCCCTGAAGCGGCGGTGAAGGTGCAGGAACGATGCGGCGCGGGAGCGAATCCTGCGCCGCGTTTGGTTTCATGCCTCTTCGCTGAAGATGGCTTCGATGGTGGTTTCAAAGAGCCGGGCCAGCTTGAAGGCGATGGGCAGGTCGAATGCTCTAGACTCGGACTGTGAGCTTCAAGGAGTTTCTGGGCAATGCAGTGACGGTGACGCGGCTGCGCGAGAGCGTGCGCGCGGGCCGGTTTCCGCAGGCACTGATTCTGGCGGGGCCGAAGGGCGCGGGCAAGTACACGCTGGCGCTGATGCTGGCGCGCGCAGTGAACTGCCTGGAGCATGCGGAGAGCGACGGCCTGCCGGATTTCTGCGGACGGTGCGCAAACTGCGAGCGCATTGGCGAGGCGGCGAATCTGGAAGAGCGGGTGGCCGAAGCGGTGGCGGCGCGCGAGGAGATGCGCGATGCGGACAAGCGCGAGACGCGGATTCTGATCCAGACGCACCCGGATGTGCTGATTGTGCCGCCGGACCCGCCGCAGCTTTTGATCAAGCTGGGACAGGTGCGGCATGTGATTCATGCGGCGTACTATCGGCCGCCGGCGGGGACGCATCGCGCCATCACGATCTTCACCTCGTCTGGCTTTATGAAGGAAGCGGCGAACAGCCTGCTGAAGGTGCTGGAGGAGCCGCCGCCGAATACTTCGCTGATCCTGCTGACGGAGAATGCACAGGAGCTGCTGCCGACGATCCGCTCGCGGGCGGTGATTCATCGGCTGGGTGCGCTGTCCACGGATGAGGTCGAGACCTTGCTGGCGGAGAGGCGCAAGGAGTTGAAGCCGCAGGAGCGCGCGCTGGTGGCGCGGCTGGCGGAGGGCGCAGTAGGCCGTGCGCTGACGCTGGATTTGAGCGTGTATCTGGCGAGCCGGCAGGATGCGCTGGTGGTGCTGAAGACGGCGCTGCGGGAACCGGACTATTCGCAGTTGTTTCGGACGACGGAGACGTATCGTGCAGGTGCGGATGGGCAGGAGAAGACGGTGAACCTGCTGCGAGCGTTGGGGAGCCTGGTGGAGGATCTGCTGCTGATGGTGGCGGGCACTCCGCAACTGGTGCGGAATGTGGACATGGCGGCCGAGCTGGAGCGCATGGCGCAGGGGCTTACGGTGGACTGGCTGGATGGGGCGGCGCGCGCGCTGGGTCAGGTGGAGCAGGGAATGCGGCGTAACCTGTTGCGATCTCTGTCGTTGGACGCGATGGCGGTGGGGCTGGGCGAGCGCTGAAGCAGGCGCTCCGAAAACGGCGCAGACCGGCAAAAGGCAACCTCGCCGGAGCCGAAGGCATCTTTTCCGAGTACAACTGGAACACGAATTCGCAAGCAGAAGGCGCAGAAAACGAGGCCAGGCGGCAGTCTGAGTTTCGTGCGGCGCAGCGTGTTCCCGCGCACTGATTTGTTCCGGGATGGTGAGTGGGCGCCCATTCGCACGGAGATGCGGATGGCGGGATGTGCGTAGTCTTTGGATCTGAAAGGCTCTGTCATTGCTTTTCGCTGGAAGGAATGCCGCACGCGTTTCGAGGAGGATGGACCGCATGAATCCCTACGCCACGCTGCCCGGAATGGAGACCGATGCGGTGGGGGCGCCAGGCGCCGCGCCGCGCAGACGGGTTTCAGCGGATCGGCCCGTTCGGCTGACGGGACAGATGGTCAGTGATGCGCCGTTGCACAGCCATGCAGAGGTCTTTTATCTGCAGAAGCAGGTCCAGGCGCAGACGCCGATGGTGATCGTCCTGGTCGATGGGCAGAAGATTGAAGGCTCCATCGAGTGGTACGACCGGAATGCGCTGAAGGTGCGCGGCAAGACGCGCATGCTGATCTACAAGTCGGCGATCAAGTACATGTACAAAAAGGGCGAGCTGGGGCCGGACCGGGCCTACTGAGACGGCGCGTGCGCGGCTTTGCGCAGGCGGTCCCGAATGGCCGCGCCGAGGCCGGTGGCGGGCGGCAGCGGACAGAGAATGACGTCGCAGCCTGTGGCATCGAGTGCGCGGAGCCCAGCGTAAAGGCGGCTCGCCAGTTCCTCCGGCGCAGACCAGCGTCCCCAGGGAAAAATGTGAGCAGCAGGCGGAGCTTGTGCGGCGAGTTCGTCGGGCAGCAGGATGCCGATGCGCTGGCCGGCGTATTGTGCAGCGGTGCGGGCGAGCGCGGCGGGCAGGGCTTCGAACGAGTCTTCCACTAGAACCAGGTGCGCGCGGGGCGCGTAGTGACGGAGGCCGACGCCGGGTGAGGGCAGGGCTTCGCGCGGTGTTTCAGTAAGCGGGCCGGCGGGCTGAAAGAGCTCGACGGGGCCGGCGACGGCGCGGATTTGTGATGCGGTGATGGCGCCGGGACGGTAGAGGACCATGGGGCTCTGCGAGGGATCGAGGACGGTGGACTCGACGCCGTGCTCGGTGGGACCTGCGTCGAGGATGGCGTCGATGCGGCCGTCGAGGTCGTCGAGGACGTGCTGAGCGGTGGTGGGACTGATGTGGCCGAAGAGGTTTGCGCTGGGCGCGGCGATGGGAACCCCCGCCTCGCGGATGAGCGCGAAGGCGACGGGATGCGCGGGCATGCGGATGCCGACGAGAGGGCGGCCGGCGGTGACTGCGTCGGGAACGGCGGCGGAGCGCGGCAAGAGCAGCGTAAGGGGACCGGGCCAGAAGGCGGCGATGAGCTTGCGGGCTGGTTCGGGGATTTCGGTGACGAGATCGAGGAGCATGGGGTTGTCGGCGACTGCGCCGGCGATGTGGACGATGACGGGGTCCCAGGCGGGGCGCTGCTTGGCCGCGAAGATGCGGGCGACGGCGGCGGGGTCGAGGGCATTCGCGCCGAGGCCGTAGACGGTTTCCGTAGGCAGGGCGACGAGGCCACCGCGGCGCAGGATTTGCGCGGCCTGCGCGAGGGCGCCGCGGGCTGCAGCGGATTCAAGGTGCGCGGGGTCCACGCTGAGGCGGAGGGTCTTCACGGCTCTATTGTCGCTGCTGGCGGGGGGCACGGCCAACTCCGTATACTCACTGCAACCGATGGCGATCGAGACGGAAATCAAGTTTCGCGTGGTGGACCTGGCGGCGCTGGATGAGAGGCTGCGAGCCGCGGGCTTTCGTGTGGAGACGGCGCGGGAGTTTGAGAGCAATGTGCTCTTTGACTGGCCGGACCGGTCGATGCGGGCGCGGACGGAGATTTTGCGCATCCGGCAGTATGCGGGACGGTGGTCGGTGACGCACAAGCGGATTCCCGACTCGGGCGTGGGCGAGGACCGGCACAAGCACCGCGTGGAGACAGAGACGGAAGTGGCCGATGGCGCGGTGCTGGCGGAGGTGTTTACGTCGCTCGGACTGGTGCCGGCCTTTCGCTATGAAAAGTGGCGCACGGAGTGGTCCGACGGCGAAGGGCATTGTGTGGTAGACGAGACGCCCATCGGGGACTTTGCCGAGCTGGAGGGGGCGCCGGATTGGATTGATGCGGCTGCGGCGCGGTTGGGTGTGCGTCCCGAGGCGTACATGACGCTGAGCTACGGGCGGCTCTATGAGCAGTGGTGCGCCGAGCGCGGCGTGACGCCGAGCGACCTGACGTTTGATGCAGTGGGTACGCGGTAACGTGCCGCACGGGCGGTGCCGCTGCGCCCAGCCAGCGACCGAGTCTTATCGCAAAACCTGGTACACCATCCTGGACCTGGCCTCAAGCCCTCTTCCTTTTTGCCGATAACCTCGTTGAGCAGCAAGAGCGCTTCAGGAGGAGGAATGTCGGTTCAGGATGGTTGGGGAATGCGCGCCGTGTGGCGGCGTGCGGGGTATCGGTGTCTGCAGGCTGGAGTGGTGGCGCTTTGCCTGGGGCTGGGGATGCAAGCCAGGGCGGATGAGCGCGCGATCAAGTCGCGGGTGGCGCCGGTGTATCCGGAGATTGCCAAGCGGATGCGCGTGGAAGGCGCAGTGAAGCTGGATGTAACGGTGGACGCCGAGGGCAAGGTGCTGGATGTGAAGGCGGTAAGCGGGAACGGTGTGCTGGCCGCGGCTGCCCAGGAGGCCGTGCGCAAGTGGCGATTTGCGCCGGGCGCGGGAACGTCGACGGTCAGCGTGAACGTGGACTTTGCTCTGCATCAGTAGGGCGGGGATGCAGCAGCGGCGCAGAGGGTCGTGAGGCGCTGCGCCGCTGTGCGGGTTCGTTCTACTGTTCAGCCCCGTGGCACTTCTTGTATTTCTTGCCGGAGCCGCAGGGGCAGGGATCGTTGCGTCCGACCTTCTCGCCGACGTGACGCTGCTGGGGCTGTGAGGCCTCACTTGCACCAGCGCGCGCTGCGACGGCGAGCTCGCGCTGTTTTTTGCGGTGGAACTCGCGCTCGATGGCGTCGATCGTGGTGGAGGGCTGGCGCATGGGCACGGCGATCTCGCGTGGCGCTGCCTGTTGGGACGCGGGCAGTTCAGCGCTGGACACGGGCGGCGCGGGCGGCACGGGCATGCGCGGGGCGGGCACAGCCTGGACAGGCTGGCCGTCGGGGCCGAGAATCTGCATCCGGAAGAGGAACCGCACGGTGTCTTCCTGGAACTTGAGCATCATGGCCTCGAACATGTCGAAGGATTCCTTCTTGTAGGCGACGAGCGGATCCTGCTGCGCGTAGCCGCGCAGGCCGATGCCTTCCTTGAGGTGATCCATCGAGAGCAGGTGATCTTTCCAGAGGCCGTCGATGACGGAGAGCATGACCATGCGTTCGTGATAGCGCATGGTTTCCGCGCCGAGAATCTTCTCCTTGGCCTCGTAGTGCTCCGTGAGCTTTTCGAAGATGGCGTCGCCGAGTTCGTGGCGGGTGAGCTCCTGCGTGTGGATGCCGGCGGCGGCGAGCGTCATGCCGAACTGGCCCATGAGACGGTCGTCGAGGCCCTTGAGGTTCCACTGGTCGGGGCGCACGTCTTCCCCGGCGCACTCATCGAGCGCGGCGCTGAGGATGCCTCCGACGTAGTCCTCGAGGATGAGCTCGCGCTGTTCGACGCCCTCGAGAAGCTGGTGGCGCAGGCCGTAGACGGCTTCGCGCTGCTTGTTCATTACGTCGTCGTATTCGAGCAGGTGTTTGCGCGATTCGAAGTTCTGCGCTTCGACGGCCTTCTGCGCGCCTTCGATGCGCTTGGAGATCATCTTCGACTCGATGGGCACGCCTTCTTCCATGCCGAGGCGCTCGAGCAGCGTGCTGACCCACTGCTTGGCGAAGATGCGCATCAGGTCGTCTTCGAGCGAGAGATAGAAGCGCGACTCGCCGGGGTCGCCCTGGCGGCCGGCGCGGCCACGGAGCTGGTTGTCGATGCGGCGTGACTCGTGGCGCTCGGTGCCGAGGATGAAGAGGCCGCCGGCTTCGATGACCTTGCCGTGCTCGGCCAGTGCGTCCTGGTTGTAGACGGCGAAGGTGTCGTTCCAGTCGGGGTCGGCGACTTCGAACTCCTGGCCCTGGTAGTAGAAGCGCTGGAAGCCGGCGGGAGCCATGGGATTGATGGCGCCCTCTGCGACGCTGATGGCGCGGGCGCGGCCCTTCTTGACGAGGTCCTGGCGGGCCATGAACTCTGCGTTGCCGCCGAGCAGGATGTCGGTGCCGCGGCCGGCCATGTTGGTGGCGATGGTGACCATGCCGAGGCGGCCGGCCTGGGCGACGATTTCGGCTTCGCGCTCGTGGAACTTGGCGTTGAGCACGACGTGGCGCACGCCTTTGCGGGCAAGGATGTTGGAGAGCACCTCGCTCTTCTCGATCGACGTGGTACCGACGAGGACGGGCTGCTGCTTTTCATGCAGGCGGACGATGTCGTCGGCGACTGCGCTGTATTTTTCCTTGGCGGTGCGGAAGACGACGTCGGAGTTTTCGATGCGCAGGAGCGGCCTGTTGGTGGGGATGACGACGATTTCAAGCTTGTAGATCTTCTCGAATTCGGCGGCTTCGGTTTCGGCGGTGCCGGTCATGCCGCTGAGCTTCTGGTAGAGGCGGAAGTAGTTCTGGAAGGTGATGGTGGCAAGGGTCTGGTCTTCCTTGCGGATGCTGACGCCTTCCTTGGCCTCGATGGACTGGTGGAGGCCGTCGGACCAGCGGCGGCCGGGCATGAGGCGGCCGGTGAAGGTGTCGACGATGATGACCTCGCCGTCCTTGACGACGTAATCGACGTCGCGCTTGTAGAGGGCGTGGGCCTTGATTGCGGTTTCGACGTAGTGCTTGAGGTCCCAGTTTTCGGCGTCGGCGATGTTGTCAATGCCGAGCGCCTTCTCGATGGTGATCCAGCCCTCGTCTGTGACGCCGATGGTCTTGTGCTTCTCGTCGACCACGTAGTCGCCGCTGAAGAACTTTTCGCCTTCGCTGAGGCGGATGCCGAGTTCGGCCTGGCGCTTGTGGTCGCTCCACTCCACCTCTTCGCCGAGGACGAGCTGAGGAATGAACTTGCGGACGCGCTCGTACTTGTCGGTGGTCTGGTCAGTGGGGCCGGAGATGATGAGCGGGGTGCGGGCTTCGTCGATGAGGATGGAGTCAACCTCGTCGACGATGGCGTAGTAGTGGCCGCGCTGCACGCAGTCTTTGAGCTCGAACTTCATGTTGTCGCGGAGATAGTCGAAGCCGAACTCGTTGTTGGTGCCGTAGGTGATGTCGGCGGCGTAGGCGGCGCGGCGCTCGTTGTCGTCGAGGTCGTGGACGATGACGCCGACGGTGAGGCCGAGAAACTCGTAGATTTTGCCCATCCACTCGGCGTCGCGCTTGGCGAGGTAGTCGTTGACGGTGACGACGTGGACGCCTTTGCCCGCGAGGGCGTTGAGATAGCAAGCGAGGGTGGCGACGAGGGTTTTGCCTTCGCCGGTCTTCATTTCGGCGATTTTGCCGGAGTGGAGGACCATGCCGCCGATGAGCTGCACGTCAAAGTGGCGCATGTGAACGGCGCGCCAGCCGGCCTCGCGGACAACGGCGAAGGCCTCGGGGAGAATCTCGTCGAGCGCTTCGCTCTCGGCGGCCTTAATTGCTTCAGGATCCGTGAGATTGGCGATGCGTGCGGCCATGCGGGCACGGAACTCGGCGGTTTTGGCGCGGAGCTGCTCGTCGGAGAGCTTGTTGATCTCCGGCTCGAGCGCGCTGATGGCGGCAACAACCGGCATCACGCGCTTGATGGCGCGCTCGTTCGCGGTGCCAAAAATGCTGGTTAAAGCTTTATCAAAAAACACAGGGGTCTCCATCTAACAGTGTAAATGGATTGCGTTGGAAGCGCGCGGCTGGGGGAGACGCGCGCCGGTTGCCGGGCGCTTGCATCTGGCAGGCACTCACTCGCGGCGCAGGATCAGGATGTCCACTCTTTCTCCTCGCCGGATGCGGCGCAACTGACGCCAGAGATGCTTCAAAGGAGATTCAGGGCCCCCGCTCTCCTCTTCATCGACGTCTTCCTGCTGTCGAATCTGAGCTCTGGCAACCTCGACCAGGCTTGGGCGGTAGATTGCGGCGAGCGGGAGAAAGGCGAGTCCAATCGCGGCACTTGCGGCGAAGAACTTGAAGTGGCCTTGGCGGGGATGGTGTCGCCTGGAGATGAGCTGTTTGAGCAGGGAAAAGAGCGCGATGACCGCGACCAGCAGGCTCGCGACGATGGGCAGGGCAACGGCAAAGGCAGAGAGGGGATCGATACGCATGGTCACGCCTCAGGGCGGCGCAGAGGACGCCGCTGATCGACGAGGAAGCAGAACGGCCCGCGTTACGAGGTGCGGAATGCATCTGCGCTACGGGTCAGGATGGGGAGGGCGTTATGCGCGGACGGGCGGAGGACGCTGGAACGATGCGGCGAGGGTTGGAGCCTCGGGTGTGTGGTCCCGTGAGAGGACAGGCAGCAGGGGCAGCAGGGTGAGCGGGACAAGCAGGCCGACGAAGAAGACCGGCAGAAGCGCGAGCCAGTCGGGCTGATTGCCTGCGTGGTGTCCATGCAGCACCAGCAGCGCGAGGATGGCAATCGCAATCGCAGCGATCGCAATCCAGAACCATGCACGTTTCTGGCGAAAGGCGTTCATTTCCTGCTGGCCTCAGTATAGCAACCAGGGCAATTCCTGTTCGGGAAGATCCTGCCGTGCCATGGGCCGACGATTCTGCGGGCCCAGTGCATGCTCGCGCGTTTTCCTCTGCGTCCCGGAGCCCGACGCTTAGTGGGGGTGGCCGATTGTGACGAGGCGCTCGGCGACGGCTTCGGCGATCTGCTCGTGGACCTCGTCGATGGAGAGGTTGCCCT
Source organism: Occallatibacter sp. (assembly GCA_049582405.1). Classification (GTDB taxonomy): domain Bacteria; phylum Acidobacteriota; class Terriglobia; order Terriglobales; family Acidobacteriaceae; genus Telmatobacter. The sequence goes on along the minus strand of JBAUTX010000043.1, from coordinate 10,931 downwards.
CGATGAGGACGACTCGGTCGGCTTCGCGTCGAGCAATCTCGCGGTACTTTTCCCAGACGCGCTGGTAGAAGGCCTCCTGCTCCTGCTCGAAGCGGTTCTCATCCTGGCCGGTTTGGGCGGCGACGCGGTCATTGCGGCGGCGGGCGCGGTCCAGGCAGATGGCGAGCGAGGGCAGCAGGAGCAGGGTGAGATCGGGCTGCAGGTTTCCGCAGACGAGGCGGTGCATCTCGAGGACGAGCTGCGAGCCGAGCTGGCGGCCGCCGCCCTGGTAGGCCTCGGTGGAGTCGGTGAAGCGGTCGCACAGGACGATGCGACCGGCGGCGAGGGCCGGTTCGATGACTTCGGCGATCGCCTGGGCGCGGTCGGCGAACATGAGGGCCATCTCGGTCATGGGCGCGAGGCCGGTGGAGCGGGAGTCGAGCAGCAGGGCGCGGATGCGGTCGCCGGTGGCGGTGCCGCCGGGCTGGCGGGTGACGACGGGGTCAAAGCTGCGCCTCTGGAGCCACGTGGCCAGGCGCTTGATTTGCGTGGTTTTACCGGACCCGTCAAGACCTTCGAGCGTGATGAAAAGACCGCGCGGCATGGCGTGAGTCTATCACCGGCGCGGCGGGGGAGACGATGCTGCGCGCGTTGTGTTACAACAGGGCATTCCCCAAGCAGATCCGGAGCGTCCACCTTGGCCGCAAGTGCATGGTGTGATTCCTCCTGCAGGCCCTTTGGCGCATTGCGTGATTGGGTACTTTGTTGTGTGCCCGGAAGCGGTTTTCAGTTGCAGGCATGCGGCAGGGGAGAGGATCATCCTAGCGGTTGGCCATTGCCTGAGTGGATCCCGTTTTTGCCTTGGAGAACCCATGGGCGCAGCAAACTGCGCCGGACAGGAGTTGTGAAGGTGATACAGAACTGGCTGAGAAGCGTGGCCCTGTGGGGCATGGTGGCGATGACGCTGGGCGCAGCGCAGAGGATGAACGCGCAGAACTTGACGCTGGAAGGGCAGACCGGAGGCTTCATTACGCCGACTGCGTATGTGGTCTATGGAGAAAAGGGCCATGTCTTTTCGCATCCTGCACTGGCCTACCACTTTGTGAATGCATCGAAGGTGATCGGCTATGTACACACCTTCAGCCTGACGGAGGGATTTTCCAACCGGTTTGAGCTCGGCTATACGCGCAGCGTGCATACCAAGGGCGAGAGCCCGCTCTTCAGCGAACTGTGGCACTACGCGGGGATGAACGTTTTCCACGGCAAGGCGGTGGCGATCAAGGATGGGCAGTTTGGGCCCTGGACGCCCGGTTTCGCGGCGGGGTTTGTGGTCCGGACGGACGACAAATTTGTAAGCGGCGCATTGAATGAGGCTCTGACAGGCCAACTGAAGTCCTACACGAACAACGACCTGTATGTGGTGGCGACCAAGACGTGGCTTCACGCGCCGCTGCCGTTCCTTGCGAACTTTGGGTGGAAGGTGACGAATGCGACGATCTTTGGGCTGGGCGGACAGTCCACCCGTTATGGCGGCAGGCTGTTCGGCGGGCTTGGGTTCCCGCTGCCGGGCCCATTTCACACGGCGATTGTGCCGGCGGCGGGATTTACGCAGCAGCCGCCGACCTCAGAGAACCTGGGCGCGATTCTGGTGGGCGGGAAGGCGCATATTCCCACGACGCTGGATTACGCGGTGCGTGTGACGCAGAGGGAAAGCCCGCATTTCGCGTTTGACATCGGGATTGGCCAGGTGGCGGGAACGATTGGAACGACAGTGATTCCAACACCGGTTGGCCCTCAGCCTGTGCCCGTGGATCTGCAGGCGCGCCATGTGTTTGGAACGGGGTTGAGCATTCGCTTCTGATGCGGGGCAACTTCCGGCGGTGGGACGGGTTTTAGAAGTCAGCATCAAGGCGCAAACACAGTGGTCGGGTTTTGCAGGTGTGGAGTACGTGGCAACCTTGCCGGCGACAAGCAGCACGAGCAGGCCAGGCGGGTGCCAGAAGGTAAGGGGGTTTGCTATGCGCTTACTTCGTGGTTCGCGTTTGCTGCTGATGGCGCTTGTGCTGGCCATGGCGCCGGCTTCTTCTTATGCGGGCGTGTTTATCAGCGTAGGTTTTGCGCCGCCGGTGCTGCCGGTGTATGTGCAGCCGCCATGCCCGCAGCCGGGCTGGATGTGGACACCGGGGTACTGGGCCTATGGCGATGACGGCTATTACTGGGTACCTGGCGCGTGGGTGCCTGCACCTTATATTGGAGCGCTTTGGACACCGCCCTACTGGGGCTGGGAAGGTGGAATGTATCTGTTCCATCCCGGCTACTGGGGTCCGCACGTGGGCTACTACGGCGGCGTGAACTATGGGTTCGGCTACCTGGGCGTTGGCTTCGTGGGGGGCATGTGGCGCGGGAACGATTTCTACTACAACCGTGCGGCCTGGCGAGTGGATCACGATCGCTTTCATGACTCCTATGAAGATCGCCGGGATTGGGACAGGCACTGGGTGTCGAGGGACAGCCGGGTTTCTTACAGCGGCGGTCCGGGCGGCATTCGGCATGAGCCGGGAGCGGAAGAGCGGCTGGCCATGCGGGACCATCACCTGGCGCCCACGCAAATGCAGATGCAGCACGTGCAGGCAGCGCAGATGGAGCGCAGCGCCTATTTCAACAACAATCACGGACGGCCCACGACGACGGCCGTGGCGCGGCCCTGGAGCCAGCCGAACCGGCCTTCCGGGATGAACACGCAGTCCAATGGATTTAACAATCGCGGCAACGTGCAGAACAACATGCAGACACGGCAGGGACAACCTGCCGCGGCTTACCAGGGGCGCGGCTACGGGCAGCCGGACAATGCAATGCAGAACCGCGGGGCGATGCAGAATCGCGGGAATGCGCAGTATGAGCGGCCGAACAACCCTGGCTACAACAACGTGCGGCCACAGCAACCGCAACAGAACCAGCAGTGGCAGAATCGCCAGAACCCGCAGCAGTGGCAGAATCACCAAGTGATGAACCAGCACTGGGAAAACGCGCAGCGGCAGAACCAGCCGAGTCCGCAGCAATGGCAGAATCGTCCGGCTCCAAACCAGCAGCGGCAGAACCAGCAGCGCAATGACCCGCGCGTCCAGCAACGGCCGCAGGACCGGCCGCAGGACCGGCAGGCGCCGGATGCACGCCACGCCCGCTAAGACGAGCGAAACCCCAACCGAGAAGGCTCACGGCACGCCGTGGGCCTTTTTGTGTCAGGCGGATGCGGGCTCGATGCCGGCGATCTCGATTTCAAGGCCGCCGAAGTCGGGGTGGACGTTCTCGCGGATGCGGTAGGCGACGTCGATTCGGCTGCCCTGCGCGAGGCCGAGCTCCGTGGCCCGGAAGGCCATACCCCAGCCGACGGCGCGGACGATGCAAGGCGCGGAGGTGGCTCCAGCCGGAGAGAGTTCGAGGCGGATGTGGCGTTCCTTCATGAGGCGCAGCGGCGCGAGCAGGCGGACGTTGCGCGCGACGAAGACCGGCTCGGGATTGCCGTGGCCCAGTGGCTCCAGTTTGCGCAGCCATCCGGCAAGAACGGGCGTGATGCGGTCGAGCGGCAACTCGGCGTGGATGTGCAGGAGTCGTTCGGGCTCGCGCTGGGCGAGGTGCTCGGCAGCGTAGAGGCTGAGGCGGCGCTTGAGTTCCGGCAACGCGGCGGCTGGCATGGCGAAGCCGACGGCGAAGGCATGGCCGCCAAAACGCGTGAAGAGCTCGGCGCAGCTCTCAATGGCGTCGAGGAGCTGGAAGCCGTCGACGGAGCGGCCGGAGCCGTGCGCGACGCCGTCTTCCACACTGACAACGATGGCGGGTTTTGCGGTGCGCTCAACGACGCGCGAGGCGAGAATGCCGATGACGCCGCGATGCCAGCCCTCGCCATCGACGACGAGGAGGCGCTCGGCTGCAAGCGATGGATCGGTAGCCAGACGATTCTCAATGGAGGTGAGGGCGAAGGCTTCAGTGTCGCGACGCTCGCGGTTGAGCCGCTCGAGCTTGGCGGCCAGTTCGGCGGCGCGCACGGTATCGCGGGTGGTGAAGAGCTCGACAACGTCGGAAGCGACGTCCATGCGCCCGGCAGCGTTGATGCGCGGAGCGATGCGGAAGGCGACATCGAAGCTGGTGAGCTGCTTTGCCGCGGGGTCGAGCGCGGCAGCGCTGAAGAGCGCGCGCAGGCCCGCGCCGACGGGCTTGCGCAGCTCGCGCAGGCCCAGCGTAGCGATCACGCGGTTCTCGCCCTTGAGCGGCACGGCGTCTGCGATGGTGGCGATGGCGGCCATCTTGAGAAAGCTGGGCAGAGTCTTCTCGCGGGTGCGGGCGGGTTCGCGGCGCTCCAGCACGGCCTGCGCCAGCTTGAGCGCGATGGCCGCGCCGCAAAGGGACTTTTCAGGATAGGGGCAGCCGGGCTGGTTGGGGTTGAGGATGGCGAGGGCATCGGGGATGGTCTCGTGCGCCTCAGGGAGGTGGTGGTCGGTGATGATGAGGTCGAGGCCGAGACGGCGCGCGGTGTCGGCCTCGGCAAAGGCGCGCATGCCGGTGTCGACGGTGAGCACGAGGCGGACGCCGCCGGCGTATGCGTCCTCGAGTACGCTCGATTGCAGACCGTAGCCCTCGCGCAGGCGGTGGGGGACGTGAAAGCGCACGATGCCGCCGAGCATCTCAATGGCCGTTTTGAGCAGGACGACGGCGGTGGTTCCATCGACGTCGTAGTCGCCGTAGAGCAGGATGGGCTCGCGCTGGGCAATGGCTCGCTCCAGGCGATCGACGGCGACCTCCATGCCGCGCATCAGGAAGGGATCATGCAGATGCACGAGTTCGGGATTGAGGAACACGAAGGCATCGCCTGAATCTGTGATGCCGCGGGCGACGAGCAGCCGGGCTAGAACGTGGGGCAGGCGCGCGGCCTGAGCCAGCGCGTCTGTCTCAGCTGGATGCGCTGGCGCGAAGACCCAGCGCTGGCGCGGGGCTGCGCCGGATGCAGAAGGACCGTTGCGCGTCGGGCTGGTGGTGCTCACCGGCCTTACTCTTCCTCGTCGTCGTGATTGTGCTCGTGGTCGTCGATGACGATGTCGTGGAAGCTGTCCATCTCTTCGAGCAGAGACTGGAAGCGCTCGTACCACTCGGTGGTGGTTTCGTGCAGGAAGGCCATGCCCTGGTAGACGAAGCCGAGCTGAATGTATCCGACCATGCCGGTGTACTTGCGCAGGAGCTGCGCTTCGACCAGTTCCGAGGCTTCCTCGTCGGGGTAGTTCATCTCGTTGGCTTCTTCGATGAGCGTGTCGAGGTCTTCGCGCTCGAGGGTCATCTCGCTGAAGGTGATGAAGGGCGCGCCGACGTGCTTCGCCATCTCGACGAAGTCCTTCCACGCATCGGGGTTGCCCTGGCTCTCCCAGAGGATGGAGGGGATGTCTTCGGTGACGTAGCCGGGCAGGCGGCGCAGGCCGTGCCCTTCAATGAAGGCCACCATGTCGTCTTTCAGCGATAGCAGATTATCCGTGCTCATGTTCAAACCACCATTTTCGCAGATGGGGGCGACCCGGCTGTGGAAAGATTGCGGAGCGGCTGGGCAAGGCAGAGGCATTAGTCTGGGAGGTAGAACCACGAAAAAGGAGATTGCCTTGCCCGCATTTGAGCGCCACGTCTTTGTCTGCCACAACACACGCCCTGAAGGTGCGCCGCGGCCTTCGTGTACAGCGGATGGCAAGAGCGATCTGCACACGCAGTTGCAGCAACTGACGAAGGCTGCTGGATTGGGCGCGCGGGTGCGCATCAACAAGTCCGGGTGCCTGGACCAGTGCGAGCATGGGCCGATGATGGTGGTGTATCCCGAAGCGGTCTGGTATGGGCACGTACGGCCTGAGGATGCGGCGGAGATTGTGCAGGAGCACCTGGTGGGCGGGAGGCCGGTGGAGCGGCTGCGCGTGGCGGAAGGCTGCGTGAACACGAAGAGCTGCCCGCACCGCAGCTGAGCGCAGGCGCTCGAGCGCCGCGTGACCTTTGTACCGATTGCGTTCTGTTTGTGGATATTTCTGCACTCAAGTCCTCCAGAGGACGGCCGATAGGCGCGGTGTGGAGGGGTCCGTATGCGAAGGCTTGCGGGTTTGCTTGCGCTGTATGCGCTTGGTCTGTGCGGGGCTGGGTGGGCGGCGACGCCAGACGTGAGCTCCCGTGAGTCGGGCGGCGTGGTCGTGATTCGCTTCGATGTCAGCCTGCCGGTGTCGCTGGCGCCGGGTGCGTCGATTCTTTGCCGGGCGAAAGTGATGCCGGATGGCCGCGCGGAGCCTGGCGGCAGCGATGGCCAGGTTGTGACGGCGATGGGCATGCGCCATGGGTCGATGGCGGATTGCGCGGTGGAGATGCCGGTGTGGTGGCAGCCTCGCGGTGGAGACAGCGGCGCGCAGCTGAGCTACGAGGTGGACGCGCTGGTCAGCTCGGGTGGGGCGGCAAGCGTGGTGCGGGTGGCGGCGGAGCAGGGCGTGACCGTGGCGCCGCAGCGGGCCGGCGGAGCCGCGACAAGGTGGCTGAGCCGGGTGCGCTGAGGGTGGAAGGCGCGTGGCAACCTTACGCGCATCAATGGTGTACGGGGGAGTACGGGGGGTGTACAGGTGGCTGCCCGATGCAGTATTCTCATGTTCTAGCCCATGATTTTATCCCGCGATTACATAGGGTACCTTGCCCGCCGCACGGTCAAACATCTGATCGACGCCAAACTGATCACCACAAGCGACTTGAAGAAGACTGAGTCGAAGGTGACTGATGGGTTGATCGATGAGTTGTCGCTCGAAGACCGCATCAACGAAGAGGTCCGCGTGATTCTGGAGGCCTACTCCGAGGAGATGCGCAAGAGCGGAGCGCAGTACGCCGAGATGTTCAAGAAGGTGAAGACCGAGCTGGCGCGCAAGTACAAGGCGGTGCTATGAGAATCAGCCGCGACAAGCTGAACAAGCTGGCTCACACGGTGGCGGATACGCTGGCCGAGATTGACGAAGTGGGCTTTCTGGAGGATCGCAATACGATTCGGCAGGAGGCGCGCAAGGCGCTGGAGACGCTGCTGACCGAAGAGTCGAAGATTGATGCAGCGGCACGGCAGAAGATTGCCTCGCAGCGGAAGATCATTCTGGAAGGCTCGCAGGAGTGGGAGATCCTCTACCGCAAGTACTACAACGATGAGGTCAAGAAGCTGGGCATCTGATCCGCGGCAGCGGCGCGCATGCCTTTGGCAGCGCAGCTGATTGCAGTGCAGCTGATTGGTGTTCGGCGCGGTCAGTGGCCAGTTCCATCCCTCCCCCGGCAGAGTGACGTGATTGCCTCGCGGGTTCTGCGGTGAGATTCGCATCCTGCGAACTGCCACCCTCTTGAGTTCTGAGAATACCCTTCAAAAGAAAAGCTTAAAAAGAGAGAGCGCGCCTTTTCGTCCTGTGGCGGCGGTGTTCCTATATCGCCGTTTTTTGGCCAATCTTGCGAGATGAGAGAGATCTTGAAACCAAGAATGGATCCATCGGGTGGGCGAGAGTGCGAGTTCTTCGATCGCGCTTCGTCCTGGACCGCAGTTAGGGACTGATTCGGAAGCACGGCGCAACACAGATCGCCTTGCCGGCTCTTTCAAAGGCGCAGGTGTCATAAGGTTCTTCTCCAGCGATCACGGGTCCGCTGCGGCTATCGGCGACGGGCTTGATCTTCCCATCTCAGAGGACGCCGCACAACGTCTGATACATCTCGGCCACGTCTTGACTCGTCACGCGTAGGACCCGCATGAATCCATCCTCCAGGCTACTTCCGGCTTCAGGTCGGCCTCCTGATTGCCTTGGGTGGCTACCAAGCGTTCGCTTCGCTCTGCCCGAGGTGGCACTTGATTTACGAGAGCCTGAGCAAGCCGGATGAGAGCCCTAGCTAGCAGATTTGGCAGTTGCTTGGACCCATCCGCGTTTCTATGCTTGCGTGCGGGTAGGGAGTGTGGTCGGGTCTGCGCCGCGGCGCAGGGCAGGTGCCTCTGTCGCGCGACTTTTAGCGACAGGAAATCCGATCATGCCGGCAAAAGGAGCAAATACCATGACGCCCAAGAGTGAAAAGACGCCCCCCGTTACATACGTCGAATGCACAGAGCAAAAGCGGTTGAATGAGACCCGTGAACTCGGGGTTCCCTGGAAGAAATGGGGGCCTTATCTGAGTGAACGGCAATGGGGCACCGTAAGAGAGGACTACAGTCAGGACGGTAACGCCTGGGACTATTTCTCCCATGACCAGGCTCGTTCACGTGCGTATCGGTGGGGCGAGGATGGGATGGCCGGTATCTCGGACGATAACCAGCAGCTGTGCTTCGCTCTGGCGCTTTGGAACGGCCGCGATCCCATTCTGAAAGAGCGCATGTTTGGCTTGACCAACAGTGAGGGAAATCACGGCGAGGATGTGAAGGAATACTACTTCTATCTGGACAGTACACCGACTCATTCCTACATGAAGTACCTCTATAAGTATCCGCAGAGTGAGTTTCCATATCGCGACCTGATCGAGACCAATGGGAGGCGCTCAAGGGAAGAACTCGAATATGAACTGCTGGATACGGGAGTCTTTGACGATAACCGCTACTTCGATGTGTTTGTCGAGTATGCGAAGGCGGATCCAGAAGACATGCTGGTGAAGATCACGGTGCACAATCGTGGCCCTGAAGCCGCAGAGATCCATCTACTGCCAACGCTATGGTTCCGGAATACGTGGTCGTGGGGAGACAGCGGGCTGAGCAGGCCGATTCTTGAACCTGCCGGAGACCGGGCCATCAAGGCATCTCATCCGACCCTTGTCGATCATGTGCTGCATTGCGACGGCAATCCGCAACTGCTCTTCACGGAAAACGAGAGCAATGCCAGCCGCCTCTGGGGCCAGCCGAATCCCACGCCGCACGTGAAGGACGCGTTCCACGAGTATGTCGTAGGCGGGAATAAGGAAGCGGTTAATCCCGACAAGAAAGGGACGAAGGCGGCTGCTTATTACGTCTTGCAAGTACCCGGAGCGGGAAGTCAGGTCGTTCGTTTGCGCCTGAGCGCGAAGCCGGAGGCTCATGCTTTCGCGCATTTTGAGCAGATTGTCTCCGCTCGTCTTGCCGATGCCGATGAATTCTACGAGCGAATCACTCCTGCCTCGCTGAGCGAGGATGAGCGCCGCATTCACCGGCAGGCACTGGCGGGCATGTTGTGGAGCAAGCAGTACTATTATTTCGATCTTGATCGATGGCTGGTCGAGCACGAAGCGCATCCCATGACGGGCAAAGGGCACCGCGGCCTGCGGAATACCGAATGGTTCCACATGCTCAACAGCGATGTCATCTCCATGCCGGATAAGTGGGAGTATCCATGGTATGCGGCGTGGGATCTGGCCTTTCACACCATATCGCTCTCCCTCGTTGACTTCGACTTTGCAAAAGACCAGCTGCTTCTGATGCTGCGCAATCTCTACTCGCATCCGAACGGCCAGATTCCTGCTTACGAATGGAACTTCAGCGATGTGAATCCTCCAGTCCATGCATGGGCCACCCTGTTCCTTTACAACGTTGAGATGGAACTGGGCCGTGCGGATCTTCGGTTCCTGGAGCGCTCGTTCCAAGGGCTGATGCTGAACTTCAACTGGTGGATCAATCGCAAGGATCCGGATGGCCGCAATGTCTTCGCAGGTGGTTTCCTCGGTCTGGATAATATTGGAGTCTTCGACCGGAGCTCAAAGTTACCCACAGGAGGCCATCTTGATCAGGCAGACGGAACGGCATGGATGGCGCTCTATTGCCAGAACATGCTGGAGATCGCGGTCATTCTCTCCGAGTATGACCCCATGTACGAGGACATTGCGTACCGGTTCCTCGAGCAGTTCATTTGGATCACCTATGCAATGCAACGGGTAGGTGAAGGTCATGCCAAAATGTGGGATGAAGAAGACGGCTTCTTCTACGATCTGCTTCACTTTCCAGATGGCCACGCAATGCGGCTGAAGGTGCGCTCCATGGTCGGACTGCTGCCGGTTTGTGCATCGACGGTGTTCGAGCCGGGTTACCTGATGCGGCATCCGCGGGCGGTTGGACTTATTGATCTATTCAAGAAGCGGCATCCAGACGTTCTGGAGGCCATCGGCCGGACTGAAGAAACGATTATAGGCCACGGGGGGCGGAGGATCCTGTCCGTACTCGACAAGGGGAAACTGCAACGCGTCCTGGCGTACATGCTGGATGAAGAAGAATTCCTCAGCCCATACGGAATCCGTTCGCTCTCACGCAAGCATCTTACCGATCCGTTTATGTTTCAGGTCGAGGGACAGGAATACAGGGTGGACTATTTGCCAGCCGAATCCAATACAGGCATGTTCGGCGGCAACTCCAATTGGCGTGGTCCAATCTGGATGCCTGTGAATGCGCTCCTGATCCGTGCACTCATCAATCTATACCAGTTCTATGGCAACGACTTTAAAGTTGAGTGCCCGACTCGTTCCGGAAACTTCATGACACTCTTTGAAGTGGCACAGGAACTTGCGCGGCGACTCGAGAGGATCTTTCTTCGCGATGAAACCGGGCATCGGCCTGTATACGGCGGCGCCAAGAAGTTCCAGGAGGATCCCAATTGGCGGGATCACATCCTCTTCTACGAGTACTTCCACGGAGACAATGGGGCAGGCCTCGGAGCCAGCCATCAGACAGGATGGACTGGGCTTATCGCTCGCCTGCTGGATATATTCGCGCGCATGGACTCAGTGAGGGCGCTGGAGACAAACAAGATGGACCTCGTTGCCGAGACGACGCATGAGCAGGTCACCGGACGTTAGAGATTCATTTGGAATCCAGGCGAGATGAGCAGTGAGATCGAAGCAACACCAGGTAGCAGCCAGGTGGTTCATGGCTGCTACCTGTTCATTGTGGGACAGCTGCGTTTCCCCCTGGCGGGCATCTCTTCCTT
>JBAUTX010000042.1:0-8798 GCA_049582405.1 Occallatibacter sp. | reverse complement strand
GCGCCACCTCGGTAAACGTGCCGTCGTGGTTGTTGTGAAACAGCGCCGCATGAGGCGGCGCGGCCTTGCCGTCCAGCGCATCAAACGTCGAGCCGTTCACCACATAAATGTCCAGCCACCCGTCGTGGTCATAGTCCAGCAGACACACCCCGCTGCCCTTCGTCTCCACCAGGTAGTGCTTGTCCGGGGTGCCCATCGTGTGCGTCCAATGCGTCAGCCCGGCCTTCTCGGACGCATCCTCAAACACCACCGGCCCCGACTTCACAAAGCCGCCCGCGGTAATCGGCCGGTGCTGCGCATCCAGTTGAATCGCATGCGGCGATCCCGTCGCCTGCCCGCCGCCCGGCGTCGGCGCCTGGCTCGCCGCAGGCTGCTGCCCGCTCGCCGCCGGTGTCGTCTCTGTGACTTGTCCAAAAACAAACGCGGGAACTGCACACACAAGCAGTCCCAGGGGGAAGAACGCTCGCAAAGCCCTGAACATGCCAGCCAGTATACGGGCTATGCCGCATAAGCCCGTATCCACCGAAAGGTTGACCCGCGCCGCCCGCCTTCAGCCAGTGCGTCACACCTTCGGCGCCGCCGGTGTGAGTCCATGCCGCAGCATCACCTCCGCCATCCTGGCCCGGTCAGGAGGGCCACCGGCCGTCGCACGAATCACCTCGGCCGACTCACGGAAAAACTGCGGTCCAATCGCAGCAGGCGTAATGGCGCACAGAACCTTCACATCCTGTGCAGTGTTGTTATCGAAGCGGTGAACCGCTCCTCGCGGAATGCACAGCGCCTGGCCCGGCCCCACCTCGATCTGCTTTCCGTCCACGGTCCAGGTCAACACCCCGTCGATGCCGTAGATGGTCTCTTCGAAGTGGTCGTGGCTATGCGCCGGTGCCTGCAGCCGCTCGTTGCCCGGCACCACCACCTCAAAGACTGCAATGGTGCGGGCCGAGTGTTCACCGGTCAGCAGGAAACGAACCCTGAGCGGGCCAACATGGATCGTTTCATCGGCTGGATTGACGCACAGATCAATCGTTTGCTGCATCATACAGATCTCACTTTCCTAAACTCCCGATGGTGAGCCCGTTATGCCGGGGGAAGAAGCTCCAGCCCGTACCGGGGCGAAGCCGCAAGCGCCCGCGCAAGGAACTCCTTGCTCGGCAGCGGAGGTGCGGCAGCGCGATCCGTGACAGGATCGAACACTTCCGCAAAGTAGTTTTCAAGCCCCGCCGGTGTGATCACCACCAGAGCCCGCGCATTCCCGTCGCCGGGGTTCTTGAGCGAATGAACGATTCCGCGGGGAAGGAAAGCCACATCGCCAGCAGATACGGCAAGTGTCTTCCCACCCACTTGAACGGTAAGCGTCCCTTCGAGCAGATAGAACGACTCATCCTCGCGGTGATGAATGTGCGGCGGTGGGCCGCCCCCGGGAGGGACAGACATCTCCGCCATAAAAAAGGCTCCGCCCGTGTCTTTGCCTGTGATGAGAAATGTCATCACCGTGCCCGGCCCCCAATAGTCCGCTCCCGATCCTGCGGGGACGTGCTTGACCTCATCTGGCAGCGATGCCGTCGCGGTCTCCTCCGGGTTGCCTGCGCGGGCCTGCTCCAGGCCGACGGTCCCGCTCGCGGAACCGGGTTGCAGATCGATGGTTCGTTGGGTCATCTTGCACCTCATTTGGTAAACTCTGTTTATCGAGCTATGATAGTAAACACAGTTTACGGAGAGTGTCAATGGGTATTTCGCAGCAGAATGCAGCAGCCGACACCAAGCATATGCTCATCGGCGCGCTGATGCGCGTTCCGGCGGAGGCAATTCAACGCCGCATCCTCCGCGAACTGAATGCCGCGGGCTTCAAAGAGCTCAGCCTGCCGCACATGGCCTTGTTGCGGTATCCCGGCCCGGACGGGGAGCGCCCGGGGGTTCTCGCCGAGCGTGCCGGCATGAGCAAGCAGGCGATGAACCGGCTGCTCGGCACCCTCGAGGATTGCGGGTACCTGGTTCGGTCCGATGCGCCGGACGAGGGTCGTGCGCGCATCGTCCGGTTCACAAAACGCGGACGCGCCGCGTGGGCAAAGGCCCTGGATGTGCTCCGCGAGATCGAACGCGAGTGGGCCGTCGAGCTTGGGCAAAAGGACTTCGCGAAGCTCAAGGAAATCCTCTGCCGCGTTTGGGAAAGTCCTCTCGTCCACTAGCCTTTCCTGTGCGGCGCGAGCTCTTCGGCGTGCGTCCCACGGCCTCGCGATGCTTCCTGTCTGCGGACTTCGGCTCCCTCGGCTCTCGCCTCTGAGACTCTGGGCGCCACAGAGCCCCAGCGCGGCCCGCCCCCGCGTATCCTGAACTGTGACCGCCAGCCCAACACCCGCCGCCGCGCGCCGCAAGCTCTCTATCTTCCTCGTCCTCCGCTGGTTCGCACTCGGCCTCGTCGCGCTCTGGCTGCTGGCCGCGCTGCTCCTCGTCATCTTCCGCTGGGTCAACCCGCCCACCACCGCCGTCCACATCGAGCGCCGCCTCCAGGCCTGGCTCCAGAACAAGCCCTATCACCCGCGCGAAACCTACCTCCCGCTCACCCAGATCGCGCCCAGCCTCCAGCACGCCGTCATCGCCGCCGAGGACGCGCGCTTCTACCAGCACCACGGCTTCGACTGGCACCAGATGCAGCTCGCCGCCCAGGGCGACGTGGAAGGCGAGCGCATCCGCGGCGCCTCCACGCTCACCCAGCAGCTCGTCAAAAATCTCTTCTTCGGCACCGGCCGCTCCATCCTCCGCAAAGGCGCAGAGGCCTCGCTCGTTCCCGTCGCCGAGCTCGTCCTCGGCAAGCAGCGCATCCTCGAGCTCTATCTCAACCTCGTCGAGTGGGGCCCGGCCATCTACGGCGCAGAGGCCGTCTGCCGTGCCGACTACGGCACCTCCGCCCGCAGCATCGACCGCGACCAGGCCGCGCGCCTCGCCGCCATCCTTCCCGCACCGCGCCGCCGCCATCCCCAGCGCATGGACAGCTACAGCGCCATCATCCTCGAGCGCATGCGCCAGATGGGCTGGTAAGCGCACAGCGTTCCATCCGTGCCGCACCAGAAGCCTGCGACACCGTCGGCCTTCGCCAGATTTTTCTGAGAACAAGAGGGACCAGAACCATCTCCCTGCTTTCAGAATACCGCGCTTCAAATCCTGAAAACAGACTGTATTTTCGCTTCCGTTGCGCTACTGTCTACGAGCGACACCAGCATTCGAGTCGCCACACTGCGGAGGGAAGATGAAAGAATTTGCAGGAAAAGTAGCGGTCATCACAGGTGCTGCCAGCGGCATTGGGCGTGGGATCGCCGAGTGGTGTGTTCGTGCAGGCGTAAACGTGGTCCTTGCCGATATCGAGCAAGGTCCTTTAGACAAAGCTGGCGCCGAACTCAAAGCCATGGGAGGCACGGTGCTTTGCGTACCGACGGATGTCTCCAAACGAAGTCCTGTCGAATCGCTGGCTCGTCAGGCCTTTGATGCCTTCGGCCACGTGCACCTGCTCTTCAACAACGCCGGGGTCGCCGCCGGAGGCGCACCGTGGGAAGCCACATGGAACGATTGGGAGTGGGTCATCGGCGTCAACCTATGGGGCGTGATTCACGGCGTCAAGGTCTTCACACCCCTCATGCTGGCACAGAACACGGAGTGCCATATCGTGAACACCGCTTCCGCCGCCGGTCTTATCACCGGAGGCTTCTCTGCGCCTTATGCGGTCACCAAGCATGCAGTCGTAGCCCTTTCAGAGAGCCTCTACCTCACCCTGCAACAACGCAACGCGCTCGTGAAAGTGTCGGTGCTCTGCCCCGGCCTGGTGCAGACAAACATCGCCAACACCGAGCGCACCCGACCCGCGGAGTGGAAGAATCCACCAGCCGCGCTCTCGCCGGAGATGCAGGCCGGACGGGCGGCTTTTGGAACACTGGTTGCGTCAAGCATGCCGCCGAATCAGGTTGCCGAGAAGGTCTTCGATGCAATCAGGGAGGAGCAGTTCTACATTCTCACCCATCCCGCCTGGACCGAAGCCATCCAGCTGCGAATGACCAAACTGCTTCAAATGGAGAATCCCGAAAACCCTGCGCCTATTCTTGCGAAGATCCTGAACATGCAGCAGTGAAGGCTCCGGTGGGGCCTCGCCGCCGCTCTACTCATCTCCGAGCTCATACTGAATTCCGAACCGCCCAATCTGGATCAGTGCCTTATCCGACGGCGGCCAGATCCGCAGGCTCTCCACCCGCGTCTTGCCCGCAATGCGCCGCGCCTCAGCCGTCCCCACCAGCGCGCCCGTCGTCGCCACATTGAAGTGCACCTTCAGCGCATCCGTATCCCGCTCCCACCCGAATACGTACTGCCCCGGCGCCAGCAGCACGCCGCCAATCTTCACCGGCGCCTGCACCACCAGGTAGTGCGAGTACTTCCCGTCCGCCGAGTAGCCTGCCGTAATCAGCACCACGCCCGCAATGTAGCGCCCGTGGCTGTTCACAATCCCGCTCGCCGTGCGCATCTCCGTCTCAATGTGTTCCTTCTCCACCGGAGCGCGCGCCGGCAGCAGGCTTGCCAGCTCCGTGTCTGTCGCCTGTCGCCACGTCGCTTTTTCCGCACGCATCTGCGGCAGCATCACTAAGCAAACAATCGCAGCAAGAATCGCCTTCTTCATGGTGTCGGTTTCCTCAGGCTCTCCAGCGGAACAATGCCCCGTTGTATCGCCGCCGTGGCCGCCTGCGTGCGATCCGTCACGCCCAGCTTCCCCAGCAGGCTGTTGATGTGTGTCTTCACCGTCGCTTCGCTGATTTCCAGCTCCGTCGCAATCTCCTTGTTGCTCTTGCCGTGCACAATCTGCTCCAGCACGTCGAACTCCCGCGGCGTCAGCTCTTCGGTCCCCATCCGCTCCGCCAGCTTCTGCGCAATCGTCGGCGGAATGTGCTGCTTGCCCGCATGCACCGCCCGGATCGTCGCAATCAGCTCCTCGCTCGTCATGCCCTTCAGCAGATACGCCCGCGCCCCCGCCTGCAGCGCCCGATAGATGTCCTCGTCGCCGTCATACGTCGTCAGCACGATGAACCGCGCCTGCGGCGTCTCCATACGGATCCGCTGGATGACATCCACGCCGGAAAGCCGCGGCAGTCGCAGGTCAATCAGCGTGATATTCGGCTGGTGCTTGCGAAACTGCGCGATCGCTTCCACGCCATCCGCTGCCTCGCTCACCACCTCAATGCCATCCGCTACGTTCAACAGGGCCACCAGCCCCTGCCGCACCACGTGATGGTCTTCCACCACCAGCACCTTGATCGTCTCCTGTGCCACGTTTACTCCTTCTGTTCTTTCCGCACCGGCAAGCTCAACCGCACCGTCGTCCCGCCGCCCGCCTCACTCGTCACATCCAGCACGCCCTTGATGGCTGCCGCACGCTCGTACATGCCTGTCAGTCCATAATGCCCCGGCGGCGACTGGGCGCCGGCCTCCGCCGCAAATCCGCGCCCATCATCCCCCACCTGCAGCGCAATCTCGTTCTGCCGGTACTCCAGTTGCACCGTCAGGTGTCGCGCACCGGCGTGCTTCTTCACATTATGGATGGCCTCCTGCGCCACGCGCAGGATTTCCCGCTCTGTTCCCGGCGGCAGCGCCCTGTACGCACCATAAATGCTGAAGCTGGCCTCCAACCCGTGCCCGCCTGCCTGCTCCGTCACCCGCCGCAGCTGCACCGGCAGCGTCTTCTCGCCTGAGTCCTGCGAGCGCAGCGCCCAGATCGATTGCCGCGCATCCGCCAGCCCGTCCCGCACCTGGCTCCGCGTCGTATCCAGTTGCCTGGCCGCCGCGTCCACCTTGTTCAGCCGCAGCAGCTCCGCCAGCACCTCCAGCTGCACGCTGATCCCCACATATCCCTGCGCCAGCGTGTCGTGAATCTCCCGCGCAATGCGGTTCCGCTCGCCCAGCACCGCGCGAAACTCCCGCTCCGCGCGCTTCAGCCGCAGCCGCAGAATCAGCACCACCAGAGCCGCCAGCACCAGCGCCAGCACAATGTAGAACCACACCGTCTGGTAGAAGTGCGGCCGCAGTTCAAACCCGAGCGCGGCACCCTCCGCATTCCACACGCCGTCGTTGTTTGCCGCCTGCACGCGAAACACATACCGCCCCGGCGGAATATTCGTGTAGTACGCCGTCCGCCGCGCGCCCGCCTCGGTCCAGTGGCGGTCAAACCCCTCCAGCATGTAGCGGTAGCGCACCTTCTGTGGAGCCACAAAGCTCAACCCCGCATAGTCAAACTCAAAGTGCACATGCCCCGCCTCAACGCGCAACCCCGCGCCATGGCCCAGCCGCTGCTCCACGTCATCCACTGCAAAACGTTCAATCGCCACCGGCGGCGGCGCCGTGTTGATCGCAAAATGCGCCGGGTCGGCCTCCACCAGTCCCTTCGGCGTCGCAAACCACAGCCGTCCATCCCGCGAGCGCCACGCCGAGGGATGGCTGTTCGTCGCCGTCTCCCGGCTGCGCAGCCCATCCGCCAGCCCAAACTCAACCCAGTGCGTGCATTCCGCCGTCATCGTGCAGTCGCATCGCGCAATCCCCTCGTCCGTCGCAAACCACAAATGATTCCCCGCATCGTCCAGGATCGCGTGAATGCTCTTCTCATCCAGCCCGCGGCCCTTCGGCGCGCTGAACCTTGCGCCATCCCAGAGGTTCCACCCGCGGTCCTGCGTGCCAATGAACAGCTCATGCGCGCTCCGCACCAGAAGCGCCGTCACCACATTGCTGGAGAGCCCGTTCGCCGTCGTGTAGTTTGTAATCCTTCCCGCCTGGATCCGCGACAGCCCCGCCAGCGTCGCCACCCACAGGCTGTCGTCCTGTCCGCGCGCCATCGCGCCCACCAGGTCGTTACCCAGTCCCGTCGCCTGCGTATAGGTCTCCATCTGCCTGCCGGCCGGCGCGTGCAGCCAGTGCACCAGGCCACGCCGCGTGCCCACCCAAAGGCTTCCGTCCGCATCCACCAGCAGCGACCGCACAAAATCATCCGGCAGCCCATCCGCCGACGTAAACGACGCCACCTGCCCATGACGAATCAAGCTCAGCCCGTCCGGCGTGCCCACCCACAGGTCCCCATTCGGCCCCGCCGCCAGCGCCAGAATCACGTCGCTCGCCAGCCCTTGGCGCACCGTCCACGTCTTCGCCGTGAACCCGCCCGTCGCCGAGCGCTGCAGCGCATTCAGCCCGTTGCCGCTCGTGCCCACCCACAGCACGCCCGCGCTGTCTTCCACCACCGTCGTCGTCGCATCCGAGCTCAGCCCGTCATGCGCTCCAACCACGCGGAACCGCTGATCGCGCAGAATATGCAGGCCGCCCGTCTCCGTGCCCACCCACACATTGCCTTCGCGGTCCTCCATCAGCGTCAGAATGGATGCCCCCGCCAGCGGATCCGTCACCGGCAGCCGCTGCAGTTTCCCATCCACCAGCCGCGCCAGCCCGCCATTCGTTCCAATCCACAGGCATCCCTCACGGTCGGCAAACAGCGCCTGAATCCGCGTCCCCGGCAGCTCCTTGCCCGCCGTCATGCGCGCCGCAACGCTGTTGCCCCCGTGGATCACCACCACCTGGCTGTTATCGGCCACCGCGAACAACCCGCCACGCAGGCTGCTGAAGAACGCCACCTGATCCCGCGGCAGACCCGCCACCTCCGCTGCGCGTCGCATGCCTTCCCCGGAGCTCGGCGTCGCATCAATCCATGCGCTGCTCCGTCCGCCCGACGTGACCTGCGGAATCGACCCGCCCGGTCGCCACACTCCTGCCGCCTCAAAGCGCGTTCCCGCCCACCGCGCCAGTCCAGCGTCCGTATACACCCACAGCGACCCCGCGGAATCCTCCGACAACGCGCGAACCGAGTCGCCCGGCAGCCCATTGCGCGTTCCGTACACCGTCACCGCATGGTCCTTCCACCGCACCAGCCCTTCGCCCGTGCCCACCCAAAGCGCACCGTCCGCAGTCGCCAGCAGGCAGCGAATATCCCCGCTCGGCAGCGCCGGCGTCGAGTTCGTGTCAAACGCCGCAAACCGATTGCCGTCAAAGCGAACCAGCCCCGCCTCAGTCCCAATCCACACAAACCCGTCTTGTGTCTGCGCCAGCGCGTGCACCGTGTCCTGCGGCAGCCCGTTCTCCATCACCCATGCCTGCCGCGCATACTCCGCCAGCGGCGTCGTCGGCTGCAATCCCCAGCCCGCCGCCGCGCAGTACACCAGGCACAGACCCACCAGCGCCCGTCGCGCCGCATCCCTCGCCGAATTGGCCCGTCCGTCTCTCAACCCGCGCCGCGCGCCTCAAACTCCGCGCAACTCCACACTACTCGCTAACCCGCGTCATTGCGCAACTTCCGCCATCATCCCCGCCCCCTGCCTCCATCCATCGATGGACAGTCCCATCCCCCCATTGGGCCAAGACGCCGCACCATCCAACCGCTACTCTGTCTTTGTCTCCTGATTGGCCTGTACATTTCTGGCGATTTCTTTTCGGGTGGTGGCCGCACAAAGCGGCACCCACCCGATTCTTTTTGCGCCCCGCTCCCACAGCACGCCCCGCCCGCCATCTGCTACCCTGCTTCCGCCATGAACTACTCCCACATCCTCCTCGACCTGCGCCCGCCGCTCGCCATCCTCACCCTCAACCGCCCCACCGTCCTCAACGCGCTTAACGCCGCGCTCTTCGCCGAACTCGCACACGCCCTCACCCACGCAGCCGAAGACCCCGCCATCCGCGTCCTCCTCCTCACCGGCGCGGGCAGCAAGGCCTTCGCCGCCGGAGCCGACATCCGC
>JBAUTX010000041.1:0-2737 GCA_049582405.1 Occallatibacter sp. | reverse complement strand
GATGCAGAACGCAGCCGGCCACAACATCTCGGTGGACGGCAAGACATTCAGCGCCAGCATCCACGGAAGCCTGAAGTGTAATGACTGCCACCACGACATCAAGGCATATCCGCATCCAGACAAAATTGCGCAAGTGGAGTGCAAAACGTGCCATGCGGACCCGGCGACGGAGCTGGCCGGCAGCGTGCACTCCGCGGCAAAGGATCATCCGTGTACGAGCTGCCACGGCGATGCCCATGCGATCTTCCCAAAATCGGATGCGCGATCGGCGGTGTATCCGCTGAACATTCCGCGAACGTGCGGAGCGTGCCACGGGAATGACGCGATGGCGAAGAAGCACGGTTTGCCGAATGTGATGTCGGGTTACATGGACTCGATTCACGGCTCAGCCCTGAGCAGGGACGGCCTGCTGGTGGCCGCGAATTGCCAAAGCTGCCACGGTTCCCATCACATCCTCAGCCGCAACAATCCGCAGAGCCTCACTTACAAGACGAATATTCCCAATACCTGCGGAACCTGCCATGCGAAGATCGCCACGGAACTTGCAGCCGGAGCCCATGGGCAAGCGCTGGCGAAGGGGAATCCGAACGCGCCGGTGTGTACGGACTGTCATACGGCGCATAACATTGTGCAGCCGGATCAAGCTGCGTTTCGTACGCACACGGCGCCGCTCTGCGGGTCGTGCCATGCGGATAAGGCATCGACTTATCGCGACACGTTCCACTCGCAGTTGAGCCTGCTGGGCGGCTACGTGGAGACGGCGCGCTGCTGGGACTGCCACGGGGCACATGATGTGCTGCCGGCGTCGGATCCGCGATCGATGATTGCGGCGGGCAACCTGGTGACCACCTGCGGACAGTGCCATACGAACGCCAATGCACGCTTCGTGAAGTACCAGCCGCACGCCAATGCGCGTGATTGGAAGACGAGTCCAGAGCTTTACGTGGTGCGCCTCTTCATGAATCTGCTGCTGGTGAGCGTCCTCGTATTTTTCCTGATCCACACGATCCTATGGCTGGTCCGCGCCCGTATCGAGCAGGTGAAGAACCGGGCGGGGAATGGAGGGAAGAATGCCTGAAGTGGAGCAGGTCGCGGAGAAGCAAACTGCGGCGGATGCTGGTCCTGCGCGGTTTTTTGTGCGCTTTACGGTGGGACAGAGATACCTGCACGGAGCCCTGTTCACAACGTTTCTAGGGCTTGCCGCGACGGGCCTTCCGCTGCGATTCAGTGCCAGCGCGTGGGCCCAGGGCACGGCGAAGATCGTCGGAGGATTTGGGGCCATTCTGTTCTTTCACAAGTTCTTCGCGCTGGCGCTGACCATCGCCTTTCTGATTCACGTGAAGGACATCTTTACCCGAGCGCTGGCGCGGCATGAGAAGGGCATCTTCTGGGGCCCGACCTCGATGGTCGCGAACTGGAAAGATGTGAAGGATATGTGGGGGCACTTCCGCTGGTTCTTCGGTCTTGGACCGCGGCCGAGGTTCGAGCGCTATGCGTACTGGGAGAAGTTTGATTACTGGGCGGTCTTCTGGGGCATGGTCGTGATTGGATTCTCAGGCTACGCGATGTGGTTCGCGCCCTTCTTCGCGAGGTTCCTGCCTGGATGGGCGCTGAATGCAGCCCTCATCATTCACAGCGAGGAGGGCCTGCTGGCGATCCTCTTCATCTTCATGATTCATTTTGTGAACACGCACCTGCGGCCCGAAAGCTTCCCGATGGACATGGTGATCTTCACCGGCGTTGAAAGTGAAGAGGAGTTCAGGAAGAAGCGGCCTGAAGAGTACGAACGGCTGGTGAAGGAAGGGAAGCTTGCGGCCCGCGTTGGGCGGGCTCCGGAAACGTGGGTCGTGAAGTTCTCGCGGATTGTGGGCTTCAGCGCGATCGCGGTTGGATTAACGCTTCTCGTGCTGACGCTGACGGCTTTCTTCAAATAATAGTGGCCCGAGCAACGTGCTGCGCAGGCCCCCTGGATGAAGCAGCAGAGCGCGGCCTCTGCTTAGACGCGCCAGTGATCGGCACGCCAGTTGCGGACGCGTTCCTTGATCTGCTTGCGATTGAGGTTTTGCTCCAGCGCCTGCTTGGCTAGTTCGACCACTTCATCATCACCAGCAAAGCGCAGACCAATCAGCTGGTCTTCACTGAGCTTGTAGATTTGCGTGTGCCACGCGGCTGGGGCCAGGGCCTGGAGGCGCAGGCGTTCTTCGAGGCGAATGACGCGGTCCTGCACCTTCAATGGATATTGGCGCATACGAAAGAGGGCGATGATGGCCGCAACGGCGAGCACCACAAGCCACACAGCGTAGAGGTTCTCGTGGTGGACGAGGTAAGCGATTGCCACCCCGAGGTTGACGAGCAGTACCCAGGCCAGAACGAAGTGGTAAGGCGGGTCAAGCTTGGCGTGATGCTTGAAGTTCTGCGGCTTGTTACTCATGTGCGGTCGGGACTCCCTTCATGACAAAACTTGCTGATTCGTCCACAGAGGCGTCGAAGAAACTGGAGGCGTTTGCGACAGGGATCTGCAGATTTGCGCTTTCCAGATTTTGCGCAGGCTCTTCGGGCGATGTCAATGCGCCAAGATTTGTGGGACCGAGCTGCTCGGGGTGCTTGGGGATGAGGTGGAAGCGGCCCAGCGCAAGATAGTCCACGAAGATGCCGCCCGCGACGTATGGATTCAGGGCCACAAGAGGAATGGCGTAGCCGGTGGTCATGAGCGACTCGGAGATGCTCTTGTTGGAGC
>JBAUTX010000040.1:0-5025 GCA_049582405.1 Occallatibacter sp. | reverse complement strand
TTGCTTATAGGTGATCACCTGGTGGTCGACCGGATCACGCTTGCGCCGCCCACATCATGGATGCCGCTGATAAGGTATCGCGAGCCGAGGCGCGGCGATATAGTGGTGTTCATCAAGCCCGTTCATCAGCCTGGTATTGATCCGACAGACGCCGATGGCACACCGCAGGAGATTGACCTGGTGAAGAGATTGATTGGCGTAC
This sequence comes from Occallatibacter sp., assembly GCA_049582405.1. Taxonomy (GTDB): domain Bacteria; phylum Acidobacteriota; class Terriglobia; order Terriglobales; family Acidobacteriaceae; genus Telmatobacter. Next base: position 4,823 of record JBAUTX010000040.1, on the reverse strand, counting down.
CGGGCGATCATATTCACCTTCGCAACGGCATCGTGATCGTTAATGGCGTCGCGCAGCCTGTGGGATTTGCGCAGCCGACGACGACGGATAACTTCAACGAATTCCTCGATGATTTTCCTGCAGTTCCTCCGTCGGAGGCGACTGGGGCCACAGAGTCGTGGGCCGTGAACTTCCCGAGTCTTATCCAAGACGGCGACCTGGTGGTTCCACCCGGCATGTATTTCATGATGGGCGACAACCGGCACAACAGCCTGGACTCGCGCTACTGGGGCTTCGTGCCGCGCGCAAACATACTTGGCCGTCCGCTGTTCAACTACTGGTCGTTCGAGGCCACTGATGGACAACTTGAAGCAACAGGGATAGGTAACAAGCTCGCGTGGTTCGGCCACGTTCTGGTGCATTTCTTCCCAGACACGCGCTGGAAACGCACTTTCCACGTTGTTCGTTGAACCGAAATTGTAAGATCTCGATTCGATCTTGGTGCGCTCCGGTCGTATGACGGCATTGCGGAGATGATGATCTGGTAAACAGAGGCCACGCCTTCGGCCAGAATGATGCCGAATCGCTACCCGGCCGCTCTCGGATTCTGTTCTATCCGGCAAATGGCTTACTTGAGACGGCGAACACCGGATACGCGGCCAAAGGCTTTGTCGAACGTAATCACCTCGCCAGCGTCGGACGCGAAGGAAATCTCTGCGATTAAGTGGTCGGCGAAGCCGGCCGCTCCTTTGCGGGAGGCCTCCAAAGCCTTCCACGCAACGGCGGCCGACTCGACGGTCACACCTCTCGTCTGGAGAAGGCCCTCGATGGTGTCCAGAACCTTTCCCCTGTCCCATCTGCCACGAAGTGCCCAGGACAGCTCAGCCAGCACAAGGAGCGGAATGAATACTCCACCCGCCGAACGCGCTTCCGCAAGGGCGGAGCGAGCTTTTCGGGCTTGCGCCGGCTCGTCGTTGAGGAAAGCCCGGGCCCACACGTTGGTCTCGGCTGCGAGCATTACCACCGTCTCCGGGCTTTGGCCGCATCCATCTCTTCAAAAGTCATTACGCCACCGGCTTGACCGCCTTGACCGGCCATCTTCCAGAGGTCTTCGAGATCGTACAGCACGAGTTCGACCTTCACGGCACCGCTGGCGGGAATACTGAACCGTATCCGGCTTCCCTTCTGGATTCCAAGGCGTTTGCGCAACTCTCTGGGCAAGGTTACCTGGCCTTTGGAGGTGACAGTCGCTTCCACGGTCGTCGCTGTTGTTTGAGTCGCTGGAGCCATGATTCACCCTCCTTACATTATAGCCACAATCTCCTTACCTTCAAGCGTGCCGCAGATTCCTCCTCGAATCAGGGTTCACATTTGCAATTCCTTCAGCGTGCATCGCCGCGTGCGATTTGCTTATACAGCCCTCGCAGCGGATCCTGGGCAGTTGACCGGCTCACCGGAAAGTGCGCAAGGCAGCCGCAGATCTTTCGACTTCGGTCGCTGCGGCGACCTCCGCTCAAGATGACCATGCGTTCTCTGCTCGTGCCGAGTTGCGTGTACGCGGCGGCGGTCAGTCGGAGACTTCGGTGCCGGAGTCGGTGTCGTTGCTGTCGGCGGCGTGGTGCGCGTATTTGCGGATCGTGTCGCCGAGGCGCGATGGGTCGACGGAGAGTTGCACGACGTCGAGCTGGTGGCCGTCGAGGTCGAGGATGAAGAGGCCGATGCGGGAGTTCTCTGCGCGCATGAAGATGAAGGACTGCTCCGTTTTCTGGCCCTGGCGGCTGGTTTCGCGCACGATGCGCTCCCAGCCCGCGCCCATCTTTTCCGCGACGAGGCGGTTGAGGTCGTCGCTGTCGACCGATTCCGTGAAGTGATCGAACTCGGCGATGTGGAGATTGGCGACGCGGCCGTGCGAGCCGGTGCGCGCGAAGAGGCTGACGAGGCCCATCATGGGAATGCGCGTGGCGTGGGCGTGGTAGCGGCTCTGGATGGAGCCGACGACGCCATCAAAGCCCTCGCCGCTGCCGGCGAGGACGGTGACGGGAATCGCGAGGGCGACGAGGAGCAGGGGAATCCAGAGAAGACGGCGCATCACTTGCCTCCTTTCGGTGCCGGGTGGGGGACGTCTCCGGCGACGCCGCCGAGTGCTCCGAGACTGCCGAGGGCGCCGAGTTGTCCGAGCTGTCCAAGCTGATCCATGCGGATGGGGCCGAGGATGAGGACGATGGAGAGCTCTTTGGGTTCGGCGTCGAGAACGAACATGCCGCGGTTCTGGCCGTTGACCTGTTTGACGAGGACGTCGGTCATCTCGCCGGACTTGCTCTCGCGGACGTGGACCATGGGCTTCCACTCATCGGTCTGAAAGTGCTGGCGGATCTGCTCGATGTCGGCGGGCGAGTACTGGCCGGGCTTGTCGAACTCATATTCGCGGACGTAGACGCCATCGAGGTCCTGGATGAGCTGGCGGGTCTTTGCGTCGTCGGCGCCTTTGCCGTTGAGGAATTGAGAGGCGGTGCCGAGCATGTTCTTGTCCATCGTGACCTCAGTGACGTTGGAGGCGCGGGCGGCGAGCTGCTTTTCAAGGGCGGGCGGCAGAACCTCGGGGAAGCTCTGCGCGAGGGCGGGTGAAGCGGCGGCGGCGAGGGTGAGGATGAGGGTTGCGATGCGGTGCTTCATGGCTGGTCTCCTTGGGACGAATCGATTGAGCTGTGCGCGGCGAGGCGCGCCTGAACATCGTTGAGGGCGTGGTTGGTAATGCGGAGCGCTAGGACGAGCTGGCGGCTGGCTTCTTCGCCTTTTCGAAGCTGCTGGGCGTGGCGCCAGGTGAGCAGGCCGCCGACACCTGCGGCGACGAGCACGGAAGCGGCGAGGCGCTGCCAGAGCATGATGTGACGCGTGCGCAGGGCGCCTTGACGGCGACGGAGCAGGCGCTGCTGGAAGCCGGGCGGCGCGGGCCGGCGCTTGAGCTCGCGGCGCAGTACGCGTTCGATTTCGTCGATGGGTTCAGGCTTCACGGATGTACTCCCTGAGGTGGTGGTTGGCCTTGGCGCGGAGCAGCTTGAGGCCGCGCTGGAGGTGGCTTTTGACAGTGGCCACGGGAGCATCAAGGGCAGTGGCGATTTCTTCGGGGGTCATGTCTTCCTGATAACGGAGGACGAGGGCGGCGCGCTGCGGCGCGGGGAGCGTGGCAAGCAACTGCTCGATGCGCGTGGCGAGGGGCGAGGCTGGGTTCTCGCGGGTGACGTGGTGATGGTCGTCGATCTCGACCCAGTCCTCGAAGCGGCGCACGCGAAGACGGCGGAGCGCGTCCGTGGAGCGGCTGACGGCGACGCGGCGGAGCCAGAAGAGGGTGTGCATGGGGGAATCGAGCTTGTGCAGATGGCGATCCATTTCGAGGAAGACGTCCTGGGCGACTTCTTCGGCGAGCCCGCGGTCGCCGGTGATGCGCAGGGCGAGCGAGAAGACCATGGACTGGTGCTCATCGACGAGTTGTTCAAAGTCGGGCTGCCAGCGAGATGCCATGAGAATCGCCTTCTATTTTGATATCCGCAAAACGAATGGACTCGGGATGCAGAAAGATACGCAGGCGGTCAACCGTTTGCTCCCGGAAATCGTCCACTGATGAAGAACGTTTGCGAGAAGAACGGCGGCAATTGCTGGTGGGGTGTTGTGCCTGTCGCGTCTGGGATGTATTTTCGCGTGCCTGCTGCTGGCAGGCGTGGGCGGGTGGTGGAGTGCAAGGCCGGTGGCGGCGGACGAACGCGCGCAGCCGGGCGACCCGGATGCGATGTGTGCGTCCTGCCACCGGGCCATCTACGACAAATATAAGGACACGCCGATGGCGCGGGCGAGCGGGACCGCGGCAGAGGGATTTCTGCCTGCGGATTTCACGCATGCGGCGTCCGGCGTCCACTACAGGGTGATGGAAGACGGCGGGCGGGTGTGGCTGACGTATGAGCGGCCCACGGCGACGGCGCAGCGGGAGCTGGCGGGGCGGGTGGAGCTGCGGTACTTCATCGGGTCAGGGCGGCGCGGACGGACGTATCTCTTTGAGCGCGAGGGGTATTGGTTTGAGGCTCCGATCAACTGGTATGGGAAGAAGCAGGTGTGGGACATGGCGCCGAACTTTCAGTCGGCGCGGGAGATGCCACTGACGCTGCCGGTGGATCCCGGGTGCCTGCATTGCCATGCCTCGGGGGTGGCTGAGTCGCTGCCGAAAGCCAGAAACCTGTATGCGGGAGCGCCGTTTGGCGAAGGCGGGGTGACGTGCGCGGCGTGCCATGGGGATGGCGGGGCGCATGTGGCGAGCGGCGGCAAGGTGAAGATGATGGACGTTGACGCACTGGCGCCGGTGCGCCGCGACTCCGTGTGCCTGAATTGCCACCTGGAGGGACAGGCGGCGGTGGTTCGGGCGGGAAAGCGGCTGGCGGAGTTCAAGCCGGGCGAGGACTTGTTCGATTACGCGGTGTTCTTCGTGCGGCAGGGAGAGCACGGCTCGGGCGGGCGCGCCACGAGCCAGTGGGAGGCGCTGCTGAAGAGCCGTTGCAAGCAGGTCGCAGGCGACAAGATGACCTGTACGACATGCCACGATCCGCATGGGTCGCCCGCGCCGGCGGAGCGCATGGCGTATTACCGGGCGAAGTGTCTGCAGTGCCACGGCTCGGGCGGGTTTGCCGCGAAGCACCATCCGGAGCAAGCGGACTGCGTGGAGTGCCACATGGCGCGGCCGCCTTCGAACGACATTGCGCATGAGCAGGTGACGGACCACTGGATTCGTAAAGAGGTGAGCGAGGAGCGGCTGCCGTTGGCAACGACAGGCCCGCTGGTGACGGTGGGCGGCGCGAGGA
>JBAUTX010000039.1:0-4928 GCA_049582405.1 Occallatibacter sp. | reverse complement strand
GGCTCAGACGCCCGCAAAACGGCTCAAGTTCGATCCCGCTCAGCTCCACCAAATTCCCAACTCCAATTCCTCATTCAGCCTGCTCTTGCATCGCTGCGGCTTGCGGGCCGCTAGCTGAAGAGGTCTTTCATCTTTTCGAGCAGGCCGGGCGAGGTGGGTTTGTTCTCGACGGACATGGTCTCGGCGAGCTGGGCGACCAGATCGCGCTGAGCGCGGGTGAGCTTTTTGGGAATCTGGACAACGACGCGGACCACGAGATCGCCGCGGCCCTTTTCATTGAGATAGGGCACGCCGCGGCCGCGGATGCGCAGCTCTTTGCCGCTCTGCGTACCTTCCGGGATCTTGACGGTGACCTTGCCGTCGACGCCTTCGATTTCAATCTCCGCGCCGAGAGCGGCCTGCGGAAAGCTGATGGGGATGACGCAGTGGAGGTCATGCCCGTCGCGCTCAAAGAAATCATGCGGGCGAATGGAGAGGACGATGTAGAGATCGCCGGAGGGACCGTTGGAACGGCCCGCGTCGCCCTCGCCGGCATAGCGGATGCGCGTGCCTTCTTCGACGCCGGGCGGCACCTTGACCTGAAGCTTGATCTCCTTGGTGACACGGGTTTCAGCGCGGCAGGTGGTGCAGGGGTCGCTGACGATCACGCCCGCGCCGCCGCAGGCAGAGCAGGTGCGGGCGACGGAGAAGAAGCCCTGCTGATAGCGGATCTGGCCGCGGCCCTGGCACTGCGGGCAGGTGCTGGGGCCGCGCCCGGAGGCGCTGCCGGTGCCCTTGCATGTGGTGCAGGTTTCATGGCGCCGGAGCCGGACTTCCGTCTCGGTGCCGAAGATGGCGTCCTCAAAGTCGATGCCGAGATCGTAGCGAAGATCATCCCCGCGGCGCTGGCGCGTCTGGCGCTGCTGGCTGCCGCCCATGGAGAACATTTCTCCGAACAGATCGCCGAAGATGTCGCCGAGATCGACGCCGCCGGCAAAGCCGCTGAATCCGCCGCCCGGCGCGCCTGCGCCGCCGACGCCAGCATGGCCGTAGCGGTCGTAGGCGGCGCGCTTGTCGGAGTCGCTGAGCACCTGATAGGCCTCGCTGGCCTCTTTGAATTTTTCTTCGGCTGTGTGGTCTCCCGGGTTGCGGTCAGGATGGAACTTCATGGCCAGCTTGCGGTAGGCGCTCTTCAGTTCCTGATCGCTGGCGTCGCGGGAGACGCCCAGCACTTCATAGTAGTCAGCTTTGCTCACGTCGGTATCGTTTCTCACTCACTGGTCTGTTTGGGGTTCGAGGCAACACGCACGAGGGCCGGTCGCAGCAGACGCTCACGAAGCTTGTAGCCACGGCGAATCTCTTCAGCGACGTGGTGGTCAGGCACGTCTTCGCGCTCGACCGTGCCGAGGGCCTCGTGATGGCGCGGGTCGAACTCCTCGCCGACGGCGGGCACGGGAACCACCTGCAACTGGCGGAGGACATCTTCCATCTGCTTGACGATGAGCTCGACGCCGGAGCGGAGCTGATCGGCGGATCCGGTGGCCTTGAGGGCCAGCTCGAAGTTGTCGAGGACGGGCAGGAAGCGCTCGACGACGCTGCCGGTGGCGTGATCCCTGAAATCGTGGCGCTCGCGCTCGGCGCGCTTGCGGGCATTTTCAAACTCGGCCTGGAGGCGTGCGAGGCGGTCGACGAGCTGATCGCGCTCGGCCTTCAGCTGGTCGTAGGCGACCCTGAGCTGGTCAAACTCAGCGCGGTTCACGGGCGCCGGCTCGGGCTCGGACTGCGGCGCGGCTGCTTCCGGCTCGGCCTGCGGGGTGGCAGGCTCAGGCTCGACGACGGTGGTTGCTGCGTCCTGGGGCGCCGCGGCCTGTTCGACCTCGTGCGGCTTCCCTTCTGCTTCCTGATGGGTCATTCCTTTACGCATACTCCGTAGGACTTTCGTGATCTTCTTCAATGATAAATTCCGCGGCAGGCGCCGCCATCTCGCTGTGTCGAAAGGGCCGCCTGGATTTTGGCCCTTGGCTCGTTCACAGTAACACGTTTTGGATGCTGGAGAGGCCGGCTTAGGCGCAGCCTACTCGGCGGGCAGATCCAGAAGCCGCTGCGACAGGCCAGCGATGTAACGGACGGCGTGGATCATCTCCTGATATTGGATACGGGTGGGTGCGATGACGGCGACGGTGCCGAGATTGCCTCCGCCAAGGCGCGCGGGGGCGCCGATGAGCACGAGGTCCTGCATGGCAGGCGATGACTCATCGAGGCCGACGACGACGCGCACCTCCTGCTGGTGGCCGTCGACGTAGGCGGTGAGCAGATCCACTAGACGCTGCTTGGCCTCAAGGGCGAGGAGCATCTGGCGGAGCCGCTCGCGGTCGACCTCGGCGGCGATGAGGTTGGCCATGCCGTCAACGTAGATCGGCGGGGTCATGTCGCCGGCTGCCAGGGCGCCTTTCCGGCAGAGTTCTTCAATCGAGGCGAGCATCTGGTGATAGGCCTCGCGCTCGAGCTCCATGCGGCGGGCGACCTCGGCGCGAATGCGCTCGATGGGCCAACCGCGAAAGTTTTCATTGAGATAGCGGGAGGCGGTCTCGAGCTCGACATGGGAAAGCTCGTGGTCGAGGGCGAGGACGCGATCAAAGACGGCGCCGGACTGGGTGACGAGCACGGCCAGGACGCGGCCCGTGGACAGGCGCGAAAAGTGGATGTGCTCAAGAATCTGCGAGGCGGTGGCGCTGGCGAGCGCGATGCCGAGGCCGCTGGAGATGAGGGCGAGAACGTGCGAGGTGCGCTCCAGATAGTCGGCGCTGGAGGCGACACCGGTAAAGCTGTCTTCAATCTGGCCGCGGCGTGCTTCGCTGAGCGGGGAGCTCTGGACCGTGCCGGTTGCGTTTGCGATGCGGTTGAGCTGCACTTCAGGGCGCGTAATCTGCTCCACGTAATAGCGGAAGGCGGCGGCGGTGGGCACACGGCCGGCAGAGGTGTGTGGCTGATCGAGCAGGCCGGTGTCACCGAGGGTGGCCATGACGTTGCGGATGGTGGCGGAGCTGAGGCCGTCCTTGTTGGCGAAATAGCGCGCAACTGCCTGCGAGGCAACGGGTTCGCCCGTGGCGATGTAGAGCTCGATGATGGCTGTCAGGACCAGCCGCTCACGCGGACTGACGCGCACTTCCGGCATCTGTACAGTTCCCCTGGGGCGCTCTGCGTGGTGGCCGATGGCAGTTGCCCTTGCAGCCAGCACCGTCTAAGTGGATTGCTTTCAGCTCATTAGGAGGGGAAAGCGACCCTCGCACCTATTTAGATTGTAGGAACCTTAAAATCGCGCTGTCAAGGCGGTGCCGGCAATAGGCGGCCGTCGGGAGCCTCTTCAGGCAAGCCAGGCACTGAGCTGGTCGCGCAGGGTTGCGAGAGGGATGGGCTGTGCGGTGTGCGGCAGGGAGAACTCGGGCGGCGCGATCACGTAAGCCTCCGCGATGCTGTCGGCCAGACAGATGCAGACGGTGGAGTGCTGGTATTCGTCGTAGCGGAGTGCCGCGAGCCAGATGTAGAGCGAGAGGAGCTGGGCATCCAGGGCGCTGCCCTGCGGATCCTCGACGGAGGGCAGCGGATTGACCTGATCGGGATTATCAAAGACGGCGACGCCGGTGAAAGGCTTGGGTTTGGGCCGCACGTCAAACTGGGCCGCCAGCAGAGCCGGGCGCGCACGACGCAGCGCTTCAGCGGCTCCCCACTCGACGAAGGAGTTGCCGAAGATGACGGCGCCGTTGCCAGAGAGGAAGAGCGCGCGGATGAACTCGCGGACAGAGGGTGAAGCGGCCTCGGGCGGGCACCAGGGACGGACGTCGACGCTGCGCAGGCGGTCATAGACGGCGTCGGCATCGACGAGATCCTTGCGCATGGTGTTCATCTGCTGTGAGAAGTTCTGGCGGTAGGCCTCGAGCCGCTTGTAGCCAAGCAGCGTGGGCGCGGGATTGGCCGGAGTGGCGGCCTGATGCTCCAAAGCGGCGCGGGTGAGGCTGTCGCCTGCATCGATGACCCAGGCCTGTGCGGGGGATGAATCATTGTGCTGGATGGCATGGAGCAAGCTGGGGCCGGTTTCCTTCTCTCCATATAAAAGATAGGCCAGAGAGCCGGAAGCGCGGGCGGTGCCGGGAAGCTCGACTGGCTGCACGGCACCGATTCCCTGCCAGCGGTCCCAGGCGCCGGCTTTCTGGATGGGCAGGCGGCTGGGAATGTTGAGCAGCACTAGCCTTCGGCGCGTGGCTGCAGCGCCCGCGTCTGTCTTGATGGCGTAGTCGTCCGCGACATTGAAGACGGCCTGCACCGCCTGCCGCCACTGCTGGTAGTAGGGCGAGCGCGCGAGGAGCGAGGCGTTGAGGATGGTCTGTTCGCTGGTGGAGAACTGCCAGGTGCGGACGCCCATCTTGTCTTCAAGCTGGAGGACCGCAGCGAAGGCCGCGGTGGACTGCGCGGGTGTGAGGCTGGCGACGTAGCGCAGGAGACGCTGCACGGAGCGGCGCTCGGCAGGAAAGAGGTTGTCCCACTCGCGGAGCTGCTGATGGACGAAGGGCTGAAAGGTGATGGGCAGACGCTGCAGCAGGCCGTTGGACAAGGCCTGCTGAAGCTGCGGCGGGAGATCGCTGGGCCAATCCATCACAAACCCCCGATGGCACGGTTTGGCTTACGCTGCCCGAAGGTGCGTGCGATCGAAGACGCGGCGCAGTCAGGCATGGAACTCCGTGAGGCGCACGCCCTGCATGTCGAGCGGGCGGCAGCCGAGCACATTGGCGAGCGTGGGGCAGATGTCGATGTGGCGGATGGGCCGCTCGACAACCTGGGGCTTATCCACCGCCGCTCCAAGGGCCATCATCCAGGTATCGCGGGTGGAGTCCTCATTGGCGCGGTGATTGAAGAAGCCGTTGGTGGAGGAGCCGTCGGGATCGCGGCCGAAC
>JBAUTX010000038.1:0-2003 GCA_049582405.1 Occallatibacter sp. | reverse complement strand
GGCGCAGCCTGCGCAAGAATGCCGAGCCAGGCGAAGGGATAGTTGCGCTCGTAGACAGTCAGGACCCCGTCTGGAAATGCGCCGCGCGAGATGCCATGGAATCCATCGCACCCCGCAATGAAGTCGCACAGGATCTCATCGACATTGCCATCTTTGTGCACACAGATTCGGGGCCGCCCTTCGGCAATCTCATGCAACGTGACTTCGCCGCATTCAAAGCGAAGGTCTCCACCGTCGTGCAAGCGGCGGGCAATGAGATCCTTCACCACTTCCTGCTGGCCATATACGGTGACGTGCTTTCCGGTGAGCTCGGTGAATGCAATGCGGTGACGCTCGCCATTCAGGCCCAGCTCAATGCCATCGTGGCGCAGGCTTTCGCGGTCCAGGCGTTCTGCCACGCCTGCGTCGCGCAGCATCTGGACACTCGTATGCTCGAGCACACCGGCGCGCACGCGCTCCTCGCAGTAGGCGCGCGAGCGAGCCTCAAGAACGATGGAGCTGATTCCATGCAGATGCAGCAGATGAGACAGCATGAGCCCCGCAGGGCCTGCGCCCACAATGCCGACTTGTGTCTCGAAGCGTCCCATCGCGTGAATCTTTACTTCTTCTCTCGATCCTGAAGGATTTCCTTTGCCGCATGAAACGCGGAGTTGGCTGCTGGAACGCCGCAATACACGGCGCAGTGCAACAGGACCTCACGGATTTCATCCGCTGTTACTCCGTTGTTGGCCGCGGCGCGCAAGTGCAGGCGCAGCTCCTCGCCGCGGTTGAGGGCCACCATCAGTCCGATGGTCAGGAGGCTTCGCGTATGAGGCGAGAGCCCTGGGCGCGTCCAGATCTCTCCCCACGCGTACCGCGTAATCAGGTCCTGGAAGTCTGCGTCCAGATCGGTCTTTGCGGCTTCAGCGCGATTGACATGCTCGTTGCCGAGGACGGCTCGCCGCACTTGCATCCCGGTATCGTGGCGCTCTCTTTCATCCATGGCTGACCTCGTCTCGTTCAAGAAAGGAGAGGACGGCGCGCGCGAACTCATCGTGCCGCTCCCATGCGGAGAGATGCGAAGCATCGAGCTCCACATAAGTGGAACGGCTCAAGGCTGTGTGGAGCGCCTTACCATCGGCCGGCGGCGTTGCGGAGTCGTGCGTGCCGGTGATGACCAGGCAAGGCGCAGCGATGGAACGAAGGTCCGCGCTCAGGTCCACATCGCGCAAAACGCCACAACATGCCGCATACGACTCTGCGTTCGTGGACGCAATCATCGCCCGCATGAATTCCATCTCTGCCGGGTGCTGCTCGCGGTAAGCAGGCGTAAACCAGCGTTCCAGTGACGCAACGGCAAGAGGGGCCATGCCCGAAGCGCGCACGGCCGCGATGCGTTGCTCCCATCCTTCCCATGTGCCGATGCGCGCTGCAGTATTCGCAAGAACGATGCCGCGCATGCGGTGCGGCGCATGGATTCCAAGCCACATGGCGACCAGCCCACCCAAGGAAAGCCCGCATAGATGGACAAGGTCGAGCTCGAGCTGATCGAGCAGGGCCAGCAGATCGCCGGCGAGCAGATCGATCGAGTACGGTCCCGGCGGTGCGCTGCTTTGTCCGTGGCCGCGCATGTCATACCGCAGGACACGAAACTGCTTCTCGAAGGCAGGGAGGACTTGATCCCACATGCGCATGCTGGAACCCAGCGAGTTGGCGAGCACCAGCGGCTTGCCGTCGACGGCACCGCTCAGCTCGTAATGGACAGGCACGGAGGCAGTGTTAATCGCCGGCATCGACCTCTCCTAACACTCGTTCGATGAATGCCTGTGCGCTGCCGAGGTAATGGTGCGGATCGAGCAACTGATCGATGGCAGCGGGAGTCAAGTGCTCCACGACCTCTGGCAGTTGCTTGAGAATGTCGCCCAGATATCGCTGCTCTTGCTGGGCGCGCGCTGTGGCATCGCGAAGCAGTGCGTGAGCTTTCGACCTGCCAATCTTCTGCGCGAGAGCCACGCTCACGGCTT
>JBAUTX010000037.1:0-6600 GCA_049582405.1 Occallatibacter sp. | reverse complement strand
GAGAATCTGGGGGTAACTTCATAGATTCAAGGCGTGGGAAATCAATACTGATGGCTTCTGCATTGAACATAGAGGAAATTCCTGCAATGGAGAGAGAGCATAGAGATTTATGGCAACAAAGATGCGATTACCGGCACTTCAACCGGATCGGCTGATGGGTCACGCAGAGACGCGCAACTTTGTAGCGCAGATTGCAATCTCTTGGATGACTCGCTCCTGCTGCTCTTCGGTGAGTTGGGGAAACATTGGCAACGAAAGAATCTCACTGGCAACTCGCTCCGTAACGGGGAAATCACCCGCGCGGTAGCCGAGGTTGGAGTACGCATTCTGCAGGTGCAGCGGAATTGGGTAGTGGATCCCGGTTCCGATTCCCGTTTCTTTCAGGTGATGCATCATTCCTTCCCGGTCGGAAGTGCGAATTACATAGAGGTGATGCACCGCCTTCGACCAGCTTGGCTCAAAGGGCAGACTCACGTCTTCGACGCTCGCAAGTCTGCGGTTGTACGCCGCAGCCCTTTCGCGTCGCGAGGCGTTCCATTGCTCCAGATGGGGAAGTTTGGCGTGCAAAATTCCCGCCTGAATCGTATCAAGACGTCCGTTGTATCCTTCCATGTCGTGATAGTACTTCTTCACTTGCCCGTGGTCCCGCAGCATTTTCACTTTGGAGGCAAGGGATGCGTCATTGGTCGTTACCGCACCGCCCTCGCCGCACGCGCCCAGATTCTTGCCAGGGTAGAAGCTAAAGGCTGCGGCTTTCCCCACTGAGCCTGCGCGAAGCCAGCGGTTCTGCCGTCGTGAGAAGTACTCCGCTCCATGTGCCCGGCATGCGTCTTCGACAACAATGAGCCCGTATCTCTCTGCAAGCTCCGTAATTCGATCCATGTCGGCCATCTGGCCATACAAATGGACGGGGACAATCGCGCTTACAGGCTTGCCATGACGCAAGCTGGTCAGCCTGCCCGATTTATCACGGATGCATTGCTTGTCAAGAAAGCGCTCAAGCATGTCCGGAGACATGTTGTACGTACGCTCGTCGATATCAACAAACTCTGGAATTGCATTGACTTGCGAGATGGCTTCGGTGGTCGCAATAAAGGTATGAGGCACGGTCACGACCACATCGCCAGCCTGCACGCCGGCCGCATAGAGAGCAAATCGAAGTGCATCAGTACCGCTGTTCACCGCAACAGAATGCTCCGCGGAGCAGAACGCTGCAAACGCCTTTTCGAAGTCCTCCACCATGCTTCCGCCGACAAAGCCGGCCGTGGACAAGGACTTGCGAAATACGTCGACCAACTCTTCTTCCAGTTCTGTGTGAGGTGTCACGAGATCCAGAAATGGAATCTGAGCAGTTGACGTCGGTGTACCCGGCTTCTCCAAGTAACGAAGCACACGGGCCGGATTCCCGGCGACGATGGCGTAGTCCGGCACGTTCTTCGTCACCACGCTCCCAGCACCTACAATCGCGTGCTCGCCTATCACGACGCCACTGAGGATGGTAGCGCCAGAGCCGATTGATGCACCCTTCTTGATTACGGTCTTCTCAACCTTCCAGTCGGCCTCAGTCTGCAGTTCACCGGAGTGTGTGGTCGCTCTTGGGTACGTATCGTTGATGAAGGTGACCCCATGGCCGATAAACACATGGTCTTCGATAATTACTCCTTCGCATACAAAGGTATGGCTGGAAATCTTGCATCGTCTTCCCACCCTGGCATTCTTTTGAACTTCGACAAAAGCGCCAATCTTGGTCTCGTCACCAATCTCGCATCCGTAGAGATTGATAAATTTTGCCAAGCGCACATCCCGGCCGAGCTTCACATCTTCTGCTATAGCATTGTATGGATTCATCGCAGTCACACTGTTCCTCTCTGCTTTTCAACGTTCCGGATCGAAAATCTACAGCCGCTGTCTCGATCAGCTGCCATCTTGTACAACCGAACGAAAGGCGCAGCCAGATTCTTGCTCCACTGGCTAATAGGCTCCAGAGCCTTTGACCACCGCCCGCGGCGTGCGCAGCAGAATCTTTACATCCAGCCATGGCGTCCACGTCATGGCATAGCGCAGGTCAAGGCGAACCATCTCATCAAAACTCACTTGGCTTCTTCCTGTGACCTGCCATAAGCCGGTGATGCCAGGCTTCACTTCGAGCAGCCGACGACGATGCCATGTCTGATAGACCGCCAGTTCATAAGGAATGGGCGGGCGGGGACCAACCAGAGACATGTCGCCCCTCAGCACATTGAACAACTGGGGAAGTTCGTCCAGGCTGCTCCTTCTGAGGAAATGGCCAATAGGTGTGATCCGGCGATCGCGCGTAAGCTTGTATACCCCTTGCGCTTCACCGTCTGCGGCCATCAGTTCCGCCTTGCTGGAGATCAACTTCACTACATATTCCTTGTGAACTGTCTCATCGTTGTTCACATACATGGAACGAAATTTGAAGAATGTGAAGCTTTTTCCATGTTGACCAACGCGCTGCTGGCGAAACAGAATTGGCCCCTTTGATGTAAGCCGCACCGCAAGCGCACATGCAAGCAAAATGGGGGAGCATAGCGCCAGCAGAACAGAACTGCCGATCACGTCCACAGCCCGCTTCATGACCAACAAGCGCCGCTTGTCCTTTTCAACATTGGCGAGATCGGGATAGAGCGCCGGATTGCTGGGCCTTCCTTTGCCCTCGTGGTTCCACTCATCAGGAAAGAAGTGAAATGACAGCTTCACCTGGCTGAACTCATCATCCGTAAGATCATTCTTAAAGGCCGTGCTCACGCGCTTCAGGATAGTATTCAGGATCGATGCGCGGCTCTCAGCTTCGAGACTGGTAAAGATCACGCCAACTGCGGCCCGCGCTTGGTACCATCCCACAATGTCCGTATCACGCGTGCAAGAATGGAGCGATTCGATGATGCGGAGCAGAGGGTGGTCGCGCTTGTCTGCCGAAGACCCTGGGTCCACCTCCACCAGCATCAACAAAAAGTGAACCTGTGAGCGCTCTGTCCGTTTGCGCTCCACTGCAATAGCCTGACGAAAGGACTCTTCATCCAAAGTGTTGCGAGCCACCGTAGGCACGGTCTCCAACAAGGGATCGGGCAATGAAGAGCGGCTGCTGTTGCCTTGCTTGCTCATGACTCCCCCAGTTCTAAATTTCATCAAATAGGTCGTACTCTTCGGAGCAATCTCTGCCCCGGCTCTTGATGGTTAATTGTTATAAATATCTGCTTTGGGGAATGGTTCGGATTGATCAGATCGCAACGCTTTGCGTGGATCAGTGCAGATTGGTGCTCACGTGCAGCACACGCCAGGGTATCGCTGTGCTGCTCTATTCCTGGTCAGATTCGCTTGGCCTGTAATAATAATCAGCGTGCTCAGGAATCCGGGCGCTGTTCAGGATCGCCCCGATGATCTTGTCTTGATCGAGTGCATCCACACAGCCTTTCAGTGCCTTCTTTTCAGTCTTCCCCTGCCGTGCAGTCAGTAGAATGCCATCCGCGATGCGCATCCAGATGCTGGTATCCGCCATGGGGAGAACGGGAGGCGAATCGATTACGACCCAATCAAACCAGTTGCCGACCTCGGCCACAAGGGACGCGAGCCTTTCGGAATGCATGAGTTCCTGGGGATTGACGCTGGCGCGCCCAGCCGGCAACAACCATATACCAGCGCCTTCGATGAAGTAGATGCTCTCCTCCAGGGCGCATTTTCCTTCCAGAAATTCGGCAATTCCATTCTCCGGTCGCACATCAAACAGAGGAGAGAGAGTAGGGCGGCGCATATCGCCCTCCAGCAGCAGCGTCTTCGGATGGTCGGACTTGGCAAGCGCGCATGCGAGATTCGCAGCCACCATGCTCTTGCCTTCCTGAGGAATGCTGCTTGTCACGAGGACTTTCTTCATCTGGCGAGCCAGCTTGAAGTCATTCAGCCGAATTGCAAGCAGCCGAAATGCTTCTGCGGCCACAGTCTGAGGTTGCGTCACGCTCACAAGCATGTTGGTGGACTCAGGCTTGCCTTTGAGAGTCTGAAATTTCTCGAAAACCGCAGGAACAGGATCTGCGTCCGATTGGAAGCCAACAATCTGCAGCTTGCCTTCACGATGGGCAGACTGTAGCGCATCCCGTATGCCGCTCTTCTCGGCTGGTAAGGTCACGACTCTGTCAGCGGTGCCATTCCCTGCAGCAAACCGCTCTTCGACGCGCTGCAAGATATCGGTCGCCTTGGCCTGGCCTTTGGCTTCCGCACCAGCAAGTTCTGCCTCAGCCCTTTGCAGCGCATCAAAAATCTGACTCATCCCCAACCCCCTGATCTTTCCGTCCTCTATTCATCCCCACGCACAGGGTCGTCCCGGGCAGCCCAAGGTCAAAATACGCGCGGCACCACATCATCGTCATCGATCTGCATCTCGGACGAGGTCGAAGCTCCGCTCACCGGCAAAAGCGGCTCGTCATCCAACCGAAGATCACGGGCCACCTTCACGATTACCTCGGGAGAGACCACAGGCTCTTTGCGCGCATACGCAGAGATCAATGCATTTTCGCAAACCGAATTGATCAATCGTGGCAGCCCGTTCGACCAGCGATACACTGCTTCGACCGTGCTCTCGGGAAAAATGGGATCGCGACTCGCATCGACGCCAGCGGCTTCCAGACGCTGGTGAATATAATGGCCAGTCTCCTCGAGCGTGAGAGGATCCAGATGTGTACGGATAGCAATTCGCTGCTTGAGCTGCCGCAGATTGAAGGAATCAAGCTTGTGATCCAACTCGGGTTGGCCGACCAGCACGATTTGCAACAATTTTCTGTTCGGGGCTTCCAGGTTGGAAAGAAGCCTGACTTCCTCCAGCAATTCTTCAGAGAGATCGTGCGCCTCATCGACTATGAGCACGGTTGTGAGCTGCTGGGCGCCTCGGTCGCTCAGAAACTTGCCGAAGGTGAAAAGGAGCTCCGACTTGTTCTTACCTGTCGTTTCCAGCCCAAAATCCGACAGAACATATTGGAGAAATTCTGACGGAGACAACCGGCTGTGAAACAGATACGCATAAGCAAAGTCTTTGCTCTCCTTGAACAGCTGAAGCAGGCAGCGGAGAAGCAGTGTCTTCCCCGTCCCCACTTCTCCCGTGACCACCGCAAAGCCTTTGTGATGACGGATGGCATAGTAGAGGGAGGCAAGGGCTTCGTTATGCCGCGCAGTAGCGACAAAACGCGTTGGATCTGGAGTCAGCTCAAACGGGTCCCGCGAAATCTGGAAGTGTTCTTTGTACATGCCTCCGCCCTACGCATGCAGATAGCTGTATGCGGACCCGGCTGCGATGACCAGAAAGACCACTGCGGCCACTGCCCAGCCCACAACCATCTTACCGCGTTCCCGCGTGACATCCTCTGTGCTCCGAATTTCCGGTATGGCGGCAATGACCGGAACCGGCAACAATGCACGAATCTCCTTTTCAACGTACATCCGCTTGTCAAGAAACTCCAATGCCAAAACCAACAGAACACCGAGGCCTGCTCCCGCGGCCAAGCCTATGCCACAGAATTTCAGCCGATTGGGAAAATCCGGCTTCAGGGGCAAACTCGGCGGATCGAGCATAATGAAACGCTCTCCCTGCTGCATCTGCTCCATGCTCGTCGCCATTTCAGATTCGCTCTCTTTCTTGAGCAGATCGTCATAATTCTGCTTGGATTGCTCGTAGCCACGGGTCAAATCAGCCAGCTGTTGCTGCGTCGCAGGCACTGCGTTCAGTCGCCCCTGGTAATCATTGATGCGTGCCTTCAGGCTGGCAATAGTCTGCTCTCGATTCGCAATCTCCAATTGGTTGGCCTCAAGTTGTCCGCGGACCTGAGCCAAGGGAGACAAAACACTCGTCGCAGCCGCCGCCCCTGCGCCCCCGCCACCCTTAGCCGCCGCCTTATTCTTTGAGCTTGACAGGACTTCCTGACGCATGGCCTCCACCTTGGTGATTTCATCCTGTGTGGCCAGGACATCCGGGTAGCGATCCGTGTAGCGCGACTTCAAATTAGCCAATTTTGCTTGAAGAACATCCAACTGCTGATCGAGGGCCGCTGTCGGCGAGGTGGTTTGAAGCGGTTCCGCGGTCGCATGGGTAGCACTGGTCGGGGTTGCGTACTGGCCAAGCAGTGCTTCGAAGTACGCCCGCTGCTGCCGAGCGCCGTTAAGAGCATCCTGTTCGCTCTGCAGTTGCGACTGCAGACCGGCCAGAATCGTCAGGTTCGTGGGCTGTTGCGATGGCAACTGGCCTTCGTGCTGGGATTCAAAATCACGCACTTTGGCTTCCTGAGCCGCCAGGTTGCTCCGTGCAGAGTCAAGCTGATCTTTGATGAAATTGGTTGTGTCTTCGGACTCCTGTTGCCGCGTCCGGAGATTTTCATTGATGAACAGGTCGGTCAGCATGGCTGTGACTGACTGGGCGACGCGTGGATTCCGGGCCGAGAAATTGATCCGGAACGCGGAAATCTCATCTGTGCGACTGTCGCGGACCAGCTCGATGTCGATGTCCTTCCGCATCAGTGTCACCTGATCATCTGGCGTGAGCTTTCTCTTGGTGTCCTGATAGAGATGCAGCTTGGTGATGATCGTCAACAGGCGGGT
>JBAUTX010000036.1:0-4261 GCA_049582405.1 Occallatibacter sp. | reverse complement strand
GAGTTGTGCTGGTGGCCTTCACCCGGCCCTATGAAGGAATGTTGCTTTGCCTGCCCGTTCTGGCGGTACTAGGACGCTGGGTTTTTCTTACCGGGAGGCAGGGATCAAACGCTGGGCTGGTTAAGCTGGCGGCAGGCCCACTTGCACTCCTGATCGCGGCTGGCGCTTGGTTGTCTTATTACGACTATCGCGCCTTTGGCAGTCCGACCACGCTGCCATACACGATTGACCGAGCCACGTATGCAATTGCACCTTATTTTGTGTGGCAAGGGGCTCGCCCTGAGCCTGACTATCGCCACCCGCATATTAAGGCGTTTTACGAATCGGAGCTAGAGGATTACCGCGAGACCCGAACGCTGCAAGGCGAGGTGGTTGAACATGTCAAGCTGGGCGCCATACTGGTGCATTTTTACGGCGGATTTGCCCTCCTGCCCTTGCTCGTTCTGGTACCCAGGGCAGCGAGGGATCGCCGCATTCGATACCTGAGCATTTCGCTTCTGGTCTTGTTCTTTGGAATGTCCATCCAAATTTTTGCGATCCCGCACTACGTCGCTCCCTTTACTGCGGCAATGTATGCATTAGGCCTTCAGTCCGCTCGCCACTTAAATCAATGGCGGCTCGGCGACCAGAGTATTGGGCAGGCTATTGTGCGGATGTGCATCTTAGTCTGCTTGATTATGGCAGGAATACGCCCATTTGACCGGATTCTGCACATTCCCGCTATACGCTGGCCGTCTGTTGAGACCCTTACGGAGTGGTACGGGCCTGACCATTTTGGGACAGCACGAGAAGCAATAGAGCGCAGGCTTGAGCAGGTTCCAGGAAGGCAGTTGGCCCTGGTTTGTTACCCGCCTGACTGGCCCGAGTTAATTGAATGGGTTTACAACAGCGCAGATATCAATAGCCAGCAGGTCATCTGGGCGCGAGATATGGGACCGAGGCAGAACAGAGAACTCATTGACTACTACAAGGATCGGAAGGTGTGGCTGGTGCGTGCCGACGATCCGAAGCCGTCCTTGATGCCTTATCCGACGCTTCGGTGTCCCCCCCCACCAGCAATGCAGGCGAAAGGCTCATCACATCCGTGAGGCGCATCTGTCCCGCATCTGTCTGCACTTCGCTGCTCCAACGCGGGGTGCCGAGTGGGATAGATTGATCGTCGTCCTCTCATCCGCCGCGGACTTTGCCGCGGCCTTCGTTTTTGATGGCGTACATGCGGGCGTCGGCGGCGCCGATGATGGCGTGGATGGACGTGCCGTCGCCTGGGGCGGTGGCGATGCCGATGCTGGCTGAGATGTTGAGGGTCAGCCCGTTTTGAATCAGGAAGTCGGTGGCGATCAGCTCGCGGTGGAGCTTTTCAATTTGCAGGAGTGCCTCGGTTGAATCGGTGCCGGGCAGGAGAATGACGAACTCATCGCCGCCGTAGCGGAAGCATAGATCCCGGGGGCGCGAGAGCTGCTGGAGGCGGTGTCCCGTGCGGGCGAGCAGTTCGCTGCCGACCAGGTGGCCGTGCACGTCGTTGACGAGCTTGAAGCGGTCGAGGTCGAGGAAGGCGAGGCTGACGGGCTCTCCAGTCTGGCTACAGTGGGAAAGCTCGCGATTGAGCACCTCGTAGAGATGGCGCATGTTGAAGAGCCCGGTGGTGTCGTCCGTGATGGTTAGGTCCTGAATGCGGGCGACGTCGTGTGCGTTTTCAATGGCAATGGCCGCGTGATCGACGAGGATGTGGAGGAAGGCGATGGTGTAATCGTTGAGCTGCTCGGGCAGTGGGTTGAGAATCTCAATGACGCCGAGGACGCCGGTGCGGCCACAGAGCGGCATGGCGATGACGGAGCGGACCTTCTGCAGACCGGCCTGATCGGCGACCGAGAGCCTGGAGTCCACGCTACCCTCTGGGACGATGAGTGTTTCGGCGTTCTCGGCGACCCAGCCTGCTACGCCTTCTCCGAGCTTGACGCGGAGGTCGCGGAGGAGCTCTTCATTGCCCCCGGCAGCGACTGCGTAGAAGAGCTCTTTGCGCTTCTCATCGACCATGAGGAGGGTCCACAGATCGGCCTGGATGAGCCGCTCCATATGGTCGAGTATGGTGCGCAAAATGGTGCTGAGATCGAAGCTGGAGGTCAGGGAGCGCGCGAGCTGATGAAAGACGAGCAGGTCGTCGATAGGGATACGCTTCTCCTGCGCGTCGATCATGGGGAATAGCTCCGTGCGGACGTACTCAAGAAAATTGTGTCACAGTTACAGCGGATTCGGGCGCAGCAAGCGCTAGGAGACATTACCAATAGGTCGCGCGGCGGCAATTCCTAAGTCGCTGTGACTTGTCGCGTTTGTGCACCATCAACGCCCCCTGCGGGTTTCGCCAACCTTGGTGGAGGGGCTTGAAGATGCCGTCAGGCCGGGATTCCTTCAGCCGCCGATGTGGACCATCGAGCGCGAGGGCTTGAGGAAGCCGGGCTCGCCGATATGGTGCCGGGCTTCTTTTCCGTAGACCGTCTGCGCGATGTAAGTGGAAAGTTGTGCATCGCTTTCTCCAGCGCGCATGCGGCCATAGAGGTCGTGCTCAACCTGTGAAAAGAGGCAGGTGCGGATCTTGCCGTCCGAGGTGAGGCGGACGCGGCTGCAGGCGCCACAGAAGGCCTGGGTGACGGGGGCGATGATGCCGATTTCGCCGATGCCGTCGGGGAAGGTATAGCGGCGGGCGGTCTCGCTGGCCTCGCGCGGGGGCAGCGGAGTGAGAGGCAGGACGCGGCTGATGCGCTCGACGATTTCGTTGAGCGGCACGATGATTTGTGGCGACCAGAGGCGGCCTTCCTCGAGCGGCATGAACTCAATGAAGCGGACGACGACGCTCTCTTCGCGGGCGAAGCGGGCAAAGCCTTCGATTTCGCCGTCGTTGAAGCCGCGCAGCAACACGCAGTTGATCTTGAGCGGGGTGAGGCCTGTGTCGCGGGCGGCGCGGACGCCGGAGAGAACTTTCTGAAAGCTGCCGGGGATGCGGGTAATGCGCTCGAAGGTGGGCGCGTCGACGGCGTCCATGCTGACGGTGATGCGGTTGAGGCCAGCGTCTTTGAGGGGCGCGGCCATCGAGTCAAGCAGGTGGCCGTTGGTGGTGAGGGCGAGGTCGAGCGGCTCATCGTGGAGGGTGCGCAAGCGGGCGAGTTCGCGGATGAGATCGAGGAGGCCATGGCGCAGAAGCGGTTCGCCGCCGGTGAGGCGGACCTTCTCAATGCCGAGGCCGACGAAGAGTCGGATCAGGCGGAGGTACTCGTCGATGCCGAGTTCGGG
The DNA here is from genome assembly GCA_049582405.1 of Occallatibacter sp. Taxonomy (GTDB): domain Bacteria; phylum Acidobacteriota; class Terriglobia; order Terriglobales; family Acidobacteriaceae; genus Telmatobacter. The sequence continues at coordinate 976 of JBAUTX010000036.1, read as the reverse complement.
GTACTGCGCTCCGTGTTCACCGGTGCGGCAGTAAATGCATTTGTAATTGCAGCGGTCGGTGATGGAGACACGCAGGTCATGGATGACGCGGCCATGACTGTCCATGAGCCGTGTTGCGGATGTGACTGCGGTCGACGGACTGGAGGAAGCTGCGGCCATCGGCACCTATCAGGGTATACCGTTGCAGCCATTTCTGCAGAATAGGCGAGCGCAGGCCCGGAAGAAGATGGGCCCGCGCAGCCGTGGAGATGTGTTGGCTAGTCGAGGCGCGGGGTGCCGCGGCGCAGGACGAGGCCGGTGACGCCGCAGCCGATGACAATGGAGACGGCGACGGCGAAGTAGTAGGCCATGGGATGCTCCCAGCCCGGCGAGTAGGTAAGATCCTGGCCGACCCAGAGCAGCAGCACGGTGGCGATGGCGGTGAATTGCGCCGCAATGACGAGCAGGGTGTGACCCATGTCGCGGCGCTTGTCGAGAGCCTCGACCTGGTCAGGCGTGAGGTTGCGTTCTTCGAGGGGAAGAAGAAGATTTGCCATGTGATTCTCCTGGGGGACCCGCCGACTTGACCTCTGGATCCTTGGACGGTTGCACTCTTGATTCAATCACATGCCGAGGCCTGTGCGCCAGCGGGGGTGTGGCAAGAGGTTCCTTTGGTAAGTGGCAGGAATCGAGGGCGGTGTAGAAAGGGACGGGATCATGGCGCCGGCGGCTTCATTCCGTGAGGAAGGCGAGCGACTGGAGGCTGGTAATCTCGAACGGCTTGCGGCAGCGGATGTTGGCGCAGGCCAGTTTGTCATCGCGGCGGACCATGTAGGACTGCGCCTTGGCGAAGCGGGCGCGGTCGCGCTCGTCGGCGTGGCGGGGCAGCTGGGCGCGCTTGCGGCGGACGACCCAAGTGACCTTGTATTCAGCAGCCTGGCCGCATTTGGGGCAAGTGAGGGTATGAGTGCGTGTCTCCGTGGTTTCGGTGAAAAAC
>JBAUTX010000035.1:0-1904 GCA_049582405.1 Occallatibacter sp. | reverse complement strand
CTGCCCGCCACCAGCAGCAGCGCGCGATTCCTCGGCTTCAGAAAGCCCGCCTCCACCGCCGTATCCAGAAACAAAACTGCCAGCTACCGGACAAAGGATCGGAACCATCTCGCCAGTTTCTCCTCGGTCATCACGCCGGATGCGACGGCGAACACCGTGTGCACAACCGCCTCATCCGAAGCCTCCATCGCGTAACCATTCAGGTCGAGGAACGTTTCCGCAACAACGTAGGCCGTCCGCTTGTTGCCATCGAGAAAGCCGTGATTGCTGCAGATGCCGAAGGCATATGCAGCCGCCAATGCGGCGGCATCGGGCTTTCCGTAGGCCACGAGGTTGCGCGGCCGCGCAAGCGCGGATTCCACCACCGCCACGTCGCGAATGCCGCGGATTCCGCCGTGTTCTGCGATCTGTTCGTCATGAATGGCAAAGACAACTTCCAGCGGAACCCACACCCATCGACGGGATTTCACTTCGCCAGCTCGCGCAATGCGTTCCGCCGCTTCTTCATCACCGTGCGCGCTGCCTGCATCGCATTCTCAAACGCGGGATCGAAGGGCGTCACCCGGAAACCATCCTTCTCTTCTGTCAGAAAGATAGAGTCGCCCTTGTCGACCTTCAGCCGGGCCAGGGCTTCTTTGGGCAGAATCACCCCGACAGAGCTTCCAATCGTCGTCAGTTTCAGCTTCAGCATGGCAAGACCCTCCCTGCTGAAATTCTAACAAACATTAGAACATCAGGAATGCCAAGATCGCAGCACGAGATAGAGCAAGTGTCGACATTCGTCCTGAAGCGTCGTGCATTGTTTCACCGGCATCCTGCTTCCTGCCTCGAAAAGGTCCGAACGTGCTCGATCTCCAGAAGCTGGTCAACCGCACTGAATCCGATCATCGAAGATGCACAGTAGTAACAACTTCTGCGGCAATCGGGATGCCGTACTTCATTGCAGGCCTGAAACGGAAGTGCTGAACGACATCAAGTGCCCGTTCTTCCAAATCCTTGCTGGACGGTCTCACGACCCGAAGATTCGTCGGCAGGCCATCTTCGCTTGCGACAAGCGAAACCACCACGACTCCTGAATGTCTCGGTTCATTTCGAGGACCTTCCGCGTATCTGGGAGGCACCGTGCTGATTAGCGTCGGCGGGCTATCATACTCGACCGCCGGGAGGATGAAGATGATAGGCGGGTATCGCTTCTTCCCGGGCACAAGAGGAATCCAAACACGCACGCGGACCGGAACGGGCTTACCGTGGACGTCTCCATGTTTGAATTTCGACTGTTCGATGGCTGCAACTGCTGCCTGATTGAATGGGTCGGAGGCGCTGCCCGAATAGTCGATATGCGCGGAGCATGATCGACACCGACGACTACGCTCAGAGTGCGACTCTCCTTAAGAAGCGGTTGACTCGCAGCGAGGGGGTAAACAGCCGGAACTGCCTTCACCAGTTTAGGCGGATTTACCCCGTCGCCCGGTGAATACACTCCCTGGCTATCGGGCTGCGGGTTTGATGCCTCAGCCCACATACAGGTCGTTACAAAAGGCATCAACGCGAGCACGCATCCAAGCCGTAGAGCCATATTCCTCCAATGCTTGCACCTTGTGTCGCGATACCAGAGACCATCAAGAAGCTCAAGCCTTCAAGTTTGATTTGAACCGCATCTCAACCCATTCGCGGTGAAGCAGGACGTTGACCCTTCGAGGTGTCACGGCCCAATGGTCACCCAACCACAACCGCCCCCATCTCCCCCCGCCATCACAGCGCCGAAAGCATCTCCATGGCCTCGGCGGCGCTGCCCGCCACCAGCAGCAGCGCGCGATTCCTCGGCTTCAGAAAGCCCGCCTCCACCGCCGTGTCCAGAAAATCCAAAAGGCCGTTCCAGTAGCCCGCCGTATTGATCAGCACGC
>JBAUTX010000034.1:0-9697 GCA_049582405.1 Occallatibacter sp. | reverse complement strand
GAGCCAGCGGGGGACGCCGCATACGAAGCCGGCGCTGCCGCCGCATCCCTCCGCGCTGACGCCTGAGGATGATGCGTTTCTGAATGACCTGGAGCATGCGAACTTTCTCTTCTTCTGGGAGCAGGCGCATCCGCAGACGGGGCTCATCAAGGATCGCTGCAACGTGCGCGCGCAGGATACGAGCACGGTGGCGAGCATTGCGTCGACGGGCTTTGGGCTGACGGCGATTTGCATTGGCGAGAAGCGCGGGTTTGTGAGCCGGGCCGAGGCGCGGCTGCGGGTGATTCAGGCGCTCTCGTTCATCTGGCACAAGCTGCCGACGCATCGCGGGTTCTTCTTTCACTTTGCAGACATGAATACGGGCGAACGGGTGTGGGACTCGGAGGCCTCGTCGGTGGACACGGCGATGCTGCTGTGCGGGATTCTGACGTGCAAGCAGCACTTCAAGGATCGCGATATTTCGCAACTGGCGCAGGCGATTTTTGACCGCGTGGAGTGGACGTGGCTCTCGGAGGACACGGGGCTGCTGGCGCAGGGCTGGACGCCGGAGTTTGGATTTCTGCCGTCGCGCTGGGACCTCTACAGCGAGCTGATGATGATGTATCTGCTGGGGCTGGGGTCGGCGACGCACCCGCTGCCGGCCGAGGCGTGGCATGCGTGGAAGCGGACGACGTTTGAGTATGACGGGCTGCGCTATGTGGGGTCGTTTGCGCCACTGTTTGTGCACCAGTACTCGCAGGCTTGGTTTGACTTCAGAAACAAGAAGGACGAGTACGCGGACTACTTTCAGAACTCGATTATCGCGACGGATGTGCACCGGCGTTTTTGCCTGGAGCTGAACACGCAGTTTCCGGATTACAGCAATGCGCTGTGGGGGATTACGGCGTCGGACTCGGCGAAGGGCTATGTGGTGTGGGGCGGGCCGCCGGAGATGGGGCCGATTGACGGGACGATTGTGCCGGCGGCGGCGGGCGGGTCGTTGCCGTTTCTGCCGCAGGCGTCCATGCGGGTGCTGCGGACGATTCATGATCATTATCAGAATGCGTGGTGCAAGTACGGGTTTGTGGATGCGTTCAACCCGCTGACGGACTGGTATGACACGGACGTGATTGGGATTGACACGGGCATCACGATGCTGATGGCGGAGAACGCGCGGACGGGGTTTGTGTGGGAGACGTTTATGAAGAATCCCGAGGCGCAGCGCGGGATGCAGCGGGCGGGATTCAACGCGTATACTCCAAAGCCGCAGGCGATGTGAACCGGGACGGGCGAAGTAACCTCTCGAATGGTTGCCCGATCCGGTTCGAATTTCACCTATCTCTTTCGTGCTCAGAGGCATACAATAAGGCCTGTTGCGAAGTAGTGGTCCACAGAGGCGCCGTTCTCGACAGAGCGCCATCCCAGCCTTGGTTCAGGATTCAGGTGCAGGGCGCCGATGCGCCGTTGTGCCTTCAGGCTGTTCCCGAAAGGAACCAGATCCTCGACCATGAGCGCCTCCCCATCCAAAGCACAAGTGAGCAGCAAGCCGGCAGAGCGGCCGGGGATGCCGGGCAATGCGTGGCGCGACCGGTTGAGCGCGCTGAAGAATGTGCCGCCGGTGCTGCACTTTGTGTGGGAGTCGGGGCCGTGGGTGGTTTTCTGGAACATCACGATCCGCGTCGTGGTGGCGTTTCTGCCGGTGGCCATTGGGATTATTGGCCGCTTCATCATTGATGGGGTCAACCGGATTCGCATGCATCAGCCGCTGCCGGAGCACTTCTGGTGGCTGGTGGGCGGCGAGATGGTGCTGGCCGTGGCGACGGGGATGCTGTCGCGCACGGTGGACTACTTTGACAGCCTGCTGGCAGACCGCTACACGCACCACGTGAGCGTGGAGGTGATGCGCAAGGCGGCGGCGCTGGACGTGACGGTGTATGAGGACCCGGTCTTCTATGACCGGCTGGAACGGGCGCGCGTGCAGGCGACGGACCGGCTGGCGATGATCCAGCAGATGGGGCGGCTGATTCAGCAGACGGTGACGGCGATTGCATTTTCAGCCGTGCTGGTGCGCTACTCACCGCTGCTTCTGTTTCTGCTGGTGGCCGGGATTGTGCCGGCGTTTCTGGGCGAGAGCCACTTTGCGTTTCTAACGTATGCGAAGAACTTCAGGCAGACGCCGCTGCGGCGTCAGATGGATTATCTGCGGCAGGTGGGCGGCAGCAAGGAGGCAGCGAAGGAGCTGAAGCTCTTTAACCTGAGCGAGTATCTGACCGAGCGGTTCCGCGGGCTTTCGCACCAGATCTATGTGGAGAACGTGCAGCTGAGCCGGCGACGGCTGGTGTGGGGCGGGCTGTTCGCGATTGTGGGACAGCTTGGCTACTACGGCGCGTATGCGCTGAGCATTTATCGCACGATCGAGGGCCGCTACACGGTTGGTGATCTGACGCTGATTACGACGGCGATCCTGCAGGCGATGGGCAATATCCAGATGGCGTTTTCGACGGCGTCGGGTGTGGCGGATCAGGCCTTGGTCCTGACAGATCTGCTGGCGTTCTTTGAGATGAAGCCGCGGGTGGAGTCGAAGGAAAACGGGCTGGGGATTCCCGATCCGATTGAACAGGGATTTGAGTTTCGCAATGTGTCGTTTTCGTATCCGGGGACGGAGCGGAGGGTGCTGAGTCACTTCAACTTCACGCTGCGGCCGGGCGCGCGCGTGGCGCTGATTGGCGAGAACGGCCAGGGCAAAACGACGATCGTGAAATTGATTACGCGGCTCTACGACCCGACGGAAGGACAGATTCTGCTGGATGGCGTGGACCTGCGTGAGTACGACCTGGCTGATCTGCATGCGTCGATTGGCGTGATTTTTCAGGACTTCATGCGCTATGAGATGACGGCGCGGGAGAACATCGCGGTGGGGCGGATCGAGGTGCCGCACACGCGGGAGGAGATTGAATACGCAGCGGAGAAGAGCCTGGCCGCGGGCGTGGTGGCGAAGCTGGAAGGCGGCTATGACCAGATGCTGGGGAGACGCTTCGAGGGCGGCGTGGATCTCTCGGGCGGCGAATGGCAGAAGCTGGCGCTGGCGCGGGCGTATCTGCGCGATGCGCAGTTGCTGATTCTGGATGAGCCGACGGCGTCCCTGGATGCGCGCAGCGAGCTGGAGGTATTTGAGCGATTTGCCGAGTTAACGCATGGAAAGATGGCGCTGCTGATTTCACATCGCTTTTCGACGGTGCGGATGGCTGATCGCATTGTGGTGCTGGAAGGCGGGCACCTGGTGGAAGAAGGCAGTCATGAGCAACTCATGGCGCTCGGCGGCCGCTACGCCGCCATGTTTGAAATGCAAGCTGCAAGTTATCGCTGAGGTCCGACGATGAAGGAACAAGAACCGATCCCGGAACAAGAGCCGCTCTTCGAGGAGACGCTCCCCGATTCATTTCTCGACGCAGTGCGTGAGGCCAGTGCATGGGACGTGGTGTATCGGCCCAAGACGAAGTACAGCATGGCGGAGCGCATCGAGGCTGCGCGACAAGCCGTGGCGGCGATTGAGCAAAAGGTATCGAGGGAATATGCGGGTGTGACCGCGGAAGGCGAGGCTCACGGACGGAGCCCTGTGCTGCTGGATGTGCGCTCGAACCTGCGCATGCTGCGCGCGGCGGCACAGAGCCTGAAGGACAGTGCGAAAGCGATGTCGCGGATTCCGCGAATTGTGCGGCCTGCGCAGGAGGCCGGACCGCGCGTTGCGGCGATCGCAAGGCTCTATCTGCGTACGGTGGAGTGCGCCTTCGATGAGAAGACGCTGAGCGCGTTTATCCGGCAGGTGCAAGTCTCCGAGCGGATGACGCTGATGGAGCTCTGGCAGATGCCTGCATTTCTGAAGTTTGCCCTGCTGGAAGTGCTGCTGGAAGAGATCTCCGGCGCAATGAATGCAGTGGGTGCGGGAGAAGATCTGCCGGTGCAGGCGCACCTGAAGAGCCTGCGCCATCTGAATTACACGGACTGGACCGCGGTCATCGAGCCACTCATTGTGTTTGATGCGACGCTGCGGCTGGACCCCTCGGGCACGTACGAGCATATGGATTTTGAGAGCCGCGAACAGTATCGGAAGCGCGTTGCGCACATCGCACGGCACTCGGACTGCACGGAGGCGCAGGTGGCGGAAGTGGCGCTGGACCTGGCGCGCGGCTGCGCTACGCTGAATGCGGGCGACTCGCGCATGAAGCAGAGGCGCATTCACATTGGCTATTATCTGCTGGACAAGGGGTTTCCCGAGCTGGGGCGGCGCGTGGGCTACCACGCGCGCTGGCTGGACCGGACACGCGCGAACATGCGCGCACAGGCCGAGGACGTCTTCATCACCAGCACGCTCCTGTTCACGCTGTTCCTGATGGCGGCCGTGCTGTTTCCGCTGCTGCCGCATACGCGTGGGTATGTGAGCCTGATTGCCGCCGCAGTGCTGCTGGTGTTGCCGGCGATGCAGGGTGCGGTGGACCTGGTGAATTCCATCATCACGGCGCTGTTTGATCCGGAGCCGCTGCCGAAGCTGGACTTCAGTCAGGCGATTCCTGCATCGTGCACGACGCTGGTGGCGGTGCCGTCCCTGTTGCTGAATCAGGAGCAGGTGCGGGGACTGGTGGCAGATCTTGAAATTCGCTTCCTTGCGAATCACGATCCGCATCTGCATTTTGCGCTGCTGACAGACCTTCCGGATTCGGTTACGAAGCCGCATGAAAATGACTCACACCCGCTGGTGGAGCTGGCAATTCAACTGGTGGAGGAGTTGAACACGAAGTACGACGCGGTGGGCAACGGCAGCTTCATGCTGCTGCACCGGCACCGCCAGTACAACCGGCGGCAGGGCGTGTGGATGGGCTGGGAGCGCAAGCGCGGCAAGCTGCTGGACCTGAACAAGCTGCTGATGGGCGAGTATGATGCGTTCCCCATCAAGGCGGGAAAGGTGGATGCGCTGCAGGATGTGCGCTACATTCTGACGCTGGACTCGGACTCGCAACTCCCTCATGGCACGGCGGCGCGGCTGATTGGCGCGATGGCGCATCCGCTGAACCAGGCGATCATCGATCCCAAGTCGCGCATCGTCACGGCGGGCTACGGCATTCTGCAACCGCGCGTGGGGATTGCGGTGCAGTCGGCTTCGAGGTCGCGGCTGGCGTCGATCTACTCTGGACAGACGGGCTTCGATATTTACTCGCGCGCTTTGTCGGATGTCTACCAGGATCTGTTTGGCGAAGGCATCTTTACGGGCAAGGGCATCTATGAGGTAGCGACCCTACATGCGGTGCTGGACAAGCGCTTTCCGCGCAATGCGCTGCTGAGCCACGACCTGATTGAAGGCGCGTATGCGCGAGCGGGCCTGGTGACAGATGTGGAGATCATCGACGACTACCCGTCGCACTACAGCGCGCACAGCCGTCGCAAGCATCGTTGGATGCGCGGCGACTGGCAGATTGTGCAGTGGATGTTTTCGCGCGTGCCGGAGGAGTCGGGCACGCGTGTGCGAAATCCGATCTCGGATATTTCGCGGTGGAAGATTTTTGATAATCTGCGGCGCTCGCTGGGGGATCCGTCGCTGGTGGTGCTGTTCCTGGCCGGCTGGCTTGGATTGCCGGGCGGGCCTCTCTACTGGACCATCGTTCCGGTTGCATTCCTCTTCTTCCCGACGCTTGTGCAGTTCAGCTTTGCGCTGGGGCGGGTATGGGCCAATGAGCGCAAAGGAGGCGCGGGCGAGGCATTTGCGGGGCTTGGGCAATCTGTGTTGATTACGCTTTTCAGCCTTATTTTTCTGCTGCACCAGATGCTGCTGGCGATCGATGCGGTGGTGCGTTCGCTGGTGCGGCGGTTCATCACTGGGGAGCGGTTGCTGGAGTGGGAGACAGCGGCGCAGGCAGAGCGCAGCAAGAGGAAACGTACGCCGGTGGATCGGTATCTGACGCTCACTCCACTGCTGGCAATTGCGCTGTGCGCTCTGGTGTATTTTGAGGCTCCCCACCGCATGGCCGTTGCGTATGCGGGGCCCATTCTTGTGTTGTGGGCGCTGTCGTTTCTGGTGCCGCTGTGGCTGGACAAGCCGCCACGCGAGAGCAAGCCGCTGAAGATGGCCGATGCGCAATTTCTGCGCGGGCATGCGTTGCGCATCTGGCGCTACTTTGAGCACTTTGGCGCGGAGAGGCACAACTTCCTGATTCCCGATAACGTGATGGAAGAAGGATTCACGGAGGCGGCGCGCGTTTCACCGACCAACGTTGGACTGCTGTTGAATGCCCGGCAGGCAGCGTGCGAACTGGGTTTTATCACGGTGCCGGAGTGCGTTGCGCTCACGCAGAACAGCCTGACGGTGATCGCACGACTGCCGAAGCATCGCGGGCACCTTTTCAACTGGTATGACACGAAGACACTGCACCCGCTGGATGCTGATCCGTTTGTGTCCGCGGTGGACAGCGGCAACTTTGCTGCGTCCCTGTACACGCTGCATGCCGGGGCGGAAACACTCCTGAAGAAGCCGCTGCTCTCGCGGGATCTGTTTGTGAGCTTGCGCACGTACTGGAAGCAAATGCAACTTGAGCCCTCGCTTGCCGTGCCCCTGAGCGGATTGAAGTTGCCCGCAGAGGCGGCGACGACCGCAGAGTGGATTGCGTGGCTCCCAGCCGCGCAGGCCGTGCTTTCGGCGGCAGCAGCCGCGGCGGCTGAGCAATCGGAGATGCGCTGGTGGCTGAGTGAGACCCATCAGCGCGTGACGGCAATCCTCATCCTGCTGCGCGATTATCTGCCGTGGATGCTGCCAGAGTACGCGCCGATTCGCGAGATGCTGCAGCCGCCCATCGGTGAAGAAGCCGAGACGCTTTCCTTTGAGGAGATCATCGGGTTTGCGCAGGCGCTGAACACGCGACTCAGCCGGGTGTGGAGCGCGATTACTGTGAAGCCGACGCTGAAGACGCTGGGTGAACAACTGCGTGCCGCGCTGCCGGTGGCGCAGGCGAATCTGCGCTCTCTTGCGGGGCGCGTGGAGACGATTGCGCAGACCGCAGAGCGGATGGCGGCCGAGACGGACTTTTCCTTCCTGGTGGATCCGAGGCGCGGGCTGCTCTCGATTGGGTATAGCGTGCGATCGCAGAAGCGGCATGAAGCCTGCTACGACCTGCTGGCATCCGAGGCGCGCATGGCGACTTTCCTCGCAGTGGCGCGCGGCGAGCTGCCGCAGCAGAGCTGGTTCAAGCTGGCGCGGCAGCATGCACATGCCTTCGGCCGCTTTGTACTGTGTTCCTGGACGGGGACGATGTTTGAGTACCTGATGCCGTCGCTGTGGATGGAGAGCCACTCGGACACGCTGCTGGCGCGGACGCAGAAGGCATGTGTCGAGGTGCAGCGAGCGTTTGCGCGAACATTCGGGATTCCATGGGGTATCTCCGAGTCAGGGAACGCGACGCGCAACGAGCAGGGGCACTATGGCTACCATGCTTATGGCGTTCCCCAGATGGCGCTGAGCGCAGATGCGACAGCGGGGCCGGTGGTTTCGCCATACTCAACGTTCCTTGCACTGGGCGTCGACGCACGCGAGGCCCTGCGCAATCTGCGGAAGATGGAGTCGGCGGGCTGGGTGGGCGCCTTTGGCTTTTATGAGGCCGCGGATTACCGGCAGTCACGCGAGAAGGCCGAGCTGGTGCGCCAGTGGATGGCACATCACCTGGGTATGTCGCTGCTGGCTGTGACGAACATGCTGCAAGGCAGGGTGGTGCAGAGATGGTTCCACGCCAATCGCCTGGTGCAGGCCCGGCAACTGCTGCTGCAGGAGATGCCAGTGCGGCGCGGCGCGCTGGAGGCAACGCTGGAGGAGTTCACGCCAACGCCCCTTTCGCGAGACTGGCGCTCGGCACTGCGGTGGTTCCTGCATCGGCCAGTGCGGACGCAAAGCGCGTAAGGCGACGCGGCCAGCCGTGAAAGTGGCTGGCCGCGCTCCATCAGCGATGCTTGATGAAGGTGCCACTCTGCAGTTCGCGCATGGCTTGCTGCAGTTCAGTCTGCGTGTTCATCACGATAGGCCCGTACCAGGCGACAGGCTCCTCAAGCGGTTTGCCGGAGACGAGCAGGAAGCGAATCCCTTCCGGACCGGACTGGACCACGATTTCATCGCCGCGATCAAACAGAACGAGGGAATGATTTTTCGCGTCGTACTTTGCGGGCGCACTGGGATCGATGGCTGACTCAGTGAGCACGGCCTGCGGGTCAGAGGCATCGCGGAACGTGCCGGAGCCTGCGAAGACGTAGGCGAAGGCGTTGCGTGCGGTCTCGACCGCGATGCGGCGGCGCGTGTTGGGCGGCACGGAGATGTCGATGTAGTTGGGGTCTGCTGCGACGCCCTCGACCGGGCCGCGCTTGCCCCAGAACTCGCCGCAAATGATGCGCGCCTTTGTGCCATCGTCTTCGGTGACCTCAGGGATGGCAGCGGATGGGATGTCCTGGTAGCGCGGGTCGGTCATCTTGAGCGAGGCGGGCAGGTTGGCCCAGAGCTGGAAGCCGTGCATGCGGCCCTTCGCGTCGCCCTTGGGCATCTCCTGATGGAGGATGCCGCTGCCAGCGGTCATCCACTGGACATCGCCGGAGGTCATGCGGCCCTTGTTGCCGAGCGAGTCGCCGTGCGCGACCTCACCGGCGAGCACGTAGGTGATGGTCTCGATGCCGCGATGCGGATGCCAGGGGAAGCCGGCGATGTAGTCCGCGGGATTCTCGTTGCGGAAGTCATCGAAGAGCAGGAAGGGATCGAACTCTTTGGTTTTGCCAAAGCCGAAGGCGCGCTGCAGTTTGACGCCTGCGCCCTCCAGGGTGGGTTTGGTTTCGAGCATTTGCTTGACGGCACGGAGCGACATGGTGGACCTCCTCGAGCGTGCATCTATTCGATGCGCGAGGGCGTTGATTGTTGCGATGGCTGTGGCGGCCGGCAGATGCTCCCACCGGCCCAATGGGCTGAGCGTCAGCCCTTGATGAACTGAACTTCGAGGGGGATGGCGACCTCTTCCCCGACGAGTACGCCGCCGGTTTCAAGAGCCGCGTTCCAAACGAGGCCGAAGTCCTTGCGATTGATCTTCGCATGTGCGGAGGCGCCGATGCGCAGGTTGCCCCACGGGTCTTTGGCCGGCTCGGTGGAGCCTTCCACGGCAAAGGTCACGGCCTTGGTGACGCCGTGCAGGGTCAGGTCGCCGGTGACCGAGAACTCCCCAGGTGCGGTGCACGCGACCTTTGTGGACTTGAAGGTCATCACCGGGAACGTCTCAGCGTCGAAGAAGTCGCCGCTCTTCAGGTGGCCATCGCGCTGTGCGTCGCCCGTGTTGATGGTGCTGATAGGGATGGTGGCTTCTACCGTGGAGCGGGTGATGTCGGCTTCATCGAGCAACAGCTTGCCGCTGATGCCGCTGAAGCTGCCTTTCACGTTGGAGATCATCATGTGCTTCACTTTGAACTCGGCGGCGGAGTGAGCAGGGTCAATGTTCCAGGTGGAGGGGGCGGAAGTCGTCATGGGGAAAATTCTCCTTTCACTGTGTTCGATGCAGCAGGGAGATATTCGTTGCAACAACTATTTTGCCGGACGTGCAGTGCAAGGGGATGGTTGGCGGGCCGCGGAAGGGGACGGTTCGTCGCGGGCGGGCTACGCAGCCCCGGGGAAGGCAGCCTCAAAGTGTTCAAACTGCGGATCTTGGCCGGGGAT
>JBAUTX010000033.1:0-15723 GCA_049582405.1 Occallatibacter sp. | reverse complement strand
GCGGTCGCGGGTCCGCTCAGCGCCACCGTCGGCCACAGCCCCGGCGTGCTTCCGTTTCCGTTCAACTGGTTCAGCGCCACCTGGTTCACCGGCACGCCATACGCAGTCAGAATGCTCTCCGCCGCCGTCTGATACGCGGTCGAGGGCTCCGTCGAAGGTGCGTTCACGCCAATCGTGAACCGTTGCCCTTCATACGTCGTGAAGAAGAACAAACGGTCCTTCAAAATCGGTCCGCCCGCCGAGTAGCCGAATTGTTGATTCCGCAACTCCGGCTTCGTGGACGAGAGCGCTGACTGCGCCGCCAGCGCCTCATTGCGGTTGTAGTAGTAGAGCGTTCCATGCAGTTGATTCGTGCCCGACTTGATCGCCAGATTCACCGTCGCGCCGGGGTTCCGTCCCGTGTCCGCACCCGACTGCGTCACCACCGACATCTGGTCAATCGCATCCAGCGGCAGCGTAATGCCGGCAATGCCCGAAACGCCGCCCTGGTTCACCGCCGGAATATTCCACCACACGTCGTTGTTGTCCGCGCCTTCAATCTGCCAGTTCACCATGTCCGGCCGCGATCCATTCACTGACCCATACCCGCCGCCCGAGTAGCCGCTGTAGCCCGGCGTCACCGCGATCAGCTGCGTAAAATCACGACCGTTCATCGGCGTGTTCTGCACCGTCTCGCTCGGAATGTCCGTCGTCTCCACCGTCGTGGTCGTGTCCAGAGTCAGTGCATCGGCTGAAACCTCCACCGTCTCACCCGTCGACGCAATACTCAACTTCACCGGCAGCGTATACATCGCGCCTGCCGACACCGGAATCTTCTCAATCTTCACGGCCTTGAAGCCGTCCGCCGTCACGCTGATTACGTAGCTGCCCACCGGCAGGTCCGAAAATACAAACTCACCAGCGCTCGAGCTCACGGCTTTCGCAGTGCCCGAAGTGCCCATGTTGGTCAGTTGCACAGTCGCGCCCGGCACCACGGCGCCTGACTGATCCGTCACTGTGCCGTTGATTCCGCCGCGAAACGTCTGACCATAACTCGTGAACGACAAGCAACATACAACGACAAACATCCAGAGCCAACCACTGAATACACCTCGACTGTGACGATGCAGCATAGCGCCTGATCCTCCAGAAACTTCAGGTAGATTTTCGTTGTGCGCGCCTTGAGAGTGAGAAAGAGGAAATAGAAGATTCCATCAGCGGCGGCGCGCTGAAACACACAACTGCTTATGTTTTCGTAGGGAAATTACAGCTGTGAATTGTGGGAGTGTGGTCTTCCATTCCCCAACATAGTTGGATTCGTCATAAGGATGCAATAAAGACGCACGAGTTTTTCGCGCGCACCCCGCGCGAGTTTGCCCCGTCTGCGCCGCTTCTGCTCGCCGTGATTTGGCTCACAAGTCCGCGTGCGAGTCGGCACAGTACAGGCACCCCGCCTATGCCATCCTCTAGCTGCGAGGCACAGGCCATGACAGCCTCATGCGCAGAACGGTGGACGTATCCGGCGGTGATTCTCGTGGCCACTGACCTGCTCGATCTCGAACGCCTTATGGCGTTGGCCTTCCAGCAGGCAACCGAGAACCGCGCGCGGCTCATACTGCTGCACGTCATTCCTGCAGCAGCTGGCATCACCACGGACCCCGTCGGCATGCCACAGTACGATCCCGCAGCGGCCATCGATTTCGCTTCCAGGTCGCTTCATCCCTGGGTCAGCCTCGCTCGCGACAGAGGCATTGAGTGCCATGCTCTTGTCCGCGAAGGAATTGCAGTACAGCAGATCGCAGCCGCTGTACGGCAGTTCAATGTTGACCGTATACTTGTTGGCACTCGGAGCCGGGGAAAGATCAGCAAGCTTCTCCTCGGCTCCGTTGCAGAGCAGGTGCTGCGCTCGGTTCACCTCCCGGTCATTACCGTGGGACCCGAGGCTCATCTTCCGGTGAGCGTCAGCGGCGGCAAACGGGTCGTCCTGCACGCAACCACACTGAGAGAGGCCTCTCGCCCGAGCGCAGTGCTTGCCTGCCATGTCGCGGCCACCCAGAATGCCCGCCTCGTCCTGCTCCACGTCCTTCCGCCGGTGAAAGAAATGGAGCACACGGGCCTCACCACCGCGATGGACTCTGCCGCACTCAACGAATTACGCCTGCTTGCGGAAGAAACCCGCAGCCAGGCCGCGCGTCATGTTCCCATCGAGTCGCGCGTCGCCCATGGCAATCCCTCCATCGAGATTCTCGCCACTTCCGCCGAACTCGCTGCCGGCCTCATCATCCTCGGCGCCGCGCACCATTCGACCATGCAGAACCTCACCCGCGATCACACCATCTACCGCGTCCTCGCACACGCGCGGTGCCCCGTCCTTACCTTGCGCCAGCTCACCAGCTCCGAGTGTGAGGAAAGCGATCTCGAGCGCGCGGAGTTCCAGGTCTAGCCCGCAACGCCACGCACAGCAGCGCTCACGCACCTGCTTCGGAAAATTGAATGTCGTTGGATCTTCGCTTACGCGGTCAGCCGTTCCAGCTGGTCGGGCTTCACAATCGTCATGCTCGCGCCCTTGATTGTGATCCACTGGTCGCGCCGGAACTGATTCAGAAGCCGTGTCACCGTCTCGCGTGAGGTGCCCGCCATGTTGGCAATCTCCTCATGCGTCAGCGCCATGGTGAAGCGCATCTCCGGTTTGCCGTTTGCGGCCGTCCGGCCCCAGTCCAGCAGCAGCCGCGCCAGCCGTCCAGCAGCCGAGCCCGAAAGCGCCAGCCGCTTCGCATCATGGAAGACCGTCAGATACTCGCCGGAAAGCGCCTGCGCCGCGTGCATGCTGGCGATTCCATGCCGGCCCAGGAACTCAACGAACTCCTGCTTTCGGATGGTCTTCACCTGGCACGGCTCCAGCGCTTCGGCCGTCACTTCATGCGGAACATTCGCCAGCACCGCGCTCAGACCCATCACGTCGCCCGGCCCGGCAATCTTCAGGATCATCGTCTTGCCATCGCGCGATGTCGACGAGATCTTCACCTGACCAAAGCACACAATAAACACGTTGCGCGCAGGGTCGCCCTCTGAGAAGAGCTTCGCTCCGCGCGCATGATTCATCATGATACCGATTGCATCGAAATCCCGAAGTGCTTCCGGCGTCAAATTACAGAACATCCGCAGATGCCGATGTTCACAGTTCAAACAATCTTCCGGAGCGTGATGTGAATGCAATCCAGCCATACTTGTACCGCGACTCTGCGACAAGTATAACGCACTTTTTTCACCGGCATGCCCCGCTTTGCCCCCCGCGGACTCTTCTCTTCCAGGTTCCTCTCTTCCAGGTTCCGCGGCGATTGCCTGCGCATCCAGCCACCCGCCTTCTGTCATCTTGTCCCCTGTAGCCCAGACGGGTAGGAAGTCTCCACTCTGCGCCGGCGCAGGCCCGCCATCCGCGCCGCAAAACATGCCTCATAGGCCCGGGAAACCTCCCGAGCCAACTCCTCCAGCAGCTGCATCCGCAGCGGCGGATGCGCCCTGAAGGCGTCCTCCAGCGCCACCATCGGCAGCAGCAGCATCGTTCCCCCGCTCACAGCCTTCAGCGTGTAGGTATGCTGCCCGTCCCCCAGCACCGCGGCCAATTCCACCAGTTCTCCTGCGCGCACCTGTCCCAGCGTCAGCCTGGCATCCAGCCGCTCCGTCCTTCGCTGGAGCTGCCCGGCAAGCACCACATAGAGTCCCCTGCACGCCTCTCCCTGGCAAAAAATCGTATTCCCAGCCTCAAAGTTCAGGGTCTCTGTCGCCGCGCTCAGCAGGCTGGCGGTCTCTGGCGGACAGTCCAGCAGCTCCGCCAGCGGATGCGCCGCCGCACGAACTACCTGTCTAGCTTGCATCTGCGTTTCCACGCTTCAGCCTCCCCATTGCTGCATTGGGTCAGAATCTTCTTCACATCCGGGTCTGGTCTTTCGCTGTGCCGGCTCCCGTTTCTCTTCAAAAACAACAAAAATGCGTCGGGTCCGCGCCCATGTCCTTGCAGGTCTTTCTCGCCGGCCCAACTTCCCACCCGCGTTTCCATCACGGCTTCCACGCGCCCACCGGCGCCTTGCCAGCCGCTCACTCATCCGCCAACGGCTTCGAGCTGAATCTCGGCTCTGCCTTCCTCCAGAACCGGGTCCGGAGGCACACAGATCACCGGCACCCGGGACCGGGCAAGCAGCAGAAACGCCGTACCATGCGGCCCAGGAGTCCCGCTCGTCCGCTTCACGCCCATCACCAGCACGCTTGGCCGGTGCTGCTCAATCGCCGCCACCACCGCGTCCACGGGCGTTCCATCCTTCACCAGGCACCGCACTGCCATGCCCTTTGGCGCTTCAATCCCAAACTGCTCCTGCGTCGTTGCACCGGGATTCAAAAACGCCGAAGCCTCCGCCGCCGTCCGCGCATGCACCACCAGCAGCGGGCGTTTGAACGTCTGTGCCAGAGAGATGGCCGTATCCACCGCCGCGCGCATCGCCTCATTCCGCTCCAGCGCCAGCATCACCGGGCCGCCTGGCTCCGGCCGGAACGGCCCTGCGTTCCAGTCCGCCGCAACCGCCATCACCGCACACGGAGCACGCCGCACAAGCTGCTCCGCCACTGAACCCACAGCCACCGGCCCCGCGCCGTAGCGTCCCTTCGTGCCCACCAGGATCAGCCCCGCCTCATATTGCCGCACCACGGTCAGCAGCATCTCCGTCACTTCGCCCTGCCGCACCTCGGAGTGGCTGTGAATCCCCTCCTGCAGCAGATCCGCCGCCATCCGGTCCAGCGCCGCACGAGTCTCGTCCGGCAGCTTCTTCAGCACCCGCCCCGGCACCGCATCCACGTCCGCGTATTCCATCGGATCCAGCCCATGCGCCAGCACAATCCGCGCCCCATAAGCGCTTGCCAGCTTCCGCGCGTACTCCAGCGCACCGTCCGACCCCCCATCCAGCGCCGTCGCCACGACAATCGTCTTCAGACCGCCCCGAAAGCTCATATCTGCCTCCCCTGCGTGCCCGCATCCTGCCTGTCTCTCATCGCTTTCACTGGCATTGCAGGACCTCTGCCTCACTCGGCTCGAGAACGCGCGCAACGTGACGCCCGCCGCTCTCGCCCCTGAAAGACCCATGGCGCCGCTGCCGGCGCCTGCGTCCACCATTAACTCCTGATTTTGAGCACCCTTGCCTTCGGCGGCAGTGACATGATTCACCTGCACGTGTGATTTAAATCACAGCGTCCTTCCGCCCCTTGCCCATGCTCATTTGCCCCAACGGTCCACTGCCGCGGCGCTGCCGCCAGGCACCGGCTCGCCCGCCGCCCCCAACAGGCGATCGTTCTTCTCCACGCGAGAAGTTCCACGGCCTGCCCCAATCCTCCGGGCAGGCCATCTTTTTCCCTCAAATCCCTCTGCTATCCTCCGTCTGATGTCCTTCCTTCAAGACTTCCAGCGCCTGACTTCCGCGCAGCGCCACACCTTCATTGCTTCCTTCCTCGGCTGGACCCTCGACAGCCTCGACTTCTTCCTGCTCATCTTCTGCGTCAAGGCCATCGCCACCGACTTCCACACGCGCCCCTCCGCCGTCCTCGCCGCCGTCTTCTGGACACAGGCCCTCCGCCCCGTCGGTGCGCTCCTCTTCGGCATGCTCGCCGACCGCTACGGACGCCGCCCCATCCTCATCTTCAACATCCTCAGCTTTTCCGTCATCGAGTTCTCCTGCGCCTTCGCCCCGTCGCTCCCCGTCCTGCTCGCCCTCCGCGCCCTCTTCGGCATCGCCATGGGCGGCGAGTGGGGCGTCGGCGCCGCCCTCACCTTTGAATCCCTCCCCAAAGAGGGACGCGGCACCTTCAGCGGCATCCTCCAGGAGGGCTACGCCCTCGGCTCCATCCTTGCCTCCGCCGCCTTCGGCCTGCTCTTCCACTGGATCGGCTGGCGCGGCCTCTTCCTCGTCGGAGCCAGCCCCGCCCTGCTCGTCCTCTACATCCAGACCCGCGTTCAGGAGAGCCCCGTCTGGCTCGCCCGCGCCGCCGCACCCAAACCCAAAACTTCCGCCCGCCTCATCCCCGCCCACATCACCCAATTCCTGCCCCGCTTCCTCTTCCTCATCCTCCTCATGACCGCCTTCATGAGCTTCTCCCACGGCACGCAGGACGTGTACCCCACCTTCCTCTCCGTCCAGATGCACCTCACCCCGCAAACCGTCGGCCTCATCGGGGTCCTCTACGGCTTCGGCTCCATCGCCGGCGGATTTGTTTTTGGTGTTCTCTCTGAAAAGTGGGGCCGCAAGCGCGCCATCATCGTTGCCGCGCTCCTCGCACTACCCGTCATCCCGCTCTGGGCCTTCGGACACTCCGCCTTCGCCCTCGCCACCGGCGCCGTCGTCATGCAGTTCATGGTCCAGGGCGCCTGGGGAGTCGTTCCCGCCTATCTCACCGAGCTCTCGCCCGCGCCCGTCCGCGCCACCGCCCCCGGCCTCGCCTACCAGCTCGGCGGACTCATCACCTCATGGAACGGCGTCCTTCAGGCCCGCCTCGCCGAGTGGTCCGGCAACTACCCCGCCGTCCTCGCCGGAACCGTCCTCCTCGTCGCCATCACGCTCGCCATCCTCGCCTCCCTCGGCCACGAAGCCAAAGGCGCAGAAATGTCCGCCTGACCCGCCACCGGAGAGAACCGGCGGCGTCAGCCCCTGGAAAGCAGATCCTCACGGAGTAAGGGCCTTTTCTGGCCCGGCCGGGTGCCGGGGTGCCCCACCTTCGCCGATGCGCGCCTCGCGCGCAGCGGTTAAGGTGGGAAAACCACGAACCCATGCCCCTTTCCCATCCCGAGTGACCGAAGTGCAGCGGTTAAGGTGGGAATCCCCAACCCCACTCAGTCCAGTTAGAAGCTAGGAGCTCCTTCTCCTGTCAACCCCCGCCCGCCGCATTTTTCTTCTAACTCCCTCATTCCATTCGCAATTTTCCACCCGCCAATTTGCACATTCACTCCCACCCCAAGCGCACAATAGAACCATCCATGAAATCTGCGCCCTCCAACCCGCACCGGCTCGTTTCTACCCACGGCTTCGCCCGCTGCGCGACCACCCCTACCTCTGCCCCTTGCGTCTTTTCTTCGCCTTTTCACCGAGACTGCAGACCGCTTCACTCATTCCACAAGGTTTATACAAAATTCGGGAAAACCCCCACCCCCCATCCAATATTTTTCTTTTCCACAGAAATCGTGCACGAAATCCCGAAGCTGGATTCGTCAAATCTTCGCTTTTTGAGGGGCCGGACTCCTCGCTCTCCACGGAATCAGCCCGGAATGCTTACCGCCCGTAGCGCCCAATCACCTGCGCATGTGCCAGGATATGCCCGCGCATGGCCGTTTCCACCTGGGCCCGCGTTGCACCCGGCTCCAGCCCCAGCATCGCGTCCAGCGCATACAAATCAAAGAAGTAGCGATGCACGGAGTGGCCCGGCGGGCACGGACCGCCATAGCCGATCCGCCCAAAGTCGTTATGCCCCTGCCGTCCGCCATCCGCCAGTTGCGCTTGGGCCGGCACGCCGGCTGCAAGTTGGTGCCGGTCCGCGGGCATGTCAAACAGCACCCAATGCACCCACGTTCCCGCCGGTGCATCCGGATCGGTCACCACCAGTGTCATGCTCTTCGTCCCTGCCGGCGGCGCGGTCCACGTCATCTGCGGAGAGCGGTCCGCTCCGTCGCACGTGTGCTCCACCGGAATCTGTCCTTGATGAAAGCTGGGTATCGTCAATTCCATGTCAGCCCCTCCTGCGGCATTCGCCTTCGCACGGCAGCCCGCCAGCGCCAGCACGCACAGCAAGACAGCAAAGCCTTGCCCGCGTCTGCCCGGACGGTGCCAGCCATGCAGTTGAATGGGTTTCAAATCGACGCTCATGAGCTTCCTTCCCGAGCCGGGAGCAGCCCTCGTCAGGTCCATCAATCCCTCACGATAGGCCGGTTCCCAGCCCACCGCTGTGACCGCAGCGACAAGAGTGCTTACTTGGGCCGCGCCAGCTCCAGCAGGTCCCGGGTCCGCACCCACGTGTTCCCTGCCATGCGTCCCACCGCGGCCAGTCCCACCGGGTCCACGCGGAAATGGTCCACCAGGTCCTCCCGCACATGGAAGCGCAGCACCTCGCCCAGCACAATCACGCCCGCCCCCGGCACATGCCCCGTATAGATCACCTGCAGCAGCTTGCACTCCATCTGTGCCGGTGACTCCGCCACCCGCGGCGGCTTCACCGCTTCGCTTGCCACCGGCGTCAGCCCCGCCAGCTCAAACTCGTCCACCTCGGGCGCTACCTCCGCCGCCGTCGCGTTCGCCGCACCTGCCAGCGCCTCGCTCACCACGTTCACCACAAACTCGCCCGTCAGCTCCACGTTGTGCAGCGTGTCCTTGCGGTGCCCCGCCGCGCCCTCCGTTGCACGCCGCAGCGTCGGACAAAACAAGACCGTCGGAGGCACCGAGCCCACGCCCGTGAAAAAGCTGAACGGCGCCAGATTCACCTGGCCCTGCTCATCC
Source organism: Occallatibacter sp. (assembly GCA_049582405.1). Lineage (GTDB taxonomy): Bacteria > Acidobacteriota > Terriglobia > Terriglobales > Acidobacteriaceae > Telmatobacter. The sequence goes on along the minus strand of JBAUTX010000033.1, from coordinate 7,222 downwards.
ACCGTTGAAACCAGCGCCACGGGCCGCGGCACAATGATGCCACTCATCAGCTTGTACATGTCGCGCGCATCGCAAGCAGCTGCGTCATACGTGACCATCGGGTTCTCTGCCAGACTCATACAACCAGCCTAGAACATCCAAACAGACACTGCCGCGTCCAACCAGTGGGACGCGAAGTGCCCAAAGTGCAGTAATCCTTCTGGTGCCCGTCCGGAAATTTGCAAACCGGTAACATCCCTTGGTGCACAATCAAGAGTAGGAGAAGGTTAGCTCGTGCCGCGCATTCACTTTCAACAGCAGCTCGCCGAACTCAAGGACAAGCTCCTTGCCATGGCTGCCCTTTCGCAGCAGGCAGTCGAGTCTGCGGTCGAGGCCTATCTCCAGCGCGATCTCTCCCTCTGCCAGTACGTCAAGCAGAACGAAACCGCCATCAACACCGCCGAGCGCGAACTCGACGAGATGGCCTACGAGCTGCTCGCCAAAGAGCAGCCCATGGCCATCGATCTGCGCTTCATCCTCGCCGTCATCAAAATCAACGGCGACCTCGAGCGCATCGGCGATCAGTCCATGGGCATCGCCCGCCGCACCCGCGACATCGTCAAAACCGAATACGTCGATCTGCCCGTCGACTTTTCCGTCATGGGCGAATATGCCGGCCGCATGATCCGCACCGCCATCCATTCCCTCATCGAAGGCGATGCCCGCCTCGCCGACACCGTACGCGAGATGGACGACGAAATCGATCGCATGAACCGCCGAGCCCACGCTGATCTGCTCAAGCTCATTCAGGAAAGGCCGCAATTCACCCAGCAGGCCATGAACGGCCTCATGGTCTCGCGCAGCCTCGAGCGCATCGCCGACCACGCCTCCAACATCGCCACCGATGTCATCTTCTGGATTCGCGGCGCCGACGTCCGCCATCAGCTCAGCATCGCCATGGACTAGAACCAGCGCAGACGTCTACCGCACAGCGCGAGATGCGCGTCAATCAAACCAGCCGAGGCCTTCCCCAGGCTCAGCATGGAGCTACAGGAAGGCTAGTCGCCTGCCGATGCGTCAATGCGCGGATTGGAACAGAAACCAGGCGCGGCGCTCGGCCTCGTCGATCCACACCTCGATCATGCTTGTCGTGGCGAAGTCATGCGCCTTGGCGGTCACTTCGTGCGCCGCGCGCAGGCTTTCCACCAGCGCCTTGTTGTCCGCCTGCAGTTCCAGCAGCATCTCCCGGGCGTCTACAAATGCCTGATCGTTATCGGCAATCCGCTGCAGCTTCGCGATGTGGCCGATCGAGCGAATCGTGTTGCCGCCCACCTTGCGCACCCGCTCGGCAATCACATCCGTCAGGCCAAAAAGCTCTGCGGCCTGTTCGTCCAGCAGCAGGTGATAGTCGCGAAAGTGGGGACCAGTCACATGCCAGTGGAAGTTCTTCGTCTTGAGATAGAGCGCAAACACATCCGCCAGCAGCGCATTCAGAACGCTGGATAGATTCTTGACTTCTTCAGGTGTAAAACCGCCGGAGAGATTCATCCGGGCTGTCTTCGTTTCCTGGTGCGTATGAGAAGCCATGGATTCACTCCTTTGCAGGTGAGGGCCAGAGAGGTATCCGATACACGTCTTCCGCGCCTGGTCGTCATGCAGTAGGTTAGATACTCTGCCAGAGCAAACGTCACCAGAAGTGCGCAAGGTGTGCAAGAACGGCAAGAGCGCCGCTCCATCCCTGAACGGCGCCCGATGTGTTGTGTGCGTACTCTTCTCTTCTTACGGCTCCGGATGTGTCGCGTAATGCAGCAGCACCGCCACCGCGCAGCTCGTCAGTCGCGTCTCGGCGGAGTCCGCGCGGCTCGTCAGAATCACCGGCACCCGCGCTCCCAGCACGATGCCCGCCAGTTGCGCGCCGCCCAGGTACTCCAGCTGCTTGGCCAGCATGTTGCCGCTCTCCAGGTCGGGCACCACCAGGATGTCCGCCTGCCCCGTTACCGGCGAAATCAGATGCTTGATCTTGGCCGCCTTCACACTCACGGCGGTGTCAAAAGCCAGCGGCCCATCCAGAATGCCGCCTGTAATCTGCCCGCGGTCCGCCATCTTGCACAGCGCCGCCGCTTCCATCGTCGAAGGAATCTTCGGATTCACCGTCTCCACCGCAGAGAGCAGCGCCACCTTCGGCTCCGGAATCCCGAGCGCATGCGCCAGATCAATCGCGTTCTGCACAATGTGAATCTTGTCCTCGAACTCCGGCTTGATGTTGATCGCCGCATCGGTGATTAGCAGCGTCCGCGCATAGGCCGGCGTGTCCATCACAAACACGTGCGAAATGCGCCGCGAGGTGCGCAGCCCGGTATCGCGCGCCATCGCCACCTTCATCAACTCATCGGTATGCAGGCTGCCCTTCATCATCGCCTGCGCCTTGCCGCTGCGGCACATTTGTACGCTGATCTCGGCAGCCTTCGCCTCGGTCTCTGCATGCACAATCGGATACCGCGAGATGTCCACGCCGATCTTCGCTGCCAGCGCCTTCATTCCCTCTTCATCGCCAACCAGCGTCGGCTCAATCAATCCGGCGGCTTCCGCCTCCACCGCGCCGCGCAGCGCCACATCGCTCAACGGCCAGCACACCGCCGTCGTAATCGCCGGCAGGCACTTGCAGCGTTCAAGGAATTTGTGGAAGACGTGGTAGTCCGCCGGATGGCCCACCAGCGGATCAACGGCTACAGCTTCGGCAAGAGGGGCAAGATCGCTCATCGTGTGGTTTCTCCCAGGCCGGGGCTGCAGGAGCCTTCACGGCCTCACGCAACCATTCTCGCCCGGCGCAAGCTCCTTGCTTGTGCGGGGCGTCACAGTCCGGACTTTCGTACTCTATTGTGAGATGCAGACGGCTCCCGCTCCCTCCACCTGCATCCCACTTTTATTTGGTGCCGACGACCATTGAGTCGTAGCCGGTGAGGTGCTCGACGCGTGTTCCGCGGAAGCCGGCGTCCTTCATCCAGCCGATGCAATCGGCGCCCGTGTAATCAAAGCCGCCGGGTGTCTCGATCAGCATATTAAGGCTCATCAGTAGCCCAAACGCATTCTGCTTGCGATCATCGTCAATAATTGCGTCGTACGCAATGAACGCACCGCCTTCGGGCAGAGATTCGTAGGCCTTGCGGATGAGCGACTTCTTTTCATCGAGGCTCCAGTCATGCAGGATATGCCCCATCAGGATCACGTCCACGTTCGGCAGGGGATGCTCAAAGAAATTGCCCGGCTGGAACCGCACGCGCGAAGAAAGACCGTGCGCCTCGACGTGCTCCTCGAAGATGGGAGCAACCTCAGGCAGGTCGAATCCAATGCCCGAGATGTGCCCATTGTGCAGCGCAATCTGCACAATCAGGTCACCCTGTGCCGTGCCGCAGTCGGCAGCGGTCGTGTACTTGTCCCAGTGAAACTTCGATGCGATGGCCATGTTCGATCCGCGGCTGATGCCCGTCATGGCGCGCAAAAAGCCCTTCAGCCGCGCGGGGTCGGCATAAAGCGAACTAAACGTCGCATCGGTTGTCCCGGCTGCTTCGCTCTGGCGTTCGCCGGTACGCAGCGCAAGGGTCAACTTATCCCAGTGGGGATAGAGGCGCTTGTTGGCCATCTCCAGGATGCCACCAATGTACGTAGGCTTCCGCTTGTCCAGGAAGAGATCGGCGGAGGGTGCGTTGGAGTAAACGCCATCGTGACGCTCGAGAAAGCCAAGGGCGACGAGGGCATCAAGAAAGTCGTGGGCGGAGCGCGGATGGAGACCGAGACGACCGGAGAGCGATGTGAGGGTTTCGGGATGCTTCGCGAGTTCGGTGAACACCTCCATCTCAACGGCGCTGAGGAGGGTTTTCGAAGCCCAGAAGGACATACCGGTCTGGAGAATGTGATCCGGGGAAGGTGCGTTCGTGCTCATGGGGTGACCTCTTTCTTGCTGAGTGCCGTCGACTCGGGGAAGCACGGCTCTGATTGGACGCGGTGGTGAGTCAGATGTTAAACGATGGTGCCGTGCGCTGGCTCTTGCCAGTGCCTGCGTCCTGCGCCGCAGGGTGGATCATGCAAAGCCTTCCGTGGCAGGACGGCGGATTGCCTTTTGCGCGCAGCAGGAAAGCTGATATGCTTCAGCGTTGAGAAAACCGATTTATGCGATTGAGGTGAACGACGATGTGGTTCCTTGGCATGGATGTCGGTACAGGCGGCACACGAGCGGTCGTTGTCGATGCAGCGGGCAAGGTTATCTCCAGCGCCTCCAGCGAACACGCGCCGTTCCGCACGCCGCATCCCGGCTGGGCCGAGCAGGATCCTGAAGACTGGTGGCGCGCAGCGCAGGAGGCCATCCGATTTGCACTGGCCGCCGCGCCCGAGCCTAAGCAGCCCATCGCCGCCATTGGCCTCACCGGCCAGATGCATGGCGCCGTGCTGCTCGATGAGAACGGCGCGGTGTTGCGCCCTTCGCTCATCTGGTGCGACACGCGCACCCAGCCCGAGTGTGACTGGCTCCACGAAAAGATTGGCTACGACAAGCTCATCGAGCTCACCTGCAACCCTGCCCTGCCCAACTTCACGCTGACCAAGCTGCTCTGGGTCAAGAAGCACGAGCCCGCGATCTTCGCAAAGACGCGTCACATCCTATGCCCCAAGGACTACGTCCGCTACCGCCTCACTGGCGAGTTCGCCATCGACGTCCAGGAGGCGAGTGGCACGCTTCTGCTTGACGTCACCCATCGCCGCTGGTCGCGCGAAGTCGCCGAGGCCGCGGGCATTCCCGAAAGCTGGCTCCCGCGCGTCTATGAATCGCCCGAGGTCTGCGCGCGCATCAGCGAGTCAGCCGCCGCTCACACCGGCCTTGCCGCCGGGACACCCGTCGTCGCCGGCGCGGGTGACCAGGGAGCGGGCGCAGTGGGCATGGGCATTCTGCAGCCGGGCTCCGTCTCGGCCACCATAGGCACCTCCGGCGTCGTCTTTGCCGCCACCGCCAATCCCACACGTGATCCCAAGGGCCGCCTGCACACCTTCTGCCATGCCGTCCCCGGCGTCTGGCACGTCATGGGCGTCACGCAATCCGCAGGCCTCAGCTTCCGCTGGCTCAAAGAGACATTCTTCGCCACGCAGGACTACGACACCCTCACCTCTGCCGCCGAAAAGATTCCCGCTGGCAGTCAGGGCCTCCAGTGGGCTCCCTATCTGCTCGGCGAGCGCACGCCGCATCTCGACCCCGAGGTCCGCGCGGCTTTTGCCGGCATCAGCTCCGTCCACACCGCCGCGCATTTTGTGCGCGCAGTGCTCGAGGGCGTCGCTTACTCGCTGCAGGACACCTTCACGCTCTTCGCCGAACTCGGCATTCCCGTCAGTGCCGTGCGCCTCGGCGGCGGCGGCGCACGCGGCCCGCTCTGGCGCAGGATTCAGGCAGGCATCTACAACCAGACCGTCGAAGTCCTCACCGCCGAAGAAGGCGGCGCATTCGGCTCCGCGCTGCTCGCAGGCGTCGGCGCGGGCCACTGGCCCAATCTGGATGCGGCCTGCGGTCAGGCAATTGAAGTGGCCCAGCGCATCGTTCCAGACTCCGCCGACGTTGCCGCCTACAACTCCGGCTATGCGCACTGGCGCAAACTCTATCCTGCGCTGCGCAGCCTGCGATAGGGTGCTACCCGCCGGGTATACACGCGACCAAGCCATGATGTAGCCTTGCACCGATTTCGTTTGTGCGGGGCTATCTCATGCGTTCTCTTGTTTTCGTTGGTTCTCTCTCTGCTTTGTGCGCGGTCTGGACTCTCAATGCGGCAGCGCAGTCCGCGCCTGCCTGCGCCGACCTCCACCTCATCCCGGCGCCGCGCGAGTGCACCGCCGTCGCCGCCATTCCTCTCGGCTCAGGCGGCATTCGCATTGAAGCCGAGCACAATGCAGACGACGAGTTCGCCGCCAGCGACCTTGCAGACGCGCTGAAGGCCCGCGGCGTCTCTGCCGCCGTCCACGACGCCGTCACCGTTCGCCTGCTGCACGCTGACACCGCCTCCGCAAAACAGCTCCTCGCCCGCCACTCCCTCACGCTCGACCCCGCCATGCACGACGAGGGCTACATCCTGGTCCCCGAAGGCTCCCGCGGCCTCGCCGTCATCGCTGACACTGCAACGGGTGTCTTCTACGGCGCGCAGACCGTCAAGCAGCTCATCCGTGGCGCCGGCAATGCGCGCACGCTGCTCGCGCCCACCCTGCGTGACTGGCCGGCCATGCCGCACCGCGGCGTCTCCGACGACTGGTCGCGCGGGCCGCTCCCAAACATGGACTTCCTCAAGCGCGAGCTGCGCACCCTGGCGGCCTTCAAATACAACATCTTCTCGCCTTACTTTGAGGCCACCTTTGCCTACGCCAGCTCGCCCGTCGCGGCCTTTCCCGGCGGAGCCATGACGCCCGACGAAGCCCGCGAGATGGTCGCCTGCGCGGCGAAATATCACATCACCATCATTCCCGAGCAGGAGTCCTTCGGCCATCTGCACCACGTTCTCAAGTTCGACGACTACGCCCCGCTCGGCGAAACTCCACACGGCTCCGTGCTGGCTCCGGGTGATCCGGCCACTCTGCCGCTCATCACCAGTTGGTTCACCGAGCTGGCAAAAGTCTTCCCCGGCCCCTACGCGCACATCGGCGCCGACGAAACCTTCGAGCTCGGCCTCGGCCGCACACGCGCCGAAGTACAGCAGAAGGGTCTCAGCCCCGTCTATCTCGACTTCCTCACGCGCATTCACACTGCCCTCGCGCCGCTCCACAAGCAACTCCTCTTCTGGGGCGACATCGCGGGCAAGTCGCCCGAACTGGTCGGCACGCTGCCCAAGGATATGATCGCCGTCCAATGGATCTACGACGCCCGGCCCGACTTCACCAGGGACATTCTGCCCTTCACCAATGCGGGCCTTGAAACGTGGGTCGCCACCGGCGTCAACAACTGGAACCGCGTCTACCCCAACAACAACGAAGCCCTCGGCAACATTCGCAACTTCGTGCGCGACGGCCAGAAGCTCGGCGCCAAGGGCCTGCTCAACACCGTTTGGAACGACGACGGCGAAGGTATCTTCGACGAAAACTGGTTCGGCATTCTCTTTGGCGCAGCTGCAGCCTGGCAGCCCGGCGCCAGTTCTGAAGACGCCTTCACCAATTCCTACGGACTCGCTTTTCACAACGACCCCACGGGCAAGGTCAACGATGCCCAACGCGCCCTGATGGC
>JBAUTX010000032.1:0-3196 GCA_049582405.1 Occallatibacter sp. | reverse complement strand
GCTTTGTTCCTCAAAGCCGCGATTGTGTTGGCTTTAGTGTCATTTGTCATCTCCGTGGCTGCGATCGCTGGCACGAGAAGAAAGCTCTGGATGCCGGAGGATGAGCGCCACCCAAGGCTGCCTAGATCGGGCATTTTCAGCAGCATTCGCCATCCCGTCTACACCTCGCTTATCTTCCTTGCGGCTGCGACGGCAGTGACAAGGACCTGGTGGCTCATGATGGTACCCGGCTTCTTCCTGCTTATCCTCGGCATTGAATTACGGGCTGCTGCGGATGATCTCGGACTTGCGAACGTGTTTCAGGAAGAGTTTCTGGAATACCAGGCTCAGACTCGATCCTATTTCCCCTTGATTCGCTGACCCGATGCAGAAAGGGCCATTTCCCTGCTCTGCACGAGGATGCAGTAGGCAGGTTCACAGGTTCTCTGATAAACTGAAAACTCTGAGTCCAAGTGTAGGAAACCACTATGTCTATTCATCCCGTCATGCAGCGTTTGGCCGACAAGCTGAAGCGCACCGATCTGCCGGAGTTTGTTCCCGGCGACCAGATTCGCGTCCAGGTCAAGATTAAGGAAGGCGATAAGGAGCGCTTGCAGGCCTTTGAGGGCTTGGTGATCGCCATCAATCGCGGACCCCAGGGCACATTCACGGTTCGCAAGATGAGCTTTGGTCAAGGTGTGGAGCGCATCTTCCCTTTCAACTCCAAAGTGATCGACAAGATCGAAAAAATTCGGAGCTACAAGGTGCGTCGCTCCAAGCTGTTCTACATCCGCGGACTCCGCGGCAAAGCAGCCCGCCTGAAGGAAGTCGAGCGCCTCACCGCAAAGGCCTAGATCGCAATCAGCTCAAACCACGCAGCCCCCGGCGCATCGTCGGGGGCTTGCTTTTTCTATACTGCTTGCATGCATAAGGCTCCAGTCTGTGGTTGGGTGCTTGAAGATGTCGCGCGGAAGCACGGTGCACTTCGCATCGCGGGGGTCGACGAGGTCGGCCGGGGGCCGCTCTTCGGCCCGGTTGTCGCTGCCGCCGTCATACTGCCCAGGGGATGCCACCTGCCCGGCCTCAATGATTCAAAACAAGTGACCGAAAAGAAACGGATTGCACTGGAAGAGGAAATTCGCGCCCAAGCCGTGGCTTGGGCCATTGCTGCGGTCGATGCGGCGACCATCGATCGCATCAACATCCGTCAGGCGTCGCTTCTAGCCATGCATAAGGCTGTGGACCAGCTGGCTCTGAGCCCCGATTACCTCCTCATTGACGGTCGAGACAATATCCATTGGACAGGGCCGCAACAGGCTGTCATCAAGGGCGACGCGACAAGCATTTCCATCGCTGCCGCCAGCGTGCTTGCCAAGGTACACCGCGATCGCCTGATGGTTGAACTGGATCGTGAGTTTCCAGGCTACGGCCTCGCGCGCCATAAGGGATACCCGTGCCCCAGCCACAAAGAGGCCTTGGCCCGCCTTGGGCCGACTCCGCTCCATCGCAGGAGCTTTTTGCCTGTCGCGCAAGCGGTCCTGCGGTTTCAGTAGGTCGGTCCAGTTTGGCCAGTCAAAGACTCGCTGCTCCTGCCGCTGAAGCTGACGATCTGCGCCGACTCGTGTACGCCAGTATCGGGCGCGCAAGCAGCAGGAGAGCGATCACAACCGTAATCGTCACCGGGGTCAGGACGCCCGGCTTCACCTGCCACCAGTAGTGAATCACGCCGCACAGCGCAGCAATGTACACCAGCTTGTGCAGTCTGTTCCAGCGCTTGCCACCTAGCTTGCGAATCGCCCAGTTGGTCGAGGTCGCAGCCAGGGGAAGAAGCAACAGCCACGCCGCCATCCCGACCGTGATGTAGCGGCGCTTCACAACATCCGAAGCCATTGCGTGAAGATCGAAGCCCGTGTACAGCGCCACCCAGGTCATCAGATGCAGCGATGCATAGAAGAAGGCAAAGAGCCCTACCAGGCGCCGAAACTTGATGATCCAGCTCAACCGCGGAAGCAGTCTTCGAATCGGCGTCATAGCGAGTGAAATCGCCAGCAGCCTGATCGTCACGAGGCCCGTCGTGAATGTGATGGTCGCCGTCGGATCGGGGCCAAGCGTGTTGGTGATTGCGCACCAGGCAAGCCAAAGAAGCGGCGCCAGACAGGCCGCCCAGACGAATACTTTGAGCAAGACGAGCATCGAAGGTTTCATCGAATTCACGACGCGAGGCGTGCGAGACGAAGCACTCAGAAGTTCTTCCTCAGGTCCATCCCATTGTAGAGAGAAGCCACCTGGTCACCGTATCCATTGAACATGAGCGTCGTGCGCCGCTGCGCATAGAAGGGCAGGCCAATCCTGCGCTCCGTCTTCTGGCTCCATCGCGGGTGATCTACGTTGGGATTGACGTTGGAATAAAAGCCGTATTCGTTGGGGGCTTGTTCATTCCAGGTCGTGGGCGGCTCCCGTTCAATGAAGCGCACCCGCACAATGGACTTGGCAGATTTGAATCCGTACTTCCACGGCACCACAATGCGAATCGGAGCTCCATTTTGATTAGGGAGCACTTCACCATACACTCCGAAGGCAAGCAGTGTCAGCGGATTCATGGCCTCGTCCATGCGCAGACCCTCTGAGTACGGCCACTGGATCGTCGATTCTGATCCCCACTTCTCCACGCGATTGTCATAGTAGGAGAGAAACTGCACATACTTTGCGTGGCTCAGTGGTTCGCATTGCTTGATGAATTCAGACAGAGAATATCCCACCCACGGAATCACCATGCTCCACGCCTCAACGCAGCGATGGCGATAGACACGATCTTCCAGCGGCCGCAACTGCAGCAGCGTTTCAATATCAATGGTCTTGGGCTCCTTCACCAGCCCTTCGACTCGCACAGTCCAGGGTCGAGTGGGCAGACCGCCTGCATTTTGTGCGGGCTGGTACTTCTGCACGCCGAACTCGTAGTAGTTGTTGAAGGTGGTCACATCCTGGTAGCTCGTGAGTTGCTCGCCTGTGGTAGTCAGCGTGCTCGGGACAGTCTGCAGCTTCGTCCCTGCAAATACGCTGCTTGGCGGTGAAACGAACTGCGAGAGGCGATCCGCGCCCAAAGCCACTGCGCCTGCCGTGGCCAGGCCCGAGATAGCCCCGCGCAGAAATCGACGCCGATGGATGTACTGATCCTTGGGCGTAATCGCCGAGGACGGAATGGGGGAAGGTTTACCGA
>JBAUTX010000031.1:0-10096 GCA_049582405.1 Occallatibacter sp. | reverse complement strand
GCTGTGCAGGCTGCGCGGGCTGTCCCGGCGTCACCGGCGGATGTCCCGGCGGCATCGCCGCACCTGGACGTCCAGGCATCCCCCCGCCCATCATCCCCGGATGCCCCGCAGGCATTTGCAGTTCTTTCTGCTCCACCAGCTCCACATCAAAAATCAGATCCGCCTTCGCCGGAATCCCCGGATGCGCCGCATCCGGTCCCGGCCGCCCCTTCGCCCCATACGCCAGTTGCCACGGAATGAACAGCCGCCGTTTGCCGCCCACGTGCATCCCGTCAAATCCCTGGTCAAACCCCGGGATCACCCGCCCATAGCCCTCTGGAAACGCAATCGGCTCCGGCCCGCTCAGCTTCACCTGCCCGTTCGCATCCCGCTCCAGCTTGCCGTCCTTGTCCGTCACCGGCTCCCCCGGATGGTCATACGACGAGTCGAACTTCCGCCCGTCCGACGCCAGCCAGCCCGTGTAATGCACCCTGTAGATCCAGTTCGGCTGCGCCAGCTCGCCCGTGCCAATCTTGATGTCCTGATACCGCAGCGCAAACTCCGTCTTCGTCACCGCATGCACCGGCGGCACGCCCGGCGGCAGCTTCGTCGCCGTTGTCGCGGCATGATGCACCGCGGTCTTCGCGCCCGTCGCCGGCTTTGCCGCGCTCTGTGCCTGCGCCATCATCGCGCCCATCGTCATACACAAAAAGAAAGCAGTTCCCCGCATGCCCATCACTCCATGGTGGTTCTCTTCGCGAGTGTATCAGCCGGTCCCAGCCGCCACCCTGTGACACTGCGTACAACAAAATGCCTGATCCTTTATGGTTCTTTACGCCGCTTCAGAATAGAGTGAGTCATGGAGCCATTTTTCCCTCATCTCTTCCACGCTGTCTGGCTTCCCTCCGCCTCTTTTCTCGCTGGAATCCTCAACACCATCGCAGGCGGCGGATCGTTCCTGTCCCTGCCCGCGCTGCTCGCCAGCACCACTGCCATCGGCGTCGGCGCCGTCACCGCCCAGGCCACCAACACCGTCGCCCTCTGGCCCGGCCAGCTCACCTCGCTCGTCGCCTACCGCCAGCTCCTCCGCCAGTACGGCTGGAGCCTTGTCCCCATCGCCCTCGCCTCCGGCATCGGCGGCGAAATCGGCGGCTGGCTGCTGCTCCACACCGGCAACAAGCGCTTCCGCGAGCTGCTGCCCTGGCTGCTGCTCTTTGCCGCCGTCATGTTCGCCATGAGCTTCCCGCTCGGCCGCTGGCTCCAGACGCTCTCCGGCGGACGCCGCTACAACACATGGCTCCTCATCGGCATGGTCATCGTCAGCATCTACGTCGGCTACTTCGGCGCCGGCGGTGGCTTCCTCGTCATGGCCCTCTTCGGCTTCTGCGGCGTCCACGACATTCACGAGATGAATGCCCTCAAGGTCCTCACCGCAGCCGTCTCCATCGGCATCCCCACCGCCAACTTCATCCTCGCCGGCCGCGTCGCCTGGCAGTTCTGCCTCGTCATGGCCATCCTCGCCGCCATCGGCGGCTACCTCGGCGCGCACTACAGCCGCAAGGTCAACCAGCGCGCCATGCGCTGGACCGTCGTCGTCATCGGCTTCGTCACCGCAGGCTATTTCTTCCTCGATAACTACCTGCACCACCTCTAGCACCGTGACTCTGTGGCTCTATCATCGAGCCCTCGCATTCGGGTGCCCCATCCTTGCGGCGTCTTTGTTCTTGCCGCAAGGGTGGGAAAGCACGAATTCGAGCGGCCCTGGCTCTAACTCGCCAGCATCCCCGCCAGCAGCGCGGTCCGCGCAGCCAGATGCTCCACCACCACGTGCTCATGGCTCGCGTGCGCGCCCTCGCCCACCGCGCCCATCCCGTCCAGCGTCGCCACGCCCAGCGCCGACGTAAAATTCCCATCCGACGCCCCGCCCGTCGCCGCTTCCTCCAGCGCAAACCCCAGCTCCGCCGCCAGCGTCCGCGCCCGCTCAAACAGCTTCACCGTCCCCCGCGTCCGCTCCATCGGCGGCCGGTTGATGCCGCCCGTCACCACCAGCGCACACCGCTTGTCCCGCACCTTCAGCCCCGCAAACCGCCGCTCCATCCGCGCTCCGTCGCCCTTGCGCGCAATCCGCACGTCCACCTCGGCCCACGCCTCCGCGGGAATCACATTTGTCTTGCTGCCTCCGCCCACCACGCCCACGCTCACCGTCAGTCCGCGCTGCAGATCGGTCCACCCGCTCACCGCCTCCACCACACGCGCCAGTTCGCGCACCGCGCTTGCACCCTTCTCAAAATCCACGCCCGCATGCGCCGCCACGCCCTTCACATCAATGCGCCAGTTCCCCGTGCCCTTGCGCGCCGTCTTGTACGCCAGCCCCTGCGCCGGCTCCAGCACATACACCGCCGCGCACTCCCGCGCCAGCTTTTCCGTAATCGGCCGCGACACCGGGCTGCCCACCTCTTCTTCGCTATTCAGCAGCAGCACCACCTCGCGTTCCAGAAGTCCCGCCTCACCCAGCATCTCCACCGCTGTCAGCGCCATCGCCACGCCGGCCTTCATGTCCAGCGTCCCCGGACCCCACAGCCGCCCATCCCGCACGCGGCACGGCATCGTCTTCAGCGTGCCCAGCGGCCACACCGTGTCCAGATGCCCCAGCACCATCACGGGCTTTGCCCCACCTGCTTTGCTCCGCCGCCCAAACCGCGCCTCCAGCACATCCCCAAACGCCCGCTGCCGGTGCAGCTTCACGCGCCCGCCCAGCGCACTGCACTCCGCCGCCGCCACCGCAACACACGCATCCACTGCCGCCTTGTCGTCAGACGGCGACTCAGCCAGCACCAGCCGCCGCACCCGCTCCACCAGCTCCGCCTCTTTGCGCCGCGCCCCCGCCAGCAGCGCCCGCATCGACACACTCAGCTCCAACTCCGCAGCCATTCCATTCCCCTCAGAGAAATCCAAATCTTACTGCGCAGGCAGCGCCTCAACATGCGCAATCAGCCGCCGCCGCGCCGCAACATGGGCCGCATCCTGCTTGCGCCCATTCAGCTCGTGCAAAAACTGCATGTACGCATCGTAAATCTGCTCCTGCGGCAGATCCGTTGCCCGCGGAATCTCCACCTTCAGCGCCTCCAGCAGCGCCCGCGTCTGCGCATCGTCCGCCGGAACCTCCGGCCCGTAGTGCGTGACGGCTGGCAATCGCGAACTCGCCTGCAACCGGCAGTCCGCCGCCAGCGATTCCCCGCGCGGCCTCCCCGATGGGTCGGGCGCCGCCTTGTTCGCCGCCGGGCTAAGGTGCGCACAGACCCCCGCATCCCGCGTCTCCGTCGCCACCTTCAGCAGGCACCGGTCGCGGAATCCGGAGCGTTCGCCGTGCAACTGGATCTCCATCGGAATCTTCATGCACCACCGCCAGTCCTGCGATGCCATGGCTGCCATGTCCGCCAGGTACGCGCCATGCAGCGCATCGCCTGCCCGCCTCGCCAGTGGAACATCCACGTCGCCTATCAACCCGGCGATCCTCCGCAGCAACAGCCCCTGACCCACCGAGCCCGGCACTACGGCCACTTCATCGCGGCCCGCACTCCCGCCCGTCTTCACGCCGATTCGATCCGTCAGGCCCCGGTAGATCGCCTTCACCTGCACCAGCGCCGGTGTCACGCCCTCCAGCTGCAGCGTATCCGGGACATACCCCATCAACCGGAAAAACTCCACCAGTTCCTCAGGCGCCAACGCCATGCCACCCTGCTCATGCCGCCGCGCTCGAGCCACGCAAGACCACACCGATGTCTGATGCCGCAGGCTCACCGCCCCCAGCCGCTTCACCTGCCAGCACAGCCATGGATTCCCCGTATTCCCGGCGACCGTCTCGTAGCAGTCGGAGCGCGCATACGATGCGGCATCGTCGATCCCCGGCCCCACCCGCACAGACCAGGGAATCATGCGGCACAGCGACGGCGCGTTCAGCTCCTGCGCCATATAGGCATGGAACAGGTCGTAGCGATTCGGCGACCGCATCCCCGCCACCCGGTCGCGAAGGCTCTGCAAGCCCGCCACTTCCGCCAGCACCAGCAGCGCCACCAGAACGCTCAGCGCACGCCACCGCTGCGTCCAGATCCACTTTGTGAAGTCACGGAGCACAGGCCTTGATTGTATGCGCGCTTTCACCCTCCTCGCCGTATCCGCAACCTCATCCCCTGAACCAGACCCGGCAACCCCGCCCTCCTGCCCTTCGCCGCCGCATCCGGCCTCACGAAGCCAGTAAGTGATTCATTGCAAATCACTTCTCGAAGCGCACACCGCCGCGCCCATCTGACAATTTCGTCATTTGTGATGCAAGGTGTGGCAAAAATACCACAGGACGCCGCCGATTTCCCCGTCTAATCTAACGGTTGCGTACGTTTTCCACGGCAGGAGTCGTTCTTTTGGCATCATCCGCTCACCTGGAGCAAACCATTGCAGAGCACCTGGAATTTACCGGGGTCGGTCTGCATTCCGGCGCTCCCGTCACCATGCGCCTGCTCCCCGCGCCTGCCGGCTCCGGCATCGTCTTCCGCCGCACCGACCTCGACAACTTCGAGATTCCCGCCATCAGCCGCAACGTCGCCAAAGTCAGCTACGCCACCAGCCTCATGCGCCAGGGCGTGCTCATCTCCACCACCGAGCACCTGCTCTCCGCCCTCATCGGCATGGGCGTCGACAACGTCATCGTCGAGCTCGACAACCTCGAGTTGCCCATCCTCGACGGCAGCGCGCAGCCCTACGTCGCAGCCCTCCAGCGGTCCGGTATCCGCACCCAGCGCCGCCGCCGCGAATACATCCGCGTCCTCAAGCCCGTCGAAGTCCGCGAGGGCAACAAGTTCATCGGCGTCTACCCCGGCAAGGGCTACCGCATCGACTACACCATCGAGTTCCCCGCCCCCATCGGCAAGCAGAAGACCAGCGTTGACCTCGCCGCCGAAACCTACGGCTCCCTCATCGCCGCCGCCCGCACCTTCGGCTACAAGGCCGACGAGCAGCACCTCCGCGACATGGGCCTCATCCGCGGCGCCAGCACGGCAAACGCCATCGTCCTCGGCCCCAAAGGCCCGGAAAACGGCCCGCTCCGCTTCCGCGATGAGTACGTCCGCCACAAGGTTCTCGACCTCATCGGCGACCTCGCTCTCGCCGGCCGCCGCATCGAGGGTCACGTCGTCGCCGAGCGCGCCGGTCACTTCATGCACACCGCGCTCGTCTCCCGCCTGCTCAAAGACCGCGCCACCTGGGAACTGGCCACCGTCCCCGTCGAGGAGTCCCACGAACAAGCCGCGCACCACACCGCCCGGCTCCATCGCCCCGCCCTGCTCGGCGCCTGAGCGCGCAGCTCTCCCAAAGATTTCATCAAGAGTTGTTTGGGATTCGTGCGCGACTTCAATCGCGTCAAAAGACACATTCACTGAATGCGTGCTTCACCCCTTGCGATCTTCCACGCCCGCTGACACTCAAATTAAATCGAGTCGCTGGCGGACCGCACAATCGGCTAGAGGCTAGAAGCTAGTAGCTAGAAGCTGCCCTCTCACAAAAACAGAATGCACATCGGCGTCGCCGCGGCCACGCTTTTACCCTGGTCGGCCAGCCGGCCCGTCTGCGGGTCGCGCGCAAACACGCTCAGCAGATTCGAGTCCTGGTTCGCCACCAGCATCCACCGCTCCGTCGGGTCCAGCGTAAAGTTCCGCGGAATCTTCCCGCCGCAGTTCGACCGCGCCATCGGCGTCAGCGCGCCCGTCTCCGGGTCCGCCTTGAAGCTGTAGAGAAAGTTGTTATCGCGATTGGCAAAGTAGACAAACCGCCCATCCTGCGTGATCACCGTGTCGCATGCCCGGCTCAACCCGTGAAAGTCATCCGGCAGCAGATCGATCGTCGCCGTCCGCGTGAAGCTCCCGTCCGTCTTGTTCCACTCCAGCACGTACACCGTCGACGCCAGCTCGTTCACGCAATACGCCGTATGCCCGTTGGGGTGGAAATGCAGCGTCCGCGGCCCCGCGCCCGGCTCGGCCTCGAACGCTCCCGCCCCCGTCAGCCGCGCCGTCGCGGCATCCAGCCGGTAGATGTGAATCATGTCTCCGCCCAGGTCGTTCACATACGCAAACTGGTTGTCCGGCGAGTACGAGCAAAAGTGCGCGTGCGCCGCCTCCTGCCGGTCCGGGTTCGGCCCATGCACGGTGTAGTGCTCCGTCCACACCGCCTCGCTCAGCTTCCCGC
Organism: Occallatibacter sp.; assembly: GCA_049582405.1. Classification (GTDB taxonomy): domain Bacteria; phylum Acidobacteriota; class Terriglobia; order Terriglobales; family Acidobacteriaceae; genus Telmatobacter. The sequence goes on along the minus strand of JBAUTX010000031.1, from coordinate 3,883 downwards.
TCGACACCTTGAAGGCCGCCGCGCTCCCGCCGCCATAATCGGCCGACAGCAGCACGCGTCCCGTGTGATCCAGCGCCACATGGCAGGTCCCCTTCGCCGCCGAGTTCTGCGCGCTCAGCGGCTCCAGCCCTGTTCCCTTCACGCGAAAGCTCGCCACCTCGCCCGTCGGCTTGCCGTTGAAGCTGTCCACCTCGCACGCCGCAAACAGATGCTTCTTGTCCTTGGAAAACGTGATCCAGTCCACCGTGGAAACCTTCGCCGCCACGCCCGCCGGCGTCAGCGTGCCCGTCGCTCCATCCCAGTCGTAAGCAAGAATTCCGCTCTCCGTCCCGGAGGCAACAAAAACGCGCTGGCGGTTCGGCGCGGCAAGGCTCCGCGTAGCGGCGGCGGCAGTTACAGTGGCAGCAGTGGCAGTCTTCATAAAGGTGCGTCGTGTGTGGTGTCCCATGGCATCAGTGATTGTCGCCGATGAGGCGCACCCCGCGCCACCCGCCCGCTCCGCCATGCGATCCGCATCGTTGAGCAGGTCGTGTCACGCGCACCCACCTGCTCTCGCTCGTCTATCGCACGCTGTGGTCGTCAAAGCAATTCAATCGCGTTGATCTTCCGCCCCACTTCATAGGCCAGGCTCTCCACATCCGTATAAAACAGCTTCCGCTCCCGCGCCGGCAACTCCTCCAGCAACTCCGCAAAGGGGCTGCACGTGCATGCCGGGAACGCTGCATAGCCCGCCGCATCCGCCATCCGGCAACTCAGATTCACCAGCGCCGCCATGTCCCACACGCCGTCCTGCCGCGGCGGCGCGTGATGCTCGGCCACAATGACCTCGAAATCCTCCGGCAGCTTCCACTCCCGCACCAGTTCCAGGCCCACTTCGCAGTGATCCTTCCCAAACACCTCGCGCTCGCGCTCCATCATGCTCGCGGGCGTGCCACGATGCCGGCACAGCAGGTCCGCATACTCCCTGGGCCGCACCGCCGCCAGCCCCATCCGGCCCACGTCGTGCAGCACCCCGCACGTATACGCCGCGTCGCGGTCCATGAAGCCAGCCGAGGCCAGCTGTTCCGCAATCGCCGCGCAGGCCAGGTTATGCCGCCACAGCGCACGCATCGAGGGGTTGCCAAGCGACTGCCCCAGATAACCCCGCACGCCCACCGTCAGGCACAGCCCCTGCAGGTGCCCGGCGCCCATCACGGCAATCGCCTGCAGAATGCTGTTGATCGGGAACCGCGGCGCATACGCCAGCGAGTTCACAATCGCCAGCACCTCACCCGCAAACGCCGGATCCGACGAAATCAGATCGCTCAGCTCATGCAGTTGCGCATTCTCGCGATGCACCACCTCGAGCACCCGCAAAGCAACCTGTGAGAACGGCGGAAGCCGCAGATGCTCCCACGCCACCGCACACGTCTCGTTTCTCTGCCCGGCTTCTTGTGTATTCATGCAACCTCGGGGCCCAGCCACGCGCCTCCGCCATCCAGCGGCAAGCAGCGCGCTCCGGCCAGGTACTTGCTATGTCGGCTCAGGAAAGGATTTCTCTAGGATCCATGGCGGGAAAGTTGCAGACACCCCGTGCCACCCCGTGCAGACTCCATCAATGCTTCAATCTGGGATGCGCCATCCGCGGCACCGCAATCAGCGTCACCGCAAACAGAAAAATCGATCCCGCAATGAACTCCATGCGCCCCACGCGCAGATCTTCATAGAAGAGCTTCACCGCCATAAAGACGAGCGCCGCATAGGCGATGCGCGTGGCCTCCAGCCTTTGCCAGCGCGCCCCGGCGAAAGCCAGTCCCAGCGCAAGCGCGCACAGGGACAGCGTGCGCATCAGCGCCGTATGTGCATCGCTCAGCGTCACCGCATGCGCAATCCAGGCAATCAATCCCTGCACCAGCAGTGCGGACACCCCGCACACCGCCACGACCGCCGTCACCAGGTGCAGCGTCTGTTCCCGCCACGCCTCTCCCGGCCGTTCCCGGCTCACCGCATAAGTGGCCAAAGCCGCAAGCGTCACAATCAGAAAGCTCGCCGCAGGCCATGCTGGTGTCGTCTCTGAGAAGGCGCGCAGCACCACCGCAGGCATCCTCACCGCCAGTGCGCTCGCCACCAGAAAGACCGCACCGTGCAGGTCCAGCGTGATGCACTCCATCCGGACACTCAGAACCACGACAACAATCGCGGCCAGCGACAACCCCACACCAGCCCACACCGCCGGCAGGCTCCAGAGCATCCCCCCAAGCAGCAGGCCACCGCTCCACGCCGAAAAGATCCTGAAGTTCCTCTTCACTTCGGCGCGCCGGAACATACGGAACGACACTCCGTAGCACACCAGGCTCAGCGCCAGGCATCCCGCTCCCAGGATGCGCTCTCCAGACCGCTCAGTAAACGTCAGCACGCTCGCCGCCGCCAGCACAAACGCAATCATCGCCTGCAGCGTCTGCCACACCCGCAGGCTCTTGCCCTCGCCTATCGCAGCCCAGCCCACGGTCGCTGCATCCATGGCAAAAATCACCAGGCCGGGCAGCAGCAGCGCCCACCGGCTCACAGACGGATACTCCGGGTGCATCGCCTCCGGCGCGCTGTAAATGAACAGCAGCAGCACAATCCCGGCATCCACCGCCAGCGCCACAATCACCCGGTTCCAGTCATCCTGCCCATGCAGAATGCGCACCTTGCTCACCAGCGCCATCACAAGCAACGCAACCACAAACGGCAGCAGCGCATGCGTCGCCATCGCCAGCGCCACCGCCATGACCGCCAAGCTTGCAAAGAGAACGTTGGCAACGGGCGAGCGCGCCTGCCTCCACGCAATCGCTCCCGCCGCAGCGGCAAACACGCTCACCACCACCGCGCTCACCGTCGCCGGGAAGGTCCGGAAGCGCAGCATCAGCTCCCACAGCATCGGCCCCAGGATCAGAACGGCCGTGATGGCATACACACCGCCCGCCATCGCGCTCCGCCGCCCCGCCCGCTCGGCCCACACCACCCACAGAAAGGTGTACGCAAGCGCCAGGCCCGCCACCGGCAGCGGCGGCAGCACACCCGACTCCACCACCGCCCGCAGCACATACGCACCCGCAATACCCAGCAGCGCACGGCCCAGCACCGGCAGCAGGCCCACCGCTTGCTCCACAGATGGGCCTTCCTGCTGCTCGGCCAGCGTAGCCCTCAGTGCGGCTGCCCGCTCAGCCTCAGCCTCTTCCGGATGTTCAAGGTTGTGGACACGCTTTTCCAGCGCGTCGATCCGCGCCGCCAGATGCCCCAGATCCTCGGGAGACTCGCTCATGGGGTTCACCCATTCCGCAGGGAACGATCCACTCCTGCTCTCTTAGTCCGCCGCTGCGCCGCGCGCATCGTGCTGTTCTTCCCACGGCGGCAGCAGCTTCACCAGAATCCACAGGAACAAGAGCGGCAGAAGCGTCAGTCCAATGGCAACCAGCAGCCCTTCCTTCGTCACCAGCGCCATCTTGTACGTCGTGTAGCCCAGGAAGCTCTTTGAGAACAGCTGCCCGCCGATCACCACATTCCAGCGCATCGCAAAGACGCTGATCAGGATCAGCGTGCCGCTGATGACATAGATCCGCTTGCGCACGATATCCGTCAGCTTGGGCTTCGCCACCTGAGTAACAAACAGCAGCGCCAGCGGCACCAGCGTGCCCAGGAAGATCTGCAGCACAATCTGCGAGAAGAAGAGCTGAGTGTGCACCATGAAGTCCAGCGTGCGGAACGACTCATCGGCCTCATAGATGCGGTGCACCAGGCCCAGCCTCTCCAGGCAGAAGTCGATGACGCAAATGTAGAACAGGTACATCGCAATCGTGTCGACGCAGCGCATGTCAATCGTCTGCCCGCGCAGCTTCGTCGTGGCCATGTAGATCAGCAT
>JBAUTX010000030.1:0-3236 GCA_049582405.1 Occallatibacter sp. | reverse complement strand
GACTCGGCGCGCCGCGTTTCGCCGGGCTCACCTTGCCTCTGCGTGGGCTGCGCAGGAGCGCGGCGAGCTGGTGCTGGCCGGTGCGCTGGCCGATCCGGCAGATGGCGCCGTGCTGCTGTTCAAAGGCGATTCGCCGGAGGTGGCGGAGCGGTTTGCCAAGGCCGATCCCTACGTAGTGCAGGGCGTGGTGAAGCGCTGGCACGTGCGCGAGTGGACGACGGTGGTGGGCGAGGGCTGCGCGATGCCGGTGCGGCCCGAGGCGATTGCTGACTAAGACAGAAGGGGATTGGTTGCCGCACCTCATCCGGAAGCGCCCGCAACTGTCTTTGTTCTCACTCCACTCTCCTGTACACTGGAGTGTTCAGGACCATGCAAAACAAATACCCAATCGGCATCCTCGGCGCGACCGGCATGGTCGGCCAGCGCTACATTCAACTGCTCGAAAACCATCCGTGGTTTGAGATTACCTGGCTTGCGGCCAGCGACCGCTCCAGCGGCAGGCCCTATGGCGAGGCCGTGAAGTGGCGGCTGGACACTCCGCTGCCAGAGCGTATTGCCCGGATGATGGTCTCGCCCGCCGACCCAAGCGGCGCGCCGAAGATCATCTTCTCCTCAATCGATGCACCGATTGCGCGCGAGCTGGAGCCGAAGTTTGCCGAGGCGGGATGCGCGGTGCTCTCGAACTCGAGCGCCTTCCGGATGACGCCGAATGTGCCTCTGGTGATTCCCGAAGTGAACGCAGAGCACCTGCATCTCATCGAGGAGCAGGCGTCACGCCGCGAGTCGGGCGGGTACATGGTGACGAATCCGAACTGCTCGACGATTGGCCTGGTGATGGCGCTGAAGCCGCTTGAAGAGCGCTTTGGCATTGAGCAGATCTTTGTGTCCACGATGCAGGCGGTGAGCGGCGCGGGCTATCCCGGCGTGGCTTCGATGGACATCCTCGACAATGTCGTGCCCTACATCGGCGGCGAAGAAGAGAAGATGGAGGCCGAGACGCTGAAGCTGCTGGGCAGGCTTGAGGGACACAGCGTAACCCCGCTGGCGGCGAAGATTACGGCGCATTGCAATCGCGTGCCGGTCGTGGACGGGCACACGGAGTGCGTCTCCATCAAGCTCGGCAGAAAGGCGACCGCGGAGGAGATTGTGGCGGCGTGGGATGCGTACCGGCCGCTGGCGGGCAGGGATTTGCCTTTTGCGCCTGCGCAGCCGGTGCAGTTTGCCGCGCAGCCGGACAGGCCGCAACCCCGCCTGGACCGCAACCGCGAGCGCGGTATGGCGGTGACGGTGGGACGTCTGCGCCCCTGCAATTTGCTGGACTGGAAATTTGTTCTGCTCTCGCACAACACCGTACGAGGTGCGGCTGGAGCCACCATTTTGAATGCGGAGCTGCTGGTGAGCCTGGGTAAGCTGGAACCGGCTGCCGCCGCGATGCGGTCCTAACGAAGGCCATACATACCACTGGATCAGGGCGCGGCTTGAGCGTCGCGCCGAACCGGCCGCCAACCGAAGGCGCAAGCCCCGCGGCCAGGAACGACGGAACCCGAAAGATGAGCCTGGTTGTCATGAAGTTCGGCGGCACCTCGGTGGAAGACCCCGCCGCCATTTCCCGTACCGCATCCATCGTGGCCGGGCGCGTTGCGCTGGGCAAGCGCCCCGTTGTGGTGGTGAGCGCGCTGGCCAAGGTGACCGACCAGCTCCTGCGCGCTGCTGCCGCCGCCGCCACCGGAGATCGCACAGGAGCGCTGGCAATCAGCTCCCGCCTGCGCGCCCGCCACCGGGACACCGCAACAGCGCTTGTGAAGGACTCCGCCGAGCTCGTCAACCTGGTGGATGAGAAGTTTGACTCGCTCGATGAGATTCTGCGCGGACTTGCCGCCATTCTCGAACTCACGCCGCGCATCTCTGACCTAATCGTCAGTTATGGCGAGCGCATTTCGAGCCGCATCGTTGCGGCTGCATTCTGCGAGCAGGGGATTCCCGCGGCCCACGTAGACGCGCGCGAGGTGATCATCACCGATGCGCAGTTCCAGAAAGCCGTGCCACAGGACGACCTGATTGAAAAGCGCGCGGCAGAAAAGCTCCGACCGCTCGTCGACCAGGGCAAGGTGCCCGTGATGGGCGGCTTTATTGGAGCAAATGAAGAGGGTCTGACGACGACGCTCGGCCGTGGCGGCTCGGACTTCACAGCCGCGCTGATTGGCGGTGCGCTGAGTGCCGAGGCCATCGAGATCTGGACGGACGTGGACGGCATCATGACGACCGACCCGCGCATCTGCCCGGACGCGCTGCGCGTGAAGGTGATCAGCTTTGAAGAAGCCGCGGAGCTGGCCTACTTTGGCGCGAAGGTGCTGCACCCTGCGACGATTCTGCCGGCGGTGAAAAAGAACATCCCGGTACTGGTGCTGAACAGCAGGAATCCAACGAACGAAGGCACGCGGATTATCTCGCTGGCGCCGCACTGCAGGAACCCGTTCAAGTCGATTGCACTCAAGAAGAAGCTCTCCATCATCGACGTGGTGGCGAGCCGCATGCTGATGACGCATGGCTACCTGAAGGAGATCTTCACCATCTTTGACAAGCACAAGTGCGCCGTGGATATGGTTTCGACGAGCGAAGTCTCCGTGTCGCTGACGGTGGACTCAAATGACAAGCTGCCAGCCATTGCCGCGGACCTGAGCCAGCTTGCCGATGTGAAGTACGAGGGCAAGAAGGCGCTGATCTGCCTGGTGGGCGAGGATATCCGAGGGCAGAACGGCATTGCCGCGCAGGTCTTCAACGCCGTGCGCCACATCAACGTGCGCATGATTTCGCAGGGCGCGAGCGAGATCAACATGAGCTTCATGATTGACGAGGACGACGCCGAAGAGGCAGTGCGGTCGCTGCACGCGGCCTTCTTCAAGGATCCGGATCCGACGGTCTTTGATGTGGAAGCGCGCAAGGTGCTTGCGTAGCCGGCGAGGATTGCGGGGATGACGGGTTGCCGAGAGGTTTTGGGTTTTGCGCTCTTCCTGCTTGCCGGTCTCTTGCCTGCGCCGATCGCAGCCGGACAAGCGGCTGGGGCGAGTCTGCCCGCGCCTCCTCAGCTGAAGTTTGTGTATGAAGAGCAGGTGACGCTGGCGTCTTCGATTCCCGTGGGCGAGACGCCGATGGGCAAGCGCAACATTGTGCCGATTACGGGTGGGACGTTCTCTGGACCGGGGCTGAAGGGCAAAGTTCTGCCTGGCGGATGGGAC
>JBAUTX010000029.1:0-3590 GCA_049582405.1 Occallatibacter sp. | reverse complement strand
CGCTTGGGTAATGCACACCGAGGTAGATGCGAGTCATTCCCACCAGCAGTATGATTCCGACCGTCATCGCCAGAATCGCGATTTGACTTCGAGTTCTTTGCACATGCCGGGACACAATAATGGCAATGGTCAAATAGAGAGATGCGGCCGCGAGCGAGTGGCCGCTGGGATAGGACAAGCCCGAAACCTCGACGAGCTGTGTAACGACCTCGGGGCGAGCCCGCTCAATGTAGTCCTTGACGGTGGTCGTTAAAATTCCTGCACCGACAGAAGCTGCCACCAGTTGCAGCGCTCCCATCCGGTCCTTCAAGAGGAGCAGTACACACAAAGCGATGGTCGAAATAAGGACCACGAGTGTGACCGACCCCAATGCCGTCAGATCAACGGCCACCAGCGTAAGCCAGGGGGCTCGTGCCTTTGCGACACCGATCAGGATCGTACGGTCCACGCTGGACACCTCGTGCTCCAGCAGTTCAGAAGTGATCTTGATAAAAAGGGCAAAAGCCAGCGAGGCCGTGCCCAGCCACAAGGAGGCCTTGATGGCACGGGTCGAGAACTTAGCTGGAGTCGGTTCCATGCCGTATCTCCCACATAGAGCCTGAATCTCCAGGCTGAGAAAATACAGAAGAACATCCCGTTACTCGGACGGGAGGCCTGGCTGGGCGGGAACATCCGCGGCCGGTGGAACCGCTGGCGGAGCTGCCTTCTTCAATTGTTCAAGCTCGGCCTGAATTCTTGCCCAGTCCTTGCGGTTTCGCTTCGTCGCGTAAGGAGCATCGGGATGTCCATAGAATTCCAGAAGCTCGGCCCGAACCGCGAGCGAAGCACCACTGAAACTCTCCTTGGCAAGCGCGTTGAGCAACTTTGCATGCGTCACATCATTGAGCCGATATATTCCTGGCCCCGTGATTGCCCCGGTGTCAAAATTTTCGTTGGGCAGGACCAGCTGGCCGGTACCTGCCTGGGCTAGAAGCTTTCGGTAGCGATCCAGAGTCGAGTTGAAGCTCGCCTGGAATAGTTTTTCCGCCGCTGGCGTAGGTGTTTTGAGTTGCAGCACTTTGAGGGGGCCGACCTTGGGGAGAATTCGAGTGAGGAAGCCGAAAAATTTTTCCCAGAAGGACGGCGGCCGATAGGTCTGTCCCCAGTTCTTCTGGTAACTCGCGCGAGAAAGATTGTAGAGAAACTTCTTTCTCGTCATGCTGGGCTGATCCTTCAATATCTCGTCTTTCTTGAGGCTCCAGGCAATGCGCGTGGCTTTAGGAAGAAGCTGACTGACGGCGTAACGGTAGGACCCGAGGACCTCGTCTTCGTGCGTAAGAACGGTTTTCAAATCCAAGCCGTAGGTTTCCTGAAAGGCTTGTTCCAGTAAAGGAACCGAAACATCAAAGCCGATGAAGTCGTGGTAAGCGTCGGAAGCGTAACGTCCTTGCGCCACTTCCAGAACGTCGAATCCAAATTCCGTCTTCACGTGCGCGAGCTTGTCTTCTTCGTACGTCACGGAGTCGCCGTATTTCGTTTTCAACTTGGGATACAGGAGCGGAACCGCGCGATTCGTGCCCATGGGGTGACCTTCATTGTCGGAAGCGTAGTGAGCGAGGGCTCCAAGTGCGAAGGCATAGCCGTCGAGATCCTTGGAGTCATGGAGAAGAGCCAGAACGAAGTCTCCGCTCCGCACATAGTGCGTCAAGTCGCTGAACAAAACGCTTCCGTGCGGATAGTAGCCCATGTCCTGGATAATCGCCCCGCCGTAGGCATAGCCGTGTGCTTCTTTGAGCTGTTCAGTGGTGGCATCGGGAAAACGCTTCAACAGCAGTGGGCGAATGTTTGTGTCCCATGCGCTGTCAATGATCGCCTCATGAGCAAGAACAGCGTAGGCCGCGGCCTCATTTGGGTAGCCGAAGCAAAGAACGAGCGCCATGATGATGGCGAAGACTCTCGAAGGCAACGACACGCGGCGCCCCATTCTTCCCATTCCGTCCTCGCTGTGATTTTAGCGTGCATTCATCTTACCGGGTTTTGCATGGACCCCATTTCGGCAGAAAGCTTCGTTTGAAACGGGAATTGAAGCTGCAATTGAGCAGAAGTCCGCTGCTTCGATCGTCTTTCGCGGATCACGAAACATCGTGCCGCACCTTCCCTTTGCCAGGCAGGTGGCGGTGGGACACCCGACAGAGGGCGTGAAGACGGTGCTGCTGCAGCCGGTTGGGTTCCTGTGCGACCACGTGGAGATCTTGTACGACGTGGATATTTTGTTCAGGGAATATGCGCGGAAGCTGGGCGTGCGGCTGGAGCGGCCGGAGTCCCTGAATGCGTCGGGGAAGCTGGCGGAGGCGGTGGCGGAACTGGCGCGGGCGGGGCTGGGACGGCTGCGGGGGTGAGTTGGTTCCGAGGCTGTAGGAGGGAGATGTGGGCAGCCCGGCGACCTCATCCCAAGACCCGCTCATCTCACGACCCGCTCATCGCGATGAAGCTGCGATGAACGGGGCACAGCACTTCATTCTTCCGAATGGATCAGGGGTGCCGCAGAATGTATGAGTGGGCCACCTGCCTTCCAATCCCATATCCAACAGCGCCAACTAAGAGGCTATCGACACCGTATGCCGCGAAGCGGCGCCAAAGGGAACCAATTGGGCGCACAAGTGAAACGGTCTCGACGCCGGATAATGACTCGCCAGATGCAAAATTGGCGCTCACGAATGCCGTCCTGTGCGAGAATTCTGGCTCGCCATCGGTGCATCATTTCCAAAATCTGCTTCAGACTCCGTATAGAGCCATCGACGCTCGATAAAGTGCAAGGCAAGCATTGTCAGAATAAAGGTCAAATCAAGAGCCGAGACAGCAGAGCCACGCCCATTAAACAAATCCGTCATCCATTTTGGCAGTGACGGGTAGATGCGAGGGATAATACGCATCAATCCAAAGAGAATCGCCAAGAACGTCAAATGAATCGTGAAAATCCAAGATAACGACCGCGCATTCTTCTTGGAAAAAATCAATGCACCTTCCTTCGATATCTCACCCCGAAGAATAAGAGCGGAATATACAACGCCGACATCAACATAAATCCACCATGAAAAATACTGAAGCAGGTCCGAGGACTGCAGGATTGCAACGTCTGCCATGGCGTAGATCAACCTAGTAATAAACACCAGCCTTGCCCTCCCCTTCAGCCAGAACGCTGCGCTCCATCGGGCAGGTGGCCCGATCACGGAATCCACTATAAGCTACGGGGTGTCGAGAGTTGTGCCCCGTTCATCGCAGCTTCATCGCGATGAGCGGGCGTTGGGATGAGGTCGCAAGGCGATTAGGATAGGCCCATGCCGTACGGATTGAAGCGGTTTCAGAAGGCGGAGACTCTTCACTTCATCCCCTTCAGTTGCTTTCGACGTCTCCCGTTCCTTGAAGAGGCGCGGCCGAAGGACACAGTCGAGGCCGTTCTGGAGGAGGTTCGGGCGCGTCATGGGGCAAGAATCTATGCCTACGTTCTGATGCCGGAGCATGTTCACCTGCTGATGAACGAGCCGCCCTCGATTCTGGTGGCGCAGTTTCTGAAGGCCTTCAAGCAGACCACTTCCCGCAGACTCAAGGGC
>JBAUTX010000028.1:0-10534 GCA_049582405.1 Occallatibacter sp. | reverse complement strand
ATATAAGAGGGCGTGCTTGCTGGCGCTGGTGATGTAGATCGAGTGGCCATCAGATGACTTTCCCCATTTCCTCTGAAGAGAATTGCCTGCGTGTCCCGCCAATCCGGCAACTGCGCTTGGGTTCATCGCTGCCGGAGTCGCAATTTGGATTGCGCTACTCTACGAAAATACCGAGATAACTCTACGCACTGGCGCGGAACGGAGTCCAGTGGAAATTGAAAATGTTTTCAAGCAAGCCCGGTGCGCCTCGTGTACACGCCGGGCAGTTTACACTGAAGGTGCATGATTCCTACGCTTTCCTGGACACCCGAGGGTGTCCGCTTCATCGATCAGACCAGGCTCCCTCTTGAAGAGAGCTACGTGCTCGCCACCACCTACGAAGATGTTGCCAACGCCATTGTGACCATGGTGGTCCGAGGCGCGCCGGCCATCGGTGTTTCCGCGGCTTATGGCGTGGCCCTCGGCGCGCTGCGCACCAAAGCTGCCGACGCCAGGGAGTTCGCGGCCGAGTTCGAGAAGATCTGCACCCGCCTGGCCGGCACACGCCCCACGGCAGTGAACCTTTTCTGGGCCATCGATCGCATGAAGCACGTCTTTGCCGGGCTTCTTGCCCAGGGAGCCGGCATCGAGCAAGTGCGGCAGAAATTCCTGGCAGAAGCGCACCTGATGTACGAGGAAGACATTACCGCCTGCAAAACGATGGGCGCCTTTGGCGGCGCGCTGCTGCCCGCCGAGGGTGGCGTGCTCACGCATTGCAATGCGGGCGCTCTTGCGACCTGTGGCTACGGCACTGCTCTCGGCGTCATCCGCTCCGCGGTCGAGCAGGGCAAGAAGATTCGCGTCTTTGCGGATGAAACAAGGCCCTTCCTGCAGGGTGCGCGGCTTACGGCATGGGAACTGATGGAAGACGGGATCGACACGACTGTCATCTGCGACAACATGGCTGCCAGCCTCATGCGCGCCGGCCGCATCCAGGCCGTCGTCGTCGGCGCGGACCGCATTGCGGCGAACGGCGACTTTGCCAACAAGATTGGCACGTACAACGTGGCGATCCTCGCCAAAGAGCACAACATCCCCTTCTATGTCGCAGCGCCCTGGTCCACCATCGACACGGCGACGCCCAGCGGAGATGCAATTCCGATTGAAGAACGCAGCCCGGCCGAGGTCACGCATCACGGAGGCAAGCAACTCACTCCGCATGGCGTCGGAATCTGCAATCCGGCGTTTGACGTTACCCCCGCGCGCTACGTGACTGCGATCATCACCGAGCGTGGCGTGCTGCGCGCACCGTATGCCGAGTCGCTCAAAGCGATGGAGGCCGTCGCAGGATAAGCTTGACCGTCTACAGTATTGGAGTGGAGCTTCCCCGCCCCTCATTCTTCATTCTTCGGCGCAAGTCGATTGTGCGCGCTCTCGTCCTATCCCTGGGCGCCTTCGCGTTGAGTTTGCGCCTGGCCGGTTTTCCTCACATCGAGAACCTGCATGGGTCCCACTGGCAGGTGCTGGCGCTCGTAATCGGCCTTTGCGGTATGGCAGAGACGGCGCGCTGTCTGAGCCGCCGCTGGAGCCTCTATCACGCCGGCATTCTGCTCCTGCTCTACGCGAATCTCATGATTCTCGCGATGATTATCTTTCTCGTAGCCTATTCCTAGGCCGTCACGCCATCGCCCGCATTCCTTCATCCCGCCGTCAAACGGACATCAGCTCACCCCTGACCCTGCTTCAATCGCGGTCACCCGTTCTTCCTCGCGAACTCACCGATGCAAACCGTGCGAAGCTCATGTAGGATTGCGAGCACGTAGCACATAGCAGACGCGGCAACCAAGTTCCGCTGGCGAGGCCTGCATCTGCTCGTAGGGATGTGTTACGAAGATCGGCATGAACAGGAGGCAGAAATGCTCAAGGGCTTTCGGGATTTCATCCTTCGCGGCAACGTCGTAGACCTGGCAGTCGCCGTCATCTTAGGCGCTGCATTCAATGCCATCGTTGGTTCATTGGTCAGCGAGGTGCTGAATCCTCTCATAGCGGCCACCGTCGGCAAGCCGGACTTCAGCGGCGTGATTCTCCACATTGGTGGGGGCGCCATCAAGGTCGGCACTTTCTTCAATGCAGTCGTTTCATTCCTGATTGTGGCAGCCGTTGTCTACTTCGCCATCGTGCTCCCCATGAACGCCGTCATGGCCCGCATGAAGAAGCCGGCCGCTGCGCCGGAAGCCCCTGCGACCAAAACTTGCAGCGAATGCCTCAGTGAGATCCCGGCAGCCGCCAGGCGCTGCGCCCACTGCACGCAGCCGGTGGCCTAATCCAGCGTGCGCAGCGCCGGCGAAAACACATAGAAGCTCAGAAACATCGCGGCTGCCACGCCTGCCATCATGGCAAGGGCGTGGCCGGTGGCGATGTGGCGCGAGAGTTCACCAGCCAGCAGCGCTCCCAGAGGCGGAAGCCCCAGAAAGCTCGTCGCATAAATACTCATCACCCGCCCGCGCATGGCGTCGGAAGACAGGTGCTGGATCGAGACATTGAAGCAGGAAATCATCAGGATGCCGCTATAACCTTCACACAGCGCCAGCCCCAATGACAGTGCAAAGATCTGCGAGTAGCAGAAGCAGATAATGGCCAGGAAGAAGAAGCCGCCGCTCACCGTGAGGACCACACCACGGTGCCGCAGGTTGCCCTTCGCCGCAATCGTCACCGCGCCAAACACGGCGCCCAGGCCAGAGCTCGCAAGCAGCCATCCCAGGCCGCTTTCTCCCGCGTGCAGCTGCACCTTGGCGAAGTACGGAATGAAGGTGAGGAACGGAATGCCGAAAAGGCTCACCGCCGCCGTCATCCACATCAACATAAGCATTTGACGCTCGCTGTGCAGATACGCAAAGCCCGCGCGCAGACTCTTCCACACGCTCTCATGGTGCGATCGCTCTTCTTCCGGGTAGCGGATGTGCACCAGCGCCCACAGCACTGCCAGGAAGCTCACGCCATTCAGAAAGAAGTTTCCCGCCACGCCGAAGAGCACCATGGCATAGCCCCCAAGCGTGGGTCCCAGAATTCGCGACATATTAAACTGTGCCGAGTTCAGCGCGAGGGCGTTGGTCAGGTCGTCGCGACGGACCAGCCGCGGCACAAGCGCCTGATAGCTGGGTGCGTTCATTGACATCGCCGTCCCATTCAGAAACGCAATCACCGCGACTTCCCAGACGGTGATGACCTTGAACCAGGCCAGAGCGGCCAGCAGAAAGGCGAGAATCATCATCACCGTCTGCGTCACCAGCAGCAGCTTGCGCTTATCCACCCGGTCCGCTATAACCCCGCCAAACAGCGTGAAAAACAGGAACGGAATGCTGCCCGCGAAGCCCACGACGCCCAGCCAGAATGCAGAGTTCGTGAGAAGCAGCACAAGCCAGCCCTGCGCCACGTTCTGCATCCAGGTGCCGATATTCGAGAGGAAATTGCCACTCCAGAAGAGCCGGAAGTTCGGATTCCGCAGCGCGCGGATCACCTGCGGCAGCCGTTCCGCCTCCTCGCTGGCCAGGGCGCGCGCTGTGGTCACGCGGTCCAGGGTCCCATTCGGCATTTCTGGCTGCTGCTGCCTTGGTTCGTTCAGGCTCAGTGCGGCATCCTCCGGCCTCTAGTGTAAGCTGTGGCTTACCCCCCGCAGCACCGCTTCACGCGGGTATGGCGGATTCAGCATCCCGCCACCGACTTCGCTGATCGGAGACCTCCTCGATGCTTGTTCGCAAATCCGCCTGGCTCTTTGCACCTCTCCTCCTGATTTCTGGCGTGCACGCTTCCCGTGGGGCAGCGCATGGCGCCAGCCCGGCCCCGTTCGGTTATGCAGACTTTCGCCACGAAGAGGCCATCGAAGAGAAATTCCTCGCCGTCCCCAGCGCCAGGCTTGCCGGGGAAGAGTTGAAGACGCTCACTGCGGAGCCGCACGTCGCCGCTTCGCCCGAGGATCACACAACCGCTCTCTACGTTGCCGAAAAATTCCGTGCCGCAGGCCTGCAAACGCAAATCGTGCCCTATCGAGTGCTCTTGAACTGGCCGAAGGTTGTGCGCGTCGAGGCCTACGACGCCACGGGCAAGCTGTTGATGAGCGGCCCCACCCGCGAGCATGTGACGAGCGATCCCTACCAGGACAATCCGCGCGTCGTCATGCCCTTCAACGGCTCATCTGGATCGGGCGACGTCACGGGCGAGGTCGTGTATGCCAACTACGGCCGCCCGGAAGACTTCAAAGAGCTTGAGAAACAGAAGATTGACCTGCATGGCAAGATCGTTCTGGTTCGTTACGGCGCAAACTTTCGCGGAGTGAAAGTCTACCTGGCCGAATTGCACGGCGCGGCCGGTGTGCTCATTTACTCCGACCCCTTCGATGATGGTTACTTCAAGGGCGATCCCTATCCTGATGGCCCGTGGCGCCCAGAGACAGGTGTGCAGCGCGGCTCCGTGCAATACCTCTTCAAGTATCCTGGCGATCCGGAAACTCCTGGCGTTGCTTCGACGCCCAGCCTGCCGGATTCCGCCCGCGTTTCACCCGATGGCAACCAGCCTCGTATCGTTTCGATCCCGATCAGCTATCACGACGCCGCGCCCATTTTGCAGGCGCTCAAAGGCCCCGGCGTGCCGGAAGGCTGGCAGGGCGCGCTGCCATTCCGCTATCACCTTGGGCCCGGCGGCGTTCGCGTTCATCTGGTCTCGCAACAGGATTACCAGCGCCGTACCATCTGGGATGTGATTGGCACCATCAAAGGCTCGGAGCTGCCCGATGAGCAGGTTATCGTCGGCAACCATCGCGATGCGTGGGTCTACGGCGCGGTGGATCCCAACAGCGGCACAGCCGCCATGCTTGAGGCCATCCACGGCGTAGGCGCTCTGCTCGAGGGAGGTTGGCGGCCCAAACGGACCCTGATTTTTTGCAGCTGGGACGCAGAAGAAGAGGGCCTCATCGGCTCAACAGAATGGGTGGAACAACACGCCAGCGACATGTCTCACGTCGTCGCCTACTTCAACACCGACGTCGGTGTGGCGGGGCCCAAATTCAACGCCGCCGCAGTACCGTCCCTCAAGGAATTCGTCCGCCAGGTTACGCAGGCGGTTCCCAGCCCCGTTCTGGGCACGGTCTATCACCAATGGCGACAGAACCAGGCCGGCGCTGACGAGCACCGGGCCTCCAACGCACCGCCTGAGCCGGGCGAGGAGGTCCAGGTCGGCGATCTCGGCTCGGGTTCCGACTTCACACCCTTCCTGCAGCACGCAGGCGTGCCGTCGACGGACGTAGGTTCTGGAGGCTCCTATGGCGTCTACCACTCCACGTTCGACGACTACACATGGTTCACCATGAATGCGGACCCTGACTTCCTCTACCTGCAAGAGATGGCGCGCGTACTGGGCGTGGAAGCACTCCGGATGGCCGATACCGATGTTCTGCCGTACAACTACGAGGCCTACGCGCGCTCTGTCACGGCTTACCTTGAAGCCGCGCAACACAAGGCAACCGATGCCGGCCTCGGCGCTCTGGACTTCAGCGCCGCTCGAAGCGCGGTCGGCCGCTTTGCGTCGGCTGCCGCCAAGGCTCACGCCCGTCAGGAGGCGCCGCCTGCCGACCCGGCAGAGATGAACAAGACCCTGCGGGAGGTAGAAACCGACCTGCTCTCTCCCGCGGGTCTGCCCAACCGTCCCTGGTACAAACACACTGTGTATGCGCCGGGAGAGTTTACGGGCTACTCCGCGGTGGTCATTCCCGGCGTGAATGAAGCCATCGATGCCCACAACTCGCCCCTGGCCCAGCAACAACTCACCATACTGGCTCAGGCTCTCGACCGTGCCGCGCAAACTCTTGATTCAATTCACTAAACCACCTTTGGCGGGCCCGAAAAAGCCCGCCGAAGAATCTTCGAGTGCTTGTGATACAAATCACACTTGATGCGTCAGGTGGTTGACCCCATCCCCATCCGCTCGTATCGTTGAAATTGTCTATGAAGAACTCAAAAAACTCGCTGCGTATCGGCATTGCGGTAGCCATTATTGTTGGCACCATTGGCTGGCTTGCCTACAGCGGCTATGGCTCCAGCAAGAGCTACTACGTCACCATCGCCGAACTGGGCGGCATGGGCGACAAGGCTTACAAGAGCAATCTGCGCGTGGAAGGGTTCGTCCAGCCGGGCTCCATTGAGCAGGACGGTCCGCACGTCACCTTCATGCTCAATGAGTTCGAAAGCCATTCCGCCAAGGCGAGTTCGGGCCGGCTTCTGAAGGTCGTCTACAAGGGCTCCGAGCCGCCGCCGGACACGTTCAAGGATGATGCACAGGCTCTCGCGATGGGCACCTACGGGCACGACGGTGTCTTCCACGCGACGGGATTGCAGGCCAAGTGCGCCAGCAAGTACGCGCCCGGTCAATCTGGCGCGACGCAGCAGAATCCGCGCGCGGCAGCCGCACCTGCACCCAAGCCCGGCAGTACGGCCACGGCCAACTGACCGCATGAGCGCACCAGCCCCCGAGGTAGCCGGTCAACCCCTCTGCGCGCGCCTCGACCAGGTTTCCAAGCTGTTTGGATCCTTTGCAGCCCTTCGCCAGATCTCCGTCGATCTGGAGCCGGGCCGCTGCTATGTTCTGCTGGGGGAAAACGGCGCCGGCAAGTCCACTCTGCTGCGCATCCTCGCGGGCCTGCTGCATCCCACGCATGGCTCTGTTCAGGTCTTTGGCGACCAGGAGCCGTATGACGTGCGCGACCGCATCGCCTACATGAGCCATGCCCCCATGCTCTACGACGAACTCACGGCGCAGGAGAACCTCCGCTACTTTGCCAGCCTCTATCCCGGCCGCACCTGTCTCAGCCCGGAAGAAGCCCTGCGGCAGGTGGGACTGGACCCGGCTCTCTCCCGCACCATTGGTCAGTACTCGCAGGGCATGCGGCAGCGGACTTCGCTCGCCCGTGTGCTGCTGCCCATTCCGGAGCTCCTGCTGCTCGATGAGCCCTTCTCCAACATGGATGTCGAATCGGCGCGCCAGATGGTGCATCTGCTTGCCAGCTTCCGCCAGAGTGACCGCACCATCGTCCTGACGACGCACCAGCGCGAACTCGCAGCGCCCATCGCCGATTTTGTGCTCACCCTGCATGCCGGTCGCGTCGCATCCTTCGAACCCGGGAGCCCCAGCCAATGAAGACCAATGGCGCCCGCTTTCTTGAGAGCCTGAACATCCCCTTCGAGCTGCGCGAGTACGAAGTGGACCCGGAAGATCTCTCGGCCACCACCGTGGCCCGCAAAATCGGAATGCCCGCCGAGCAGGTCTTCAAGACGCTGCTTACCACCGGCGGGCCTGGGTCGTATGTCTTCGCCGTCATTCCCGGCAATGCGGAACTCGACTTCAAAAAGCTCGCCCGCGCGGCCAGTCTGCGCAAGGCCGAAATGGTCCCGCTGAAGGATGTGCAACCTCTCACCGGCTACATTCGCGGAGGCGTCACCATCTTCGGCGCAAAGAAGGCCTATCCCGTCTTCGTCGATGAAACGGCCATCCTGTTCGACACGATCAGCGTCTCCGCCGGCACGCGGGGCGCCCAGCTCATTCTCAGCCCCGACGACTACCTGCGTGCCGCGGCAGCGCTCGACGTGCCCGTGGAGGCCCTCGATCTGACCAAGGCTGCTTCGGAGGTCCACCCGTGATGACGCGCGCACTCTGGACCCACCTGATCAAGGATTTGCGCATCGAATGGCGCTCCAAAGAAGCCGTCAACTCGATGCTCTTCTTTGCCCTGCTCGTCGTGGTGCTGTTTTCTCTGGCGTTTGATCCGCGCGGCTCCTTTGCCCGCGACATTGCAGGCGGCGTGCTCTCGGTGGCCACCATGTTTGCTTCCGTGAGTGCGCTGAATCAGGCCTGGGCCCGTGAGATTCGCCACCAGGTTCTCGATGCGCAGCGCATGGCGCCCACGCCCGGCGCAGAGTTATTCCTCGCCAAAGTGCTCGCCAACTTCCTCTTCGTCACCATCGTGCAGGTGCTACTTGCTCCGGTCTTCCTGGTGATGTACAACCTCAGCATTCTGGGGCAGGGCTGGCTGCTCGCGGTGGTGCTGCCGCTCGGCACCTGGGCTCTGGTGGCCAATGGCACCTTCTTTGCAGCCCTTTCCATTCGCAGCCGCAACCGCGAACTGCTGCTGCCGCTGATTCTCTTCCCCATTTTCGTTCCGGCCCTGCTGGCCATGGTGCAGGCCACCACGGCGATCCTCACGGGCGAGAGCGACCCAACCCTATGGATCAAGCTGCTCATCGGCTACGACATCATCTTCACCACCGTCAGCCTGCTGTTGTTTGAGGTCGTACTGCACGCAGAGTAAACCCGGCCATCCCCGCTCAGGCTCGCTGCAAGCCCACTCCGGAATGCGCGCTTTCTGCCCCGCGAACCGGCATCCTTCTGCCTTTCGGTTGCGCCGGCGCTGCACGCATGCTCTGCGCA
Organism: Occallatibacter sp.; assembly: GCA_049582405.1. Taxonomy (GTDB): domain Bacteria; phylum Acidobacteriota; class Terriglobia; order Terriglobales; family Acidobacteriaceae; genus Telmatobacter. The sequence continues at coordinate 2,083 of JBAUTX010000028.1, read as the reverse complement.
AGTTCCTCTAGCTGCACCAGCGCCCGCTTGCAGCCCCCCGTGGCCTTGTGGAGCCACTCCGCCGCCACTTCGTCCAGCAACGGAATCAGATGCGTGTGTGCGGACCGCCCAGGCATCATGCGGCGAGCTTCCTGTGCCAGAGCATCCCAGTCATGCCATGTGCCCACCAGGACCTGCATTGCGCGCAGCATGTGCACAACCTTGCGGGTCCACGGATCCTTTGCGCCCGAGGCCTCCGCCACGTAGCGGACCACCTTCGCACGCTTGCGCAGCTCGTGTAGATTGCTGGCCTCCGGCTCTGGAAAATCCTCCGTCAATGCGGCAATGCCCACTGCAACGGATTGGCCGGAAGACTTCCCGTGCTTCATGTGCGTCGCTGTTTCGAGCGCAGCAGAAATCTCGCACAGCTGCGGCAGTTCATCGGCAATCCACGCGCTCAGCTTTTTCTCCGCCTTTCGCCTGCGCTGCTTCAGACGGCCATCCAGCTTGTCCATCTGCCGCAGAATCTCCTGGCTCAGGTGTTGGTGCACAGCGTCAGGCCCTTCCAAGCTGCTCCGCAGACTTGCAAGCCTGGACCGGTAGACATCCAGCTCGCGCACGTCACCGAGCACATGCCGAAGCCGCCCGGCCTGCTTCGTCCATCGGCGTGCAGTGCGCGCACCCGGAGATTTCATCGTGGCATCGCCTGGCTCTACTTGGATCGACAACAAACGCAAGGTCACCACACGCAAGGCGTGGACTCGGCGCCGGCTAGGCTTCTGTCCGCACGCATCCAGCAGATGCCGCCATTTGCGGTGCTGCGCATGCCACGCGGTGTCGGCCGGCTCTTGCACTCTCCCTTCCATGACGAGCAGTTTCATCGGGCGTCCACCTTGCTGACTCTATTCTGCACCCTCTTAGACTTCCCGGCAGTTTCCCGGGGGCGTTCTGTCTTGCGCAGTGCAACAACGCGCGGCATCTGCTGGTATCCTGCAAGTGGTTGCAAGCAGTCAGTCCACCAACGCGGTTCTCTTTCCACCAGGCTGCAGCCCGCCGATCTGCTCGCTGCACAGGGTTGGCTTTGCCAAAGTTTCGTCCGTCCGCGTGGAAGTCGAGTTATCTGAGAGCAGACACCGTCCACAAGCCACAGGTCCCGCGAGGCCACTCTTCAACAACGGAAATTTGGCACCGAAACTTCCATGACGACTGAATCGACATCTGCATCCCGACCGGCACAAGCGCCCTCCGCTCTGGCGGTATGGACACTGCTTCTGGCAATTTTTGCTGCTGTGCACCTTGCCTCGCTGTTCTCGCCCCCACTGTTGGACGATGTGGATGCAAGCCACGCACAGGCTGCGCAGCACATGCTCCAAAGCGGCGACTGGACCACGCTGAAAGTCGATGGCATCCGGTACCTGGAGAAGCCGCCACTTCCCTATTGGATCGATGCCGGGCTCTACCGCATCTTTGGCGAGAACGCCTTTGCCACGCACCTGCAGAACTCCCTCGCACTGCTGGGCTGCGCATGGCTTGGCTGGCTCTGGGCTGGCCGCGCATGGGGACCTCGTGCAGGCTTCTACGCAGCGCTCGGAATTCTCACCTCGATCGGTCCATTTCTCTTCACGCGCTTCGCCATCCCTGAAGCTCTCCTGAGCTTCCTCTTCCTGCTCGCGCTGTACTGCTTTCTCACAGGGATGGAGTCGCGCCGCCCTGCGCGCTTTTACGTCATGTGGGCCGCGCTGGCCTTGGCCACGCTCACCAAGGGCCTGATTGCCCCCGTCTTCTTTCTCGGCGCGGTCATTCCCCTGCTTCTGCTCAGCGGCCAGTGGCGGCGCTGGCGCCAGTTCAAGCCGCTCAGCGGCTTTCTGCTGTACCTTGCCATTGCCGCGCCATGGCACATTCTCGCCGGACTCGCCAACCCGGACCAGGGGCATCCCGTCGGCAACCATCCCACGCCGGGCAATGTGCACGGATTCTGGTACTTCTACTTCATCAACGAGCACGTATTGCGCTTCCTCGGCCAGCGCTTCCCGCACGACTACAATCGGCTGCCGTTCGTCGCGTACTGGCTGCTCCACCTGGCCTGGCTTTTCCCGTGGAGCCT
>JBAUTX010000027.1:0-2501 GCA_049582405.1 Occallatibacter sp. | reverse complement strand
GGCGGCATCCGCCGGCGTGCGTCCAAAACTTGCGGGCCCCGGCTGGCCTTCGGAGTCGGCCTTCACCGTGAAACCTGCAAAGTCGGGGATCAGCTTGTAAATTTCTTTCACTTTCTCAGCCCACCAGACCTTCACGGCCGGGTCGAGCGGATCATACGTTTTCAGCCCGCCGATCATCTGTGGACTGGCAATCGCGACGCTCATGGCCACGCGCACGCCCCACGGCCGCATGACATCGGCAATGCGTGCGATCTCCTTCAGATGCTCGTCGTCGAGGAGTTGCGGAGCCGCATTCACATTGTTGATGTTGCATCCGTTCACTCCGATGGAAGCCAGCAGGCGCGCGTACTCGGCCACAGGAACGAGGTCCTGGCGAACGTGACCGCCTTCGAAGAAAAGGCTGCGTCCCGCATAGCCACGTTCAATCGAGCCGTCGGGATTGTCCCACTCATCCACCCAGCGAATCGGCATGGCCGGCTTTTCGCGCAGGCTCACTGCACTGAGGTCCGCGCCCTGGGCAAGGTTCCTGAGCACGGCAAAGGCAGCGTAGAGCAGGGCACGGTCACTTCCGCCGGTGATGTCGAGCTCGCGCTGCATGGGCAGCCGACTCCACGAGAGCACAAACTCCTCGGGCGCCAGCGCTTGTGCGGCAGGCTTGTGCTTTCGGCGCCGCATCTGCTCTTCTGTCCCCATCACAATGGAATCGGGATTGTTTTCGTCCGGCGTGGAACGGCCGGCCATGGACAGCAGTCCGCGCTCCAGTTCCTTCGCCGCTGCCTGCTCCAGCGGGTCACTGCCCAGTACGGCGATGCGCGTCGGCACGCTCAGCGGCTTATTGAGGGCGCGGTACTTCAGCCAGGCCTGATCCGCCGTTTGCGCAGCCGCGCTGGACGCAGCCATCAGGGGCGCTACCACCATCAGGCAATTGAAAAAAGCGATTTTTCCCTGCAACATCTTCGCTGTCATCGGTTTCTTTACGCATGGACCGTTCTATCATCTGGGCCGCATCTCGCAACAGGTTGATAAACTGGGTTGTTTGCTTTTGGCAGGAGGATTGGTTTGATTCCTAAAACCATGCAAGCGGTGGTCAAGGCCCAGGCTGCGCCGGGGGTTGAGTTTCGTGAAGTTCCTGTACCCTCGCCGGGCGCTGGCGAAGTGCTTGTGCGTGTCTCGGCTGCCAGCGTGTGCGGCACGGATCTGCACATCTACAACTGGGACCCCTGGGCACAAGGCCGCATCCAGCCGCCACTCATCCCGGGCCATGAGTTTGCGGGTGCGGTAGCCGCCGTGGGACGCGACGTGACCACCGTCAAGGAAGGCGACTTTGTGAGCGCCGAGATGCACGTTGCCTGCGGAAAGTGTTTGCAATGCCGCACGGGTCTCGCGCATGTCTGTCAGCAGGTTCGAATTCTAGGCGTCGACGCGAATGGCGCCTTCGCCAGCTATGCCATTATTCCCGAGACCAATATCTGGAAGCTCTCGCCGGCGATTCCGCATGACTATGCTTCCTTGCTTGATCCGCTCGGCAACGCTGTGCACACGGTCCTAGCGGGTCCTATTGCCGCCCGGACGGTTGCGATTACCGGCTGTGGTCCCATTGGACTGTTCGCCATCGCCGTTGCAAAAGCCTGCGGCGCGGCGCGCATCTGCGCGATTGAAGTCAACGCACAGCGCCGCAGCGTTGCGACCCAGATGGGCGCGGACCTCGTGCTTGATCCTGCTGCCGATCACGTCGAAGAACAGATTCTTAAGGCAACGGGTGGAACGGGCGTCGATGTGCTGCTCGAGATGTCGGGCCACCCCAAGGCCATGGCCCAGGGTTTTGCGCTGCTGCGTACCGGAGGCCGCGCATCCCTCCTTGGCATCCCCTCGCGCCCTGTGGAACTGGACTTAGCCCGTGACATCATCTTCAAGGGCGCAACGGTGCAGGGCATCAACGGACGAAAGATGTTTGAGACATGGTTTCAGATGGAGGCTCTGCTCGCTGCCAGCAAGCTGAACCTGGACCCGGTGATCACACACCGCCTCAAGCTCACGGAGTTTGCTCAGGCGATGCGCCTGCTTCAATCCGGCGAAGCCATCAAAGTCATTCTGAAGCCCGAATAGGCACCCGCCGGCAAGAAATGATCTTGTTGGAAACCGAGAAAGGCCGCGCCGGATGGCGCGGCCTTTCTTCGACTGCATCAAGTTGTGCGGACTTCTCTCTTACTTGACGGTGAGCGCCAGGGGAGTGGAATTGGTAATCGCGGTAATTCCGTTGCTCGACTGGGCCGTCACGCTCACCTGGTAGGTTCCAGAAGGCGTGGGGAGATTATGTGGAGGACCGTGATGGTAGTAGTCATACTGCGGAGAGCAAGCGGTCGCACCCAGTACGGAAACAAACCCGACCAGCGCCAACAGAGACAACCGGCTGAGCCAGCGCCGCCTGCGCGCCCCAAAGGCCAATCCCGCGAAGCCCAGCACGCCCGGCAGCAGAATCGCCCATGCCACTGGTCGCTGTG
>JBAUTX010000026.1:0-10463 GCA_049582405.1 Occallatibacter sp. | reverse complement strand
GGGCTTGGCGCGCCTCTGCCCTGTATGCGTGGCGGGCGGCTTTGGACCTTCGAAGAGGCTGGTCATTGCCGTTGCCGGAAGAGGTGCGATTTTGGTATCCAGGGGGTTCCGCAGAACGAGTTGGATGCGCATCTGGGATGCCGCCAAGGCCAGAATCTGCGCCTGATCGGGGCTCACGAGCAGATTGACGACCTGTACCTGCTGCGGCTTACCCTGCGCATCTTTCTGAATATCAGTGCCGGCGGAAAGGACCTCAATATTTTGCAGAATGGTCCTGACCTGAGGGTCCTGCGATGATTGCGCTCCCGGCGGCACTCCAGAGACGAGGACATCGACGCGCATGCCCGGTATGACGAAGCCGGCTACGCCGACGACTTCGTCGACTTTGACGGCACAGGCACGCATCCCCTCCTTAATGATTGAAGCCATGCCTCCACCGGACCCTTTCTGGGCCAGGCGGCTTTCGAGGATCGGTTCGCCCTGATAGACCTGGGAGATTACACCACGCCCGATTGCATCCTTGGCATCGAGAACGGCGCCAGTCGGGGCGGATCCGACCAGCTGGATTGTCGTGAGATCGCTAGCGTCAAGAACGGAACCGATCTTGATGTCTTTCGCTGCTGCGATCACCCGCGTGGTCGCAATAGGTTTCGAGGCGATAATCCGTGCACCTACCATGCGCCAAACGAGGAATGCACTCATAGAGGCGATGACAAATGCGCTTAATAGAATAATCAGCATTCTTCGATTCATTTATGGTCCTGTCTCACCGCATGAACAGCCTTGGATGAGGCTACACATACAAGCCGCAACTACTTGTCGTCTCTAGTACTTTCGTACTAGCAGCGATCATGTTTGTGAGCGTTCAATCTGGCTAAATGCGGTTGCAGTATAGCATTCGCAGAACTGCGTCAAGGGAAGAAATTAGTTACCGAAGAGGCTTTGGTAACCAATCACCAAACATCCTGCAAAAGAAGCGCAGCTTGCGAGTGTTGACCGCGCTGAATGAGTGCTGGAAGGGCGCTCGCGCATCGACTGATGGCTGTCGCCAAAGGGATCGAGAGTGCGATCCAATGTTGTTTTGGAGGTCAGGGGGACGCGTGCTTATGGTGTCGAGCAGGCTGCGATGAGGCATGCATTGCAGGTGACAAGTGAGTGACACGTTACCAACGTGAGGGGTAGTCCACACCAAGGGAGATGTAGGATGACACTACACAAGGCACGCAAAGGGCTTTCGATCCCAGGCTAGCGATTGAAGCGAGAAGGGAAATGAGTACCGGATATGGGGTCCTACAACACTCTTTTTGTGGAGCCTGAAAAGCGAGGAGCGATCCTGAGGCCGTCGGCATTCGTGCTGTCGGTGATCGTGCATATCGGGACCGTGGCTCTTGTCTTGCTGGGCTTTCTCTATGCACCGCGGGTCCTGCCGCTGCGGCCCAACAATATCGATCTATATATGATGCGTGAGGTCGAATTGAATCGGCCAGACACTGAGGCGAAGCGGGCTGTGCAGGATGCCCAGTTCTATCCGGGCTCGCGCGTCGTGAAACAGATGGGTGCAATGGCGGCCAAGGCGCAGGCGGCGGCGTCAAGCCAGCGACAGTTTGAGCACCTTCAGGTGGCTGCGCACACTGTGGTTCAGCCGGATATTCCGCCGAACAAACTGGTGATGCCGGAGGCCACACTGCCAGCAGTACTGCTCTGGTCCACTCCGACACGCATGGCGAAGGTGCTTGCGCCGCCCATCCAGCACCCATCCAACACAGCACTCATCCATCCATCGATCAGCCGCCCGAACGACGAAACAGTCCCTTCCGATATCGCTCTCACTTCGACTGCATTTTCGAGTGTGAAGCCGATGCCGGTGCCGAGCGCTTCCTCGCCAGTCGTGGTGCGCGGACCAAACCCGACACCGCGCGTCCCGGAGACTTCTTCGCTAGCTTCCACGCTGCCGTCTTCGGCGGCGGTGTTATCTGTGTCTGACACGAAGGCGACGAACGGGGTGATTGCGCTGGCGCCCGTGAGCCAGACTGCCGCAGGAACTGCCGACGGCGGCATGATGCCGGGCCGCACTGGAAATTCTCTGGTGGCGGGAACGGGCGATCCAAACAGCAATGGTTCACAGGCAGCAGGCGCAAAGAACGGCGGAGCAGGCAATAGCACGACGGGCGCAAAGCAAGGAGAACAAGCGTCGCTGCAAGGCAAGCAGAACCCGGGCGGCGGATCAACGGCAGGGCAGGGGCAGGCAGGCTCGGCGACGCAGATTGCGCTGCCGCCGAATGGCCAGTACAACGTGGTGGTGGTCGGGAGCAGTTTGCAGGAGCAGTTCCCGGAGATTCAAGATGTGTGGGGCAGCCGGCTTGTCTACACGGTCTATCTCCACGTGGGGCTGGCGAAGAGCTGGATTCTGCAGTACACGCTCCCTGCAAATGCAGAAGCTTCAGCGGCCGGCAATTTGAACCGGCTGGATGCACCGTGGCCGTTCTCGATTGTGCGACCGAATGTGATTCCTGCGGACGTGAGCGCGGATGCATTGATGATTCATGGATTCGTGAATCAAGCGGGACGGTTTGAGTCGCTCGGTTTTGCGTTTTCGCCGGGCAGCATGGATCTGCGTTATATTCTGGCGGCTCTGCAGCAATGGCAGTTCCGGCCTGCCAAGCTGAACGGCCAATTAGCCAGGGTGGAAGTGCTGGTCATAGTTCCGCTGGATCGGGACTAGAGGCCTGAGGGAGCCGCTCTCATGCTCTGCATTTCTGTGATTTCGATTTCCCTGACAACATGCCGGGGTCAGATCTCGAGGATATTGTCCTCGATTGCGCGGCGCACATTGCCGTCGGACTTGGCGAGTCGGCGGACGGCTTCTGGCTTGTCGACTTTGGCCTTGAGCATGACGAGGGCCACAGGGACGCTCCGCCCGGCCCCCTTGATGGTCTGCACGGCAGTTTCACGATCGATATTGCAGGCGCTCATAAGAATGCGAATGCCGCGCTCGACGAGTTTGGAGTTCTGCATGTGTACGTTCACCATGAGGTTTTCGTATACATAGCCCAAGCGCGTCATGGCGCCGGTGGTGATCATGTTGAGCACCATTTTCTGCGCAGTGCTGGCCTTCATGCGGGTGGAGCCGGAGACCACTTCAGGACCGACCTCTGCAACGATGGCGATATCGGCGGCTGCTGCGAGCGGCGTACCGTGATTGCAAGTGACAGCCGCCGTGTAAGCGCCGCGCGCGCGGGCGTACGCGACCGCGGAGACCACATACGGAGTCCGGCCGGAAGCAGAGAGCCCGATGACGACGTCTTTGCGGGATGGACGCCTGCGGGCGATGTCGCGCTGGCCCAATTCCTCCGAGTCTTCATTTACCTCAACCGCGGAAGCAAGAGCCTTGGGACCGCCAGCCATGATGTATTGGACCTGCCCTGGGGCGGTGGAATACGTGGGCGGACACTCGGACGAGTCGAGCGCTGCGATCCGTCCGCTGGAACCGGCGCCAACGTAAATAAGGCGTCCGCCGTCGCGCAGGCTACGCGCCACGTGATCGATCACTTCTGCAATTTCCGGAATCGCCTTCTTGACCGCGCCAGCCACTTTGGAGTCTTCGTGGTTGATGATGCGCGCGATATCGCTGGCTGATTTGGTGTCGAACCCTTGCGAGGCCTCGTTCTGGCGCTCGGTGGTAAGACTCTGGAGTAAGGAGGCCTGATCCTTACTTGAATTCTCTTTGATTGCCCGGGTATCTGCCGCTTCGTGCGTCATTGTGCTCGTTAGCATCGAGTCTTTCCCCAACTCTCCATTGTAGACGCAGAATGTGCAAGCCCCTAGAGAAATCTCTCGGGCGTACCGGGAGGCGCACGTTATCTAACTCGAAGGAGTCAGGAGGGCTTCGCGGACGGCGTTGTGAAACGAGGGGCGGACATCGCGAATCGACTGGTTCCGCCGGTCGGGCCAGGTGCGGTTGGTGAGCAAAACGACTGCGATGGAGGCATCGAGGTCAATCCAGAGCGAGCATCCGCTATAGCCAAGATGTCCAATGGAGTGCGCAGAAAAGTGACGCCCCGCCGAGGAGTCGGCTGAGGGCGTATCCCAGCCGAGGGCGCGGGAACTGCCGGGGGGCGGCTGACGTTGCGCGAAGAGGTCGATGGTTGCAAGGTTGAAGATTGATGAGGTCGCTGAGTGCCTTGCCTCCAGGATGGCGCCAGCGAAGCGGAGCAAGTCGGGGACATTGGAGAACAGGCCGGCGTGTCCTGCTGCCCCTTGGAGGAGCCAGGCGTGTTCGTCCTGCACTTCGCCCTGAATACGGCGGCGGCGAAAGGCGGTGTCTTCTTCAGTGGGTGGAATGAGCGGGCGCATCTCCGCGGCTGGGCAGAAGCCCGTGGCATTGAGATCGAGCGGCTGGAAGATTTCGCGCCGAACCCAGGGCGCGAGATATTCGCGGGTGAGCACTTCGAGTGCTTTGCCAAGCAGGATGAAGCCGGGGTCCGAGTACTCGGCACGCGTGCCGGGCTCGGCTTCGACGGGGAGTTGAAGCAGCGCGCGAAAGAGCGCGGCAGGGGAAGTGACGGTTTGATAAAGCGCGACATAGCCCGGCAGGCCAGAGGTGTGCGCAAGCAGGTGACGAAGGGTGACGTGGCGGGCATGTTCCACGGAGGAACGGCCGACGATGAATCCCGGAAGCAGGTCGCCCAGCGGCGTTTCGAGGTCGAGTTGGCCGCGCTGGTAGAGGAGCATGGCGGCTGCGGTGGTAGAAGCGACCTTGGTGATGCTGGCGACGTCGAAGACGGTGTCGGAGGAAACGCGGCGGGCTTCTTCTTCATAGGTGAAGCGGCCCAGAGCATCGAGCAGAACGACGGTATCGCCGGCGAGCACGCCGAAGGCGCACCCCGGGAAAGCCCTGGCGGCGATGGCATCTTTGAGAACCGAGTAGGCCGGGGCAAAACGCGGATTGAGAACGGCTTGGATGTCGCCGGGCTGGCTTGCAGCAGACTTCATCGCTTTTCTGCATCGTAGCGCGATTTGTAGACCCGCGATGGCTGCGGCTGCAAATTTCGTTTTTCTCCTGCAAAAGGCTACCCTTGATTTGTCCGGTCTCGTCTATTCAGCTGTGAGGGGCGTTGGTGGGGAAAAAGATGCGCATCTTGGCAATCGGGCTTCAGGCAACGATTTTGCTGGGGGTGGCCTTGGGCGCGCGCCTATGTGCCGCGCAAGGCACCCCGGCGGTGGCGCAGGCCGGGGCCGCCGTGGCAGCACCGCCTGCAGCACAGCAGCCCGCAGCGGCAGAAGCACCTGCGAAGAGCTTCGTGGTGCCGGCCGGAACCAAGGTATTACTGCAGTTGCGCAGCTCTATCAATACAAAGAGTGCGAAGCCCGGTGATGGGGTGTACCTGGCCTCGATTTTTCCGGTGGTGGTGGGCAACAGGGTGATGATTCCGGCAGGGGTCTATGTGCAGGGAGTGGTGGACCGCGTGGAACGCGCCGGCCGGGTCAAAGGCAAGGCGCAACTGGACATGCACTTTACCTCGATGATCTTTCCCAATGGATCGGTGGTAGAAATTCCGGGGATGGTGAACAGCCTGCCAGGTGCGAAGCACCAGTCCGTGAAGGGGGACAACGAGGGGACGATTGAGGAGGACGCCGATAAGACCCGCGATATGGGCAAGGTGGCGGCAGTCGCGGTACCCACCGGGGCGACCGTAGGAGCAATCGGCGGGATCGAGTCTGGTCATCCAATTAGCGGTGGAATTGCAGGGATAGGAGCGGGTCTTGCGACCGCGGGTCTGGTTTCGCTCTTTACGCGGGGTGCGGATGTGAACATCGAGAGCGGAACGCAGGTGGAGATGGTGCTTCAGAGGTCGCTCGTCCTGGAGGAAAGCAATTTGACGACGGGGACGGATCCTGCCTTGGTGCCCGCGGCTCAGCAGCCGCAACCCCTGGAGAAGCCGTCCAACGCAAGGATTCTTTGCCCGGCGGGAGGGCTGGGCTGCCAATAATCGCCGAACCCAACTAAACTGGAAAGAGCATGCAGAATTTTCCCCAGGAACCATACGTTGAAGAAGCCGGTGCAGGGCAGGGGCCAGTGATGAAAGCGGGCGAAGATCTCGCGGACACGGTCCATCCGAATGCAAGGAAGTCTGGAAGCACAGGCGTCTGGCTGCGCGATATCGCTGTCTCAGCCGCGATTTCAATCCTGATCATCACATTTCTGTATCAGCCGGTTCGGGTGGAGGGTACGAGCATGTTGCCCCGACTCGAGGACCATGACCGGCTCTTCATCAATAAATTTGTCTACCATATCGAATCTGTTCACCGGGGCGATGTGGTGGTGTTTCATTATCCGCGTGACCCGGAGAAGAGCTACATCAAGCGGGTGATTGCGGTGCCGGGCGACCGCCTCTGGATTGACCATGGGCAGGTGTGGCTGAATGGCGAGCCGCTGCCCGAGGCATACGTGCCGCAAAAGTATCGCGATACACGGTCGATGGCGGAGACCGTGGTTCCCGACGGCATGTATTTCATGATGGGCGATCACCGGTCGATTTCTTCGGACAGTCGCGAATTCGGACCCGTGGAGCGGGCGCTGATCTATGGCAAGGCGGTGTTCATCTACTGGCCGGCAAAGGATGCCGGCGTGGTGGAATGAGGCCTTCCTAGATTTGGCGTAAAAATCCACCGGGGAAACCTGCTAAAATCGATTGAATCCACTCCCCGGAGAGGCAATGCAGGCGATTTTGGCGCTCGAGGACGGGCGCATCTTCCGCGGCCTAGGCCATGGCGCCCCTGGCGAATGTCAGGGTGAGGTTGTTTTCAATACATCTCTAACCGGCTATCAGGAAATCGCAACCGATCCCTCCTATGCCGGACAGATCGTCGTTCTTACCAATCCGCAGATCGGCAACTACGGCACCAATCAGGCAGACAATGAGGCGGCCAAGCCCTTCATTGAGGGCCTGATTGTGCGGGAGTTCTCTGCCATCAGTTCCAACTGGCGCTCCGAGCAGGTGACCGACGAGTATATGGAGCGCTACAAGGTTCCAGTGCTGGCGGAGATTGATACGCGGGCGCTGGTACGGCACCTGAGGACGCATGGCGTGATGCGCGGCGTGATTTCGACGACCGAGAGCAACGCGGATGTGCTGGTGGAGCGCGCGCGGAACATCCGGAAGATGGATGGGACGGATCTTGCGCGGGTGGTTTCGACCCAGTCCATCTACACGTTTGACGCGCAGGACAGTCGTAATCAGTCGGGCGATCCGCTGCTGCCCGCCCAGGGAGCGGATGAGCGCAAGCTTCTGCACGTGGTGGCGTACGACTTCGGGATCAAGCAGAACATCCTGCGGATGCTGACGCGCGAGGGTTGCCGCGTGACGGTGGTTCCTGCGGAGACGAGCGCCGCGGACGTGCTGGCGATGAAGGCAGACGGCGTGTTTCTGTCGAACGGGCCGGGCGATCCGGAGCCGGTGGACTACGCTGTGCGGGCGATCCGCGCGATGATGGGCCGCGTACCGATTTTCGGTATCTGCCTGGGGCATCAGCTCACCGGGCTGGCGCTGGGCGGGCGCACGTACAAGCTGAAGTTCGGGCATCACGGCGGGAACCATCCCGTGCGGAACAATGCCACAGGCAAGGTGGAGATTACGGCGCACAACCACAATTTTGCGGTCGATCCTGATTCGATAAACGCGAATGAGGTGGAGCTGACGCACGTGGACCTGAATGACCAGACGCTCGAGGGGTTGCGGCACAAGACGCTGCCGCTCTTCAGCGTGCAGTATCACCCGGAGGCGGCGCCGGGACCGCATGATTCGCACTATCTGTTCCATGACTTCCGCAAGATGATGGAGGAGTGGAAGGGATGAAGGTGTTCGTATGGAAATGTTGAGGCATTCCAAGACAGCGGGGCTTTTGGCTCCGCTGTTTTTTGGGTGAGAGGTCGTCTGACCAGGAATTTTTCTCGGGATCGGATTGACGGGCAAGAGAGTGCTCGAGACGAACGAAGCTAGGGACAAGAAGAAAAATGCCACGCAGAAATGACATTCAGAAAATTCTTGTGATCGGCTCGGGGCCGATTGTGATTGGGCAGTCGGCGGAGTTCGACTACAGCGGCACGCAGGCCTGCAAGGCGCTGAAGCAGGAAGGCTATGAAGTGGTGCTGGTGAACTCAAACCCGGCCACCATCATGACAGATCCGGAGCTGGCCGACCGCACGTATATCGAGCCGCTGACGCGCGAGTATGTGGAAGAGATTATTCGCAAAGAGGCGGAGATGCTGGGGCCGGGCGCGGGCAAGTTTGCCCTGCTGCCGACGGTGGGCGGACAGACGGCGCTGAACCTGGCCGTGGACCTGGCCGATGCGGGCGTGCTGGACCGCTACAACGTGGAGCTGATTGGCGCAAAGCTGGAGGCCATCAAGAAGGCCGAGGACCGGCTGCTCTTCAAGGATGCGATGATTCGCATTGGGCTTGAAGTTTCGAAATCGGCGCTGGTGAACAATCTGCGCGACGGCTTGGACTTTGCGTCGAAGCTGGGCTTTCCGGTGCTGATCCGGCCGAGCTTCACGCTGGGCGGATCGGGTGGCGGTATTGCGTATAACCGCGAAGAGCTGATGGAGATTCTGGCGCGCGGTCTGGACCTTTCGCCGGTGCATGAGTGTCTGATTGAAGAGAGCGTGCTCGGTTGGAAGGAGTTTGAGCTGGAGGTGATGCGCGATCTGGCGGACAACGTCATCATCATCTGCTCGATTGAGAATTTTGACCCGATGGGCGTGCACACGGGCGACTCCATCACGGTGGCTCCAGCGCAGACACTGACTGATCGCGAGTATCAGAAGATGCGCGATGCCGCGATTGCGGTGATGCGCGAGATCGGCGTGGAGACGGGCGGATCGAATGTGCAGTTTGCCGTGAATCCGGTTGATGGGCGCATGACGGTGATTGAGATGAACCCGCGTGTATCGCGGTCGTCGGCGCTGGCGTCGAAGGCGACGGGCTTCCCGATTGCGAAGATCGCTGCGAAGCTGGCGGTGGGCTACACGCTGGACGAGATCCCGAACGACATCACGCGGAAGACGCCGGCATGCTTTGAGCCGACGATTGACTACGTGGTGGTGAAGATTCCGAAGTGGCAATTCGAGAAGTTCCCCGGCGCGAATGACGTGCTTGGCCCGCAGATGAAGTCGGTGGGCGAGGTGATGGCGATGGGCCGCACCTTCAAGGAATCGCTGATGAAGGCGTGGCGTGCGCTGGAGACGGGCAAAAAGACCGGTGCAGAGGTGCTGGAGCCGCGGCGGCTGACGCAGATGCTGGTGACACCGCGGCCGGAGCGGCTGGGCTATATTCGCTTTGCCTTTGAGCGCGGAATGAGCGTGCGGGAAGTGGCGCGGCTGACGTCGATGGATCCATGGTTCCTGCACCAGATTCGCGAGGTGACCCTGGCGCAGATGAGCATTGCGCACACGAGCCCCGATGCGATTGGCACGGAAGAGTTGCGTCGGCTGAAACGGTTTGGGTTGAGCGACGAACGCATCGCGACCGAGTGGAAGCTGGAAGGGCACGAGGGTGTGAAGCGCGTGCGGGAATTGCGCGAGTCCAAGGGCATCCGGCCTGTGTTCAAGCTGGTGGATACGTGCGCAGCCGAGTTTGAGTCGATGACGCCGTATCTCTACTCGACCTACGACGAAGAGGACGAGGCGCCGCCAACGGATACGCCGAAGATCATTATTCTGGGGTCGGGGCCGAACCGGATCGGGCAGGGAATCGAGTTCGACTACTGTTGCTGCCATGCGGCGTTTGCGCTGAAGGATGATGGCTACGAGACAATCATGGTGAACTGCAATCCGGAGACGGTGTCGACGGATTATGACACGAGCGACCGGCTTTACTTTGAACCGCTCACGCTCGAAGATGTGCTGGGCGTGTACAACCATGAGGCTTCATCGGGCGCGAAGATTGGGATGATTGTGCAGTTTGGCGGGCAGACGCCGCTCAACCTTGCACAGCGGCTGCGCGCTGCGGGCGTGCCGATTATCGGCACATCGCCTGAGTCGATTGACCTGGCTGAGGACCGGAAGCGCTTTGGCAAGCTGCTGGAGGAGCTGCAGATTCCGCAGCCGGAGGGTGGCACGGCGACGAGCGTGGAAGAGGCGCTGGCTGTGGCCGAGCGGGTGGGCTATCCCGTGCTGGTGCGGCCGAGCTATGTGCTGGGCGGGCGCGCGATGGTGATTGCGTACGATGCGGAGTCCGTGGCGCGGTACATGCGCGAGGCGGTGGAGTACTCGCAGGAGCGGCCGGTGCTGGTGGATCACTTTCTGGAGAATGCCGTTGAGGTAGACGTCGATGCGTTGTGCGATTCAGAAGATGTTCTGATTGCGGGCATCATGCAGCACATTGAAGAAGCGGGTATTCACTCCGGCGACTCGTCGTGCGTGCTGCCTGCAGTGGACATTCGCGAGGAAACGCTGAACACAC
>JBAUTX010000025.1:0-2867 GCA_049582405.1 Occallatibacter sp. | reverse complement strand
GCAGGTGCTGTCGCAGTGGACGAGTCGGCTGTGGCGGGTGGCGAATCCGAAGGCGAAGGATTTCATCGGCGTGGGTGGATTCAACCTGATCCGGCGCGAGGCCTATGAGAAGGTCGGCGGATTTGAGGGGCTGCGGATGGAGGTGCTGGATGACCTGCGGCTTGGCTGGAAGGTGAAGCGCGCGGGGCTGCGGCAACATGTGGCGCTGGGGCCGGGGCTGGTGCGCATTCGGTGGCTGCATGGTGCTCTGGCGGTGGTGAAATTGGTGGAGAAGAACGGATTTGCGGTGTATCGCTACCGGGTGGGATTGACGCTGCTGGCTGGCGTGGGATTGGCGCTGAACGCAGTGTTGCCGCTGGCGGCACTGATGGCCGGCGGATGGACGGCACTGGCAGGGGTGCTTACGTACGCGGGGATTGCGATGGTGTATGAGGGAAACCGCCGGGTGACGCAGGTGAGCGCGTGGCACGCGGTGTTCTTTGCACCGGCGGTGGCGGTGGTGATTTACGCTTTTCTGCGTTCGGCAGTGTTGGCGCTTGTGCGCCGCGGAGTGAAATGGCGGGGAACGCTGTATCCGCTGGGCGAGCTGCGACGAGCGGCGGGACGCGGTTGGTGAGGTCGCTATTTCGCGGACGGTGAGGCTGCGGGTGTAACCGGCTCTCGTGCGGTTGCGTTCATAAACGAACGATGGCTGCCTGAGGTGTGCAGATTGGGGTCGCGCACGGGCGGACGGGACTGATCGCCGGTGAACCCGTGGAGCAGCAGGGGATTGGGGCGGAAGCGCGGCGGCCCGCCGTTGAACTGGCGCACATGGCTGAGGACGATGGCTGCGCGGCCGTGCATGGGCTCAACGATGCCTCGGATGTGAACGTCGAGGTTGCGGTACTGGCGCAGCTCGCCGACCTCTTCGCGGTCCTGCCAGGGATTGAGGATGGTGAAGACGCACTTTTCGTCGGGCGTATCGGGTGAGCAAACGTCGAGGTAGCGCGTGCCGTCGGGAAGCTCGACGACATCGTAAACGTGTGCGGTGATGCAGACGTCTTTGTGGAGCATCTTGCCTGCCTGATCGGTGGTGACACAGGATTTTCCATGGCTTGCGAAGGCAAGGCAGGGGCAGAGTAAGAGAAGAAATGCACAGCGCCGCATTGATTGCCTGGTCCCAGAACAATGAGTGCTAGAAACTGAAGCCAGTGTAGATGCGCCGTGTCGCTCCCGAAACATTACGGAAGGTGCACGGCGCGGGGTGGTGTGCGATTGGGGGGCCTCAGTGTGCGCCGACCAGTTCCTTGCTTTGCGCGCCCTTGCCATAGTGACTCTCGACATAGTTGTCGAGAATCTGCTTGAACTCAGCCACGATGGTGTCGCCTCGGAGCGTGGTGTAGAGCTTGCCGTCGACGTAGACGGGAGCCTTAGGCTCTTCGAAGGTGCCGGGCAGGCTGATGCCGAGGTTGGCATGCTTGGATTCGCCGGGGCCGTTGACGACGCAGCCCATGACGGCGAGCTTGAGTTCTTCGACGCCGGGGTACTTCCTGCGCCACTCGGGCATGGAGGTGCGGAGATAGGTCTGAATCTGCTCGGCGAGCTCCTGGAAGTAGGTGCTGGTGGTGCGGCCGCAGCCGGGGCAACTGGTGACCTGGGGCATGAAGCTGCGGATCTGGAGTGACTGAAGGATCTGCTGCGCGGCCTGGACTTCTTCCGTGCGGTCCCCACCGGGGCGCGGCGTGAGGCTGACGCGGATGGTGTCGCCGATGCCGTTGAGGAGAAGCGGCGCGAGGCCCGCAGTGGAAGCAATGAGGCCTTTGGCGCCCATGCCGTCCTCGGTGAGGCCGAGGTGGAGGGGGTAGTCGCAGCGGGCAGCAAGGCTGGTGTAGACATCGATGAGGTCGCGGACGCCGGAGACTTTGGCGGAGAGGATGATCTTGTCGTGGCCCAGGCCGTAGCGCTCCGCGGCCCTGGCGGAGTCAAGGGCGCTGACGATCATGGCTTCCATCATGACGTCGCGGGCCGGAAGCTGGTCAGGCCGGCGGCTATTCTCGTCCATCATGCGGGTGAGCAGGGCCTGATCGAGCGAGCCCCAGTTGACGCCGATGCGAACGGGCTTGTCGTTCTCGACGGCGCACTCGACCATGGTGCGGAAGTTGTCGTCGTCTTTGCGGCCGATGGAGACGTTGCCGGGGTTGATGCGGTACTTGGCGAGGGCTTTGGCCGTAGCGGGGTACTTTTTGAGCAGGATGTGGCCGTTGTAGTGGAAGTCGCCAACGATAGGGACGCGGATGCCACGCTTGTCGAGGCCTTCAACGATGTGGGGTACGGCTGCGGCAGCGCCTTCGTTGTTGACGGTGACGCGGACGATCTCGGAGCCGGCAAGGGACAGAGCGGCGACCTGCTCGATGGTGCCGGGGATGTCTGCAGTGTCCGTGTTGGTCATCGACTGGACGACGACAGGGACTTCCCAGCCGACCCGAACCTGCCCAACTTTTACGGTAACTGTTTTTCTGCGCTGAATATCCGCCATCTCGACCTCATGGTTAGTTTACCTGTTTCCGAGTGAATGACCCAAGAATGGGCAGGAGCAGGGAATCCGCAGGGATGGGCAAAGCAGGGACGAGAATGGCTTGCAGGGCGGTTCTCCCTCGCTCCCGGAGCGGGGGAAGAGTAAAATATTGATATGTTTCGTCGTACGGTTTCCCGATTCACCCTCCTTGCCGTCATTGCCCTCTGCGGGGTCAGCGCTGTGCTTTTCTCGCAGGACTCCAATCATCGTGGACGCAAGTACAAGGCGCCCCCGCCGACTTCGCGCGTGGACGTCACGATTTTGCGCCATGAAGATGGGAGGCCGATCGAAAACGCAGCAGTCATCTTTCAGC
>JBAUTX010000024.1:0-4695 GCA_049582405.1 Occallatibacter sp. | reverse complement strand
CTCGCCGCTCTTGCGCACGCCCAGTCGGCGCAGTCCGCCGCCGTCAGCGCAGCCAAGTCCGACTTCGGCCCGCGCATCGGCGCCTACGGCAACTGGGAGCTGGACCAGCCCACCTTCACCGGCTCCGGTGGCAACAACTGGGTGGCCGGCGTGCAGGTCAACATCGACATCCTGCCCTTTGCCCGGCGCGCGCAGCTTGCCCGGCAGAGCGCAATCAAAGCGCGCCTCGATGCCGACATGAACTCCTCGCAGCAGCAGATGCGGCTCCAGGTCAGCCAGGCTCACATCCAGCGCCAGACGGCCGTGCTCTCGCTCGACACGGCGCGCGCCGCCGTCGATCAGGCCGCGGAGAGCCTGCGCATCCTGCGCAACCGCTACACCGCCGGTCTGGCCACCATGACGGACCTGCTGGCCGCCGAAGATGCCGAACGGCAGGCCCAGACCAACTACTGGCATGCCGTCTACGGAAACGCAGTGGCCTATGCCCAGCTACTTTTCGCGACAGGGACACTCACTCCCGATGCGGCGGAGGATTTGCAATGAAGCTTCTCGTATCCAGTTGTTTGCTTGCCGCCACCTCGGCGCTTCTCGCGGGCTGTGACTCGTCGCAACCCGCCTCCAGGACCACCCCTGAAACCGCGCAGGCGCGGGTCGTGCAGAGCCGGCAGCAGCTCGCACCCGTCGCCATCCGCACCACCGGCACCATCCACGCGCACCAGTCGGCTGTGCTCTCCGCGCAGGTCATGGGTCACGTGCAGCAGGTCCTCGTGCGCGAAGGCGACAGCGTCACGGCAGGCCAGACCCTCGCCGTCCTCGACGACGCCTCCATGCGCGCCTCCGTCGATCAGGCTCAGGCCGCTGTCAAAGCCGTCGAAAGCCAGCAGGTCGCCGCACAGACCCAGGCCGACCTCGCCACCAGCACGCTTGCCCGCTACCAGCAGTTGCAGGCGCAGAAGAGCGTAAGCCCGCAGGAAATGGATGAGGTGTCCCGCCGCGCACAGACCGCCGCCGCGCAGGTGCAGGCACTCCACGCACAAGCCCAGGCCGCACAGGCGCAGGAGACAAGCGCCCGCACCATGCTTGGCTACACCCGCATCCGCGCGCCCTTTGCGGGCGTCATCACGGCGCGCATGGTTGACCCCGGCGCGCTCGCCTCGCCCGGCGTGCCGCTCCTCCAGGTCGACAGCACCGGCGCGCTCGAGTTGCAGACCACCGTCGATGAGTCCATCATCGCCAGCATTCGCAAGGGCATGACGCTGCCCATCGCCGTCGACGGCGCGCCTGGCCTGCCCATCAACGGAACTGTCAGTGAAATCGTGCCCGCCGCGGATCCGTCCAGCCACAGCTTCCTCGTCAAGATCACCCTGCCCCACTCGCCGCAACTCCGCGCCGGCATGTACGCCACCGCGGCCATTCCCACCGGTTCGCATCAGGCCATCCTGGTTCCGCGCTCCGCTGTTCTGCTGCGTGGCTCGCTCAACTGCGCCTACGTCCTTGACGCCAACAGCATCGCGCAGTTGCGCTACATCACGCTTGGCTCCACGCAGGGCTCCATGGTCGAAGTCCTCTCCGGCATCTCCGCGGGCGAAAAACTCGTCGACGATCCCAACGACCGCGATCTCGCCGGCAAGCGCATCGAGGTTCAGCCATGACTGAAAACACCCACCACGCAGGCCTCGGCCTCGCCGGGCGCCTTGCGCACGCATTTCTGAACTCCAAGATCACGCCGCTCTTTGTCGCCGCGTCGCTGGTCCTCGGCGTCTTCGCCGTTGCCATCATCCCGCGCGAAGAAGAGCCGCAGATTCTCGTGCCCATGCTCGACATCACCACCGCCATGCCCGGCGCATCGCCGGCTGAGGTCGAGCAGCGCGTCACCGTGCCCATCGAGACGCTCGTGCACCAGATCTCCGGCGTCGAGTACGTCTACTCCACGTCCGGCCCGGGCCAGAGCCTCGTCATCGTCCGCTTCCTCGTCGGCACGCCGCAGGAAGACGCCCTCATCCGCGTCTACAGCAAGCTCTACTCCAACGCCGACCGCATGCCGCCCGGCGTGAGCCAGCCCATCATCAAGGCCCGCTCCATCGACGATGTGCCCATCCTCGCGCTCACCCTCTGGGGCACGCACTACAACGGCTACCAGCTCCGCGCCATGGCCGACGAGGTGCAGCACACCATCCAGCAGGTCCCCGACGTCTCGGAGACCTCGGTCATCGGCGGCCTTCCGCGCTCCATGCGCGTCATCCTCAGCACCGCCAAGCTCGATGCCTACGGCCTCTCACCGCTGGCCATCGTCGGCCACCTGCAGGCCGCAAACGCCAGCCTCCAGGCCGGCAGCTTCTCTGAGAACAACCAGGAGATCCGCGTCGACGCCGGCAATCTCTTCACCAGCACCAAAGACCTCCAGTCCGTCGTCGTAGCCGACTACCACGGCCGTCCCGTCTACCTCGGAGACGTCGCCGAAAAGATTGTCGATGGCCCCTCAGATCCCGCTGACTACGTCCTCATGGGCACGACGCAATCCAGCGCCCTGCCCCATCAGGCGCCCAGCCAGTACCCGGCTGTCACCATCACGGTCGCCAAACGCAAAGGCACAAACGCCACCGACATCGCCAACGCCGTCCTCGCCCGCGTCCACGAGATGCAGGGCGTCAAAGTGCCCAGCGATGTCACCATCACCACCACGCGCAACTACGGCGACACCGCCAAGGCCAAGTCCGACGAGCTGCTCCAGCACCTGCTGCTCGCCACGCTCTCCGTCACCTTCCTCATCGCGCTCTTCCTCGGCTGGCGCGAGTCCGGCGTGGTCCTGCTGGCCATTCCGGTCACGCTTGCGCTCACCATGTCGGTCTTCTACTTCCTCGGCTACACCATTAACCGGGTCACCCTCTTCGCGCTCATCTTCTCCATCGGCATCCTCGTCGATGACGCCATCGTCGTCGTCGAAAACATGGTGCGCCACTTCCGCATGCCGGAGAATCAGCACCGCTCCTGCAGCGATGTCACCGTGGAAGCAGTCGCCGAAGTCGGCAACCCCACCATTCTCGCCACCTTCGCCGTCATCGCCGCCGTGCTGCCCATGGCCTTCGTACGCGGACTCATGGGGCCCTACATGCGCCCCATCCCCGTCGGCGCATCCGCCGCCATGCTCTTCTCGCTCATGGTGGCCTTCGTCGTCTCGCCCTGGGCGGCCATGCGCCTGCTCGGCAAGCACCTCGGCGGCGCGAAGATTCTCGAGCCAGAGCATGAAAACTGGCGCACACGGCTCTATCGCCGCGTCATGACGCCGCTGATCGCCTCCAGCCGCAATCGCCTGCTCTTCTTCGCCGGCGTGCTCATCCTGCTGCTCATCTCCGTCGCGCTCGTGCCGCTCGGCCTCGTCCGCGTCAAGATGCTGCCTTTCGACAACAAGAGCGAGCTGCAGGTCGTCATCAACATGCCCGACGGCACGCCCCTCGAGCAGACCGCCCGCGTCGTCCAGGCCCTCGGTGACGAGCTCGCCCGCCAGCCCGACGTGCTCAACTACCAGACCTACACCGGCGCCTCCGGCCCTTACAACTTCAACGGCCTCGTCCGCCACTACTACATGCGCCGCATGAGCAACCAGGCGGACATCCAGGTCAACCTGCTCTCCGCCAAGCAGCGCCATGACCAGAGCCACGTCATCGCCAAGCGCCTGCGCCCGCTGCTCATCGCCATCGGCAACCAGTACGGCGCGCGCATCCAGGTCAGCGAAGTGCCGCCCGGCCCACCCGTCATCCAGACTCTGGTCGCCGAGGTCTACGGCCCCAATCTCGACGGCCAGGTCAACGTCGCCCGCAAGATCAAGGCCATCTTCCAGAGCACCCCCGGCGTCGTCGACACCGACTGGTACGTCGAAGACCCCGCGCCGCGAATCGTCATCCACGTCGATGAGGTCAAGGCCGCGCAGCACGGCATCGCCGTCGCCGACGTGGCAAAGGCGCTCGCACTCGCCACCTCCGGCATGGACGTCGGCCTGCTCCACGACCCCAACGCGCGCGAGCCCATTCCCACCACGGTTGAGTTCGCGCGCGCCGACCGCTCTTCCGAGCAGGCGCTCCAGAGTATCCACCTGCCCGGCGCCGACGGCTCCATGGTCTCTCTGCGCGAGCTCGTTGACATCAGCCACGAGACCATCCAGCGCAGCATCTACCACAAGAACCTCAAGCGCGTCGTCTATGTCACCGGCGATGTTGCCGGTGCAGTGGAGAGCCCGGTCTACGCCATCCTCAAGATGAACAAGCAGCTCGATCACCTCACGCTGCCCGCCGGCTACACCCTCGCGCGTTACAACGCCGTCATGCCAGACTCCACCGCCCACTACTCGATGAAGTGGGATGGAGAATGGCAGATCACCATCGAGGTCTTCCGCGATCTCGGCCTCGCCTTCGGCACCGTGCTCATCCTCATCTACGTCCTCGTCGTCGGATGGTTCCGCTCCTTCATCGTGCCGCTCATCATCATGGCGCCCATCCCGCTCACGCTCGTCGGCATCCTGCCTGCGCACGCGCTCCTGGGAGCCTTCTTCACCGCCACCTCGATGATCGGCTTCATCGCCGGAGCCGGCATCATCGTGCGAAACTCCATCATCCTCGTCGACTTCATCGAGCTGCGACGCAACCAGGGCGCCCCGCTTGCCGAGGCTGTCATTGACGCCGGCGCCATCCGCTTCCGGCC
>JBAUTX010000023.1:0-2231 GCA_049582405.1 Occallatibacter sp. | reverse complement strand
CCTCGAACCTGTAACCGAAATGGAGCCCACCGGCGACGGCAAACCGGAGCTGGTGCACACGCCCGGCTGCGCAGCCATCACCGACGTCGCGGCCTTCTTCAAAATCTCGCCCGCTTCCGACATCAAGTGCGTGGCCTACATGGCGCTCAAGCGCGGCACCAACGGGGCAAAGGACTCCTGGCACGGCGTCACTACCTTCCTGCGCGGGGACCACCAGGTGAACGAGACCAAACTCCTCGGCGCCATTGGCGCGGCAGAGCTTCGCACCATGCAGACCGAAGAACTGACGCAGTACATGAACGGCCCGGCAGGCTATCTGGGCCCTATGGGGCTGAAGCATGACGCCAAGCCACTCGGCGAAGGCCTCACCGTCATCATCGACCGGTCTCTTGAAGGCCGCAAAAACATGGTCTGCGGCGCGAACAAACTCGACTACCACCTCCGCAACGTCGCCCCGGGCCGCGATTTCACCTGGACGCTCTCGGCCGACATCCGCAGCGTCAATGAAGGCGAAGCCTGCCCGAACGACAACTGCGGCGGCAAGCTCGTCGTGGGCAAAGCCGTCGAGGTGGGCCACATCTTCAAGCTCGGCTACAAGTACTCCGAGTCCATGGGCGCGCGCGTCCTCGACCCCAACGGCAAGGAAGTCACCCCCATCATGGGCAGCTACGGCATCGGCATTGAGCGCATCCTCACCGCTGCCATCGAGCAGTCCAATGACGCCAATGGCTTCTGGCTGCCCGCTTCCATCGCGCCCTTCACCGTCGTCGTCACCGTCACCAACGTCGCTGACGCCGCGCTGCGCGAGACAGGCGAAAAGCTTGCCGCCGATCTCGAAGCCGCCGGTCTCGACGTGCTGCTTGACGATCGCGACGAACGCGCCGGCGTCAAATTCAAAGACGCAGACCTGGTCGGCATTCCCTACCGCATCAACGTGGGCAAGAAAGCCGCAAGCGGTGTCGTGGAGCTCGTTCGCCGCGCCACCGCAACGAGCACGGATGTTCCTCTCAGCGAGGTTGCCGCGCAGGTCAAGGAGCGCGTACAGGAAGACGCACTGCTCACGCAAGTGGATGCATAAACAAATCAGGCACAGGGAGCGCGCATGAAGGTCAAAATCAAATTGCCGCAAAAGACCGGACCGCGCTCCGTCAAGCGGGTGATGCTCGCAACCGCGCTGGCCTGTGTGCTTCTGGTGGCCATCGTCGGCTTCAGCGTTTTCTTCTACTACTACTTCAAATATCAGGGCATTGTGGACGCGCGGCTCAAAGAGCCTCTCTTTGCCAACACAGCCAAGATCTACGCTGCCCCACGCGAGGTACGCCCCGGCCAGAAGCTGAGCATCCACCTCATCGCAAGTGAGCTCCGCGCGGCCGGCTACAGCCCCGACGGAGCGCAGCAATCCGCGCCCATGGGATCCTTCAGTCAGGGCGCGCAGACCATCACCGTGCATCCCGGGCCGCAGTCCTATCACTCGCCGGATGAAGCGACCATCCGCATCGGCGGCGGTCAGGTCACGTCCATCTCTGACAGCCGTGGCCAGCCGCTCTCGAGCTACGAACTGGAACCGCTGCTCATCACTGGGCTCAGCGAAGACACGAATCGCACCAAGCGCCGCCTCATCAGCTACGACGAAATCCCTCCGAACCTCGTTCACGCCGTGCTTGCCATCGAAGACCGCCGTTTCTTTGAGCACAGCGGGGTCAACTACGGTCGCCTCATTGAGGCGGGCCTGCGCGACCTTGCCACCGGGCAGAAGCAGCAGGGCGGTTCCACGCTCACCATGCAGCTTGCGCGCGGTTTCTTCCTTTCGCCGGAGAAGCGCCTCAAGCGCAAGCTCATTGAAATCGTCATCACCTTCCAGCTCGAGCATCGCTTCAACAAGCAGCAGATCTTCGAGATGTACGCCAACCAGATCAACCTGGGTCAGCGCGGCAGCTTTTCCATCGACGGCTTCGGCGAAGCATCGCAAGCCTACTTCGGCAAGGATGTCCGCCAGCTCACGCTTTCCGAGTGTGCCTTGCTCGCCGGCATGATCCAGCGGCCAAACTACTTCTCACCCTTTCGCCATCCGGACCGCGCCATCGAGCGTCGCAATCTCGTCCTCGACTCCATGGTGGAAACCGGCGCCATCACCAAAGAAGAAGCCGAGCGCGCCAAAGCCGAGCCGCTGCACCTCGCCCCTGCCAGCGTAGACGCCAGTGAAGCGCCCTATTTTGTCGACCTCGTCCGTG
>JBAUTX010000022.1:0-2860 GCA_049582405.1 Occallatibacter sp. | reverse complement strand
GTCCTGTTGTCAACGGCTATTCCTGAGCCGCTTGCTGTGCTGACGACGAGCACATTGGTACCAAAGTTCTTGAAGACCGCATATCCTGCGGCACTCTGAATGGCACCCCTCGCTGGCGGTTGGAGTTTGTAGAGATCCTGAAGGGTCTGATCAACCGCTTTCCGGATCTTCGCTTGCTTATCTTCTTTGCTTGCTGCGAAACACATGACAG
Source organism: Occallatibacter sp. (assembly GCA_049582405.1). Lineage (GTDB taxonomy): Bacteria > Acidobacteriota > Terriglobia > Terriglobales > Acidobacteriaceae > Telmatobacter. The sequence goes on along the minus strand of JBAUTX010000022.1, from coordinate 2,649 downwards.
ACGTCGCTAAGAGAGCAACTGCCATCGCAATCCCCAAAACTCTTTTCATGTCTTTATCTCCTAAAGTCGTGGATAAGACCATTGAAGTGCAGGGAACTGAAGTTGCTTTTTCCCTATGCAGGAGCTGCGGACCGGAGCTCAGCTCATCGGTGTCAACTGACTGAACCGGTTCCCAGGTCGAGCACACAGGCCCTAGCGGTCTGACCCAGACGACCCCTTCCATGTAATAGGACGACTGTCTCAATGCGTCATCTGGCAAAAGTACAAGTGATGCTTTGAAGCACAGGATTAACCTCAGGTTCTATCGGCACTTGTGGAAGCCACGGCGCTCAATCCAGGGATTGAACGGTCCAGCGTGTCTCAGTACCACTGGATAGATTCGGCCAAAAACGCGCAGCCACCCATGACTGCAATCCCGTTTCGACCGCGTGCCAATTTACGTGAGCAATGGCGGTGGTTCGTCTGGACGGGATCAACTGCTTCCTTGTTGATGCATCGGGATGATGCGCATGCAAGATGGGCCAAAGCGGCTCTGAACGGCGGAATGCGAAGGGCAAAATGCAGACTGAGATGAGCTTCTATCTAATCGCTTGAATCAAAAAGGCGAAAGTCCTTATGACTGCCGGTCTTCATTTGGCTCTGGGGAAAGGCTCTGGCGGAGAGAGTGGGATTCGAACCCACGTTAGAGTTTCCCCTAAACACGCTTTCCAAGCGTGCGCCTTCAACCACTCGGCCATCTCTCCCAGGAAGGGGTGACTCCTTGAATTTATCACAGTGGGCGACGACAAGTTTCAGGTCGCAACTGTATCTCCTCGAAGGTTGTGGATCTGTTTTTGAAATCGTTTACTTGTCCCCAATCGCTCATTTATAGTTGCGCATTGTCTGAGGTGGCGGCTTATTCCAGCACACCACAAATTCAGAGTAGAAGGGAACTCATGTCTCGCCTGACTCGTCGTGACCTGCTTGCATCCGGACTTTTTCTTTCGACCTCCTCGATGGTTGCGCAGTCCGCTTGGGCACGTGCAGTGGCCGCCATGTCGGGAAGTTCAGGAACCTCTCCTCAGGATTCGCTTGCGGCAATTGCTCCGCGCGAGCGACTACTTTTCGATTTCGGCTGGCGCTTCCAGTTCGGGAATGGAGCCGATCCCGCGAAGGATCTTGGGTTTGGCATGGGAGAAGGTGACTTTGCAAAGACCGGTGAGTTTGCCTTTGCCAAGGCAAACTTTGACGATTCGAAATGGCGGGAACTGAACTTGCCGCATGACTGGGCGGTGGAGTTGCCATTTGTGCGGGACGAGGAGTTGCGCTCTCATGGCTACAAGCCGCTGGGACGTCGCTACCCAGAGACCAGTGTCGGCTGGTACCGACGGGTCTTCGAGGTTCCGGAGAGTGACCGGGGGAAGCGGGTCTCCATTGAATTTGATGGCGTGTTTCGCAGTGTCCTGGTCTTCGTCAACGGCTGTTTTATTGGCCGTAATGACAATGGGTATGCGCCCTTCCGTTTTGACCTGACAGATTTCCTCGCGATCGGCGCCAAGAATTCCATCGTGCTTCGAGTGGATGCAAGCTTTGGCGATGGATGGTTCTATGAGGGCGCAGGAATCTATCGCCATGTCTGGCTCACAAAGACGGATCCATTGCATCTGGGGAAGTGGGACAGTGTCGTGCGATCGAAAGTGAGCGGCAGCAGGGCTACGCTAGACCTTTCGACAATTGTTGTGAACGAAGGCAAGCAGACAGAGAATGCACGCGTTCTCTGGAAGATTCAGGATGCAACTGGGAACACGGTGGCGACAGCGGATTCGTCCGGGCAGTCGATTGGTGTGGACGGCACCGCTACTTTTGCCTCGCAGGTAAGCTTTGCGAACGCTAAGCTTTGGTCGCTTGAAGAGCCCAATCTTTACACGGCGATTGTCTCGGTGGAGTCCGCTGGGACTGTGCGCGATGCGGAGCGGGTCAACTTCGGAGTGCGCACGGCAGTCTTCGATGCCGAGAAAGGGTTCTTCCTGAATGGCAAGTCGGTGAAGATTCAAGGCACATGCAATCACCAGGACCACGCGGGAGTCGGGGCGGCTTTGCCGGATCGCTTGCAGTGGTTCCGTCTAGGGGTGCTGCAGGAGATGGGCTGCAACGCAGTGCGCACCTCGCACAATATGCCCACGCCGGAGTGGGTGGAAGCCTGTGATCGCATGGGTGTGCTGATGATGTGTGAGACCCGCCAGATGAGCTCCAGTCCTGAGGGGCTGGCACAACTGGAGACGATGGTGAAGCGTTATCGCAACTCCCCTTCGATCATCATCTGGTCAATTGGGAACGAGGAGTTCATCCTGCAGTCCCAGGAGACAGAACAGGGCGCAAAGATTGCGGCCACCATGGTGCGCAAGTGCCACGAACTTGATCCGACGCGTGTGGTTTCTGCAGCGGTGAATGGGGACAACAAACATGGAGTCTCTGTTCCCCTCGATATCATCGGCTTCAATTACAGGTTGCAATTGCCGGAAGGATTTCACAAAGAATTTCCAAATAGGCCTTTGTATGGATCGGAGACTTCGAGCGCAATTTCTACGCGTGGGGTTTACGCGACGGATCCGCTGCGGAATACGGTGAACGCCTATGACGCAGTTGTGCCGTGGGGCGAAACGGCTGAAG
>JBAUTX010000021.1:0-4634 GCA_049582405.1 Occallatibacter sp. | reverse complement strand
CAGCCAGTCTTCCCCGGGCCACAAGGTCCGCCTGGTACGCCCGCGCAACATCTTCATCGCCGGCGCCCTCCCACTCCTGCGTAAAATCCTCGGCAAACTCAACGGCCTGCCTGCGCCGAGCAGTCCGGAGCTCCACGTGCGGCAGCATCTCGCGGTCAAACACAACATCGAAATCGCGGTATGCCTCGACAAGCGTAGCCTCGCATGTTTGAAAGTCTGCCTCCGTGAGCTTTGCCTCCACGAGCAGACCGTCCCAGCGCAAGTCCACTTCCGTCCGGTCCACTCGCCCATTCTTCAGCGGAACACGCGCTCGCCAGCCAAATTCAGGCACACCCTCATGCTCGATTCCGAGCAATCCCCTGACGGCACAAGACTCTGCCACCCCTGGCGTACAGAAAATGTTCATCAGGAGCGCATCGGAACTCATCGACGAGTCCAGTTCGCGCCAGCGGCGGCCGGCGCCCTCCATTGACCTCGGGAGCGACTTGCCGGCTCCCGTATGCACCTTCTCAAGTCGCCGCCGCCATTCCGGCCAGCCCAGAATGGCTGCGTACGCCGCATCATGGAAGTTGCCGTGCCGGCCACCTTGCGGCGCATACACAATCACCGGTGGGTCGCCATAGCTCTCTACATGGGCGCGGCCCAGCGCATATGCCCTGTTGCGAAGCCCAACTTCTGCCCTTAACTGACTCGCAAAAGGATTCCCCGCACTCGCCATATGCAGCCAGCTTACTCCGCCCGGCCTCCATCTTTGGGTGGAGCCGGGCTTGCCCCTCGAATGTGAAAATAGCAGTCGTGACTTCCCCAGTTCGCTTCATTTTTCCTGGACTACTGACGCTGCTTCTGGCCTGTTGCGCCTCACAGCCCGCTCATGCAATCTGGGGCGGCCAGAAGAAGGCTGCGCAAAAAGCTGGCGCGGCACTCTTTCGCGACAAAGGCTGTGCCCATTGCCACGGTGTCGCGGGCGTCGGCGGCAAAAAAGCTCCCTCGCTCACCGGCCTGCCCAAAGACAAGAATTGGACGCCCGCAAAAATCACAGATCAAATTCTGAATGGCGGGCAGAAGATGCCGCCCTTCGCAGACTCGCTCACAGACGAGCAGGTCGCGCAGATCGTGGGCTACCTCCGTGCCAAACACAAGCCTGCGCCTCCGCCACAGACATCAGGCTCCGCACCCGTGCCAGCGGCAGACTAGCCCCGAGCCCTTGGCAGACGTACCGGCCAAATTCAAACAAGCACCGGGACATTGGCCACCCCAGCCACACCGAAGATGCGCCGGTAACGCTCAATCTCCGTCGGCGGCCCCATCGCCTTCGAGTAGTTATCGGAGAGTTTCACAGCAGGCCGCCCGTCCACTTCAGCGAGCTTGCACACCAGGCTCACTGGGTTGAAGCTGTCATCCCCGCGCGGATTGCAGTTCCTGAAGTCGTTCGTCAAGAAAGTCCCCCAGCCTGCGCTCAGGCGAATGCGCGGCCCTGGCATCCATTTCGCAGGATTCGCAAAGTCGCTCGCCCGGTGGAAGTCCTTCGGCGTCGCGCCAGGTCCTAGCTGGCCCCCAAAATACGCGTGCAGCCCAAGAATCACATCCAAATCCAGGGCATCAGACGCAATCAGTCTCTTCTGCCGGGGGTCACATCCGCGCTCCTCCAGCCATGCAATGTACTCGTCGCCGGCGATGTACGGATCCTTGCTGTCGATGCGCTGGCCCGTCCATCCCGCAACCCACGCCGGGGCATCCCTCAGGAACTGTGTTGTGCCAAAGGTATCCGGCAGCATGATTAACAGTTCCCCCTGGTAAGTCTGCTGCCACAGCTCAAGCATCCGATACTGCGCTTGCTTCAGATCCTCCTCCGTGTTCGCAAGTGCGGCCATGGCCATCGGCAGCTCATGTGCGTTCGTCCCAATCGCTTCCAGATCGTGCTTATACGCCAGGAACGTATTCGAGCTACCCGCAAAGCTTGAACCCAGCACGTCGCTCATCGCCTTCACCACGTACTCTTGCCAGAGAAAGCTGTGCCGGCGGCGCGTGCCGAAGTCACTTACGTTCAGTCCTGGCACGCCGCGAAGCCGTTCCATCTTTTCCCAGAGTCGCGTCTTAGCCCGCGCATACAAAATGTCGATCTCAAATTCACTCAGCGCCTTCAGGCTGGCACGGCTCTTCAGTTCATCGATCGCGGAGAGCGCATAAATCTCCCACAGCGTTGTCTCCGTCCAGGGCCCCTCAAACCGCAATGCAATCTGTCCCTCTTCCACCGAAAGCTCGAAGTCGGAAAGACGAAAGTCCTGCTCAAGCCATTCCAAAAATGCCGGCTCAAACATGCCCCTGCGGCCATAAAACGTGTTGCCAGCAAGCCAGATCATCTCGGACTTGTGGAAACGCAGCTTCCGAGTCGATTCAAGCTGCTCCCTTAATTCTTCGACCCGAATCAATTTGCCCAACGGAACAGACGCGGTCCGGTTCATCAGCGTAAAGGTTGCGCGCGTCTTCGCAAAGTGCTTCCAGATGAACTGGAGCATAAGCAGTTTGTAGAAGTCTGTATCAAGCAGCGATCGCGTGATTGGATCCAGCTCCCAGTTGTGGTCATGTGCTCGACGGGCAAGATTCACAATCACGAGTGCACCGCTCTTCTGTGTTGGCTTCTGAGTTCCATCATTCCATCCCCACCGTCTTGGCAAGATGCGCCCCACAGCTGCGTCGCACCACGAGCCGCGTCGGAACCAGCACATCGCGGACAGGCAACTCCGGATGATCCAGCCGTTCCAGCATCGTCGCCATGGCCACAGCGCCAATCCCGGCGCAATCCTGGTGAATCGTCGTCAGCGGCACAGGTAACAGGCTTGCATACTTCACGTCATCCATCCCGATGATCCGAACTTCTTCCGGAATCCTGCGGCCCATGCCGATCAGAACCTGCATTAATCGCGCAGCCGTCAGATCATTCGCGCACACGATCCCCTCGGGGTGAGACTCCCGCATCAGCCTGCGCACCAACACTTCATCCTGCGGACTTCCGCGCCACACCGGATCTCGCTCCGGCTGCACGCCAAACGATCGCAGAGCTTCATGGAAGCCCGTGATCCGTGCATCCACCGTGTTCGCTGCATTCTGTTCACCGAAAAATGCCGGCTTACGCACACCATGCGCTAGCAGATGTGCTGCGGCCAAATAACCGGCGCGCCGGTTGTCCACGCCAACCAGATCATGAGCCGAGCGCTCCGGATACGGCATGTAGCAGCGATCCAGCAGCACCACAGGAATCTGGGCTCGCTCCAGCGCCCGGGCGATGCGTCGGTTTACGGTGTCCTTTTCGTCGTTGAGCTCAAGCGGCGCAAAGAACACCCCTGCAACCTTCTGCGCGATGAAGGACTGCACCAGGTGCTCAGCTTCCCGTGCCGTGTCACGAATCGAGCTCGATGCATTCCCCCACAGCAGGGCATTCGGCCGCGCAAAAGGCGAGCGCATCATGCCATGACAAATCGGCTCAAAGATTTCTGTCATCCCCAGCTCGGGGATCAACAGACCAAACGTTCTGCCAACCGACTGTTGCGGATGCTGCACGTGCGTTCCAGCACCCGGCCTGCGCGTGACCAGCCCCATGCGCTGCAGGTCCAGCACTGCCTTGGCAATCGTAATGCGAGATGCATCAAAGATCCGGCCCAGCTCCGCCTCGCTCGGAAGGCGATCGCCCGGCTTCAGCTGACCCGACTGGATACTCGTCAGCAGGTGCTCGAAGACACGGCGGTGCTTGGCCACTCGGCGCTCAGGATCACTCTCCGGCGGTGGCGCGAGCTTGTCGGCAGTGGTGCGCGGCTTTGCCATGCACTTCCCTTCATTCATCTGGAGCAGTCAAATGCAACACTAAAAGAAGCCATAACCTCTTGTCGATCCTGCGCTTGCATCGGCTGCCCGCTCATCGCGCATCGTGATGCGCATGCGTTTGCGCTGCATTCTTCGTCTTGCCGATCTCGAAGGTTCGAACCGGCAAAACCTCCAGGCGATTCGTGTCTTCCTTCGCGCTGTAGGTCCGGTCCACTTGCACATCATGAAATCGCTGCCGGATGCCTGACACAGGCCACCAGATCTCAACCTCGCGAATCGCTGTGGCCTTGCCGACGCCAATGTGCTGACGCATGGGATTGCCTCCAAAACTTGAGACCGAGCCCACCGCACGATAGATCGACCTCTCTCTTCCCTGCTCCACAATCGTCACCCGAATCCGCGCGCCATACGCGGCTCGATTGGTCTTCACGCCTTGCAGCATCAGCGTCACCCAGTGATTCCCATGTCCTGGATTACGATAAAGCACCGCATGAAACCCATCCCCTGGATACGCGCCGCCCAGCTCTTCCATCACGTCCTCATTGCCGTTCCCTTCCAGATCAGCAAACGCAATCGCATGGCCCTTCTGCAGATTGCCAAACCCGCCCGAGGTCGTCACATCCTGAAATGACCGCCCACCCTCATTGCGAAACATGCGCTTGGGCAACAACGCCTCAAAGGCCGGATCGCCGAGCCCCAGATACACGTCCAGCCAACCATCGTTGTCCAGATCGCCAAAGTTCGCACCCATCACAGTAATCGCACGATCCAGGCCCGCCGCATGAGGCACATCCGCGAAAGTACCGTCATGGTTG
>JBAUTX010000020.1:0-8517 GCA_049582405.1 Occallatibacter sp. | reverse complement strand
GATCATAGTTCTTGTAGACCCGATGACCGAATCCCATCAGCTTTCCGTGCCCTTCCTTCACCTTCCGCACATAAGCCGGCACATTCTCCTTGGTCCCGATCTCATCCAGCATCTTCAGCACCTGCTCATTCGCCCCGCCATGCAGCGGCCCTGACAGCGCAGCCGCAGCTGCAGCGGTTGAGAGATACGGATCCGTCTGCGAACTTCCCACCGAACGCATCGTGCTCGTGCTGCAGTTCTGCTCATGGTCCGCATGCAGAATGAACAGCACATCCAGCGCCCGCGCCAGCACCGGGTTCGCCGCATACTTCGGCTCCACCATCTTCCACAGCATGTTCATGAAGTTCTCGGTGTAGCTCAGGTCGTTGTCCGGATACACATACGGGAATCCCAGGCTGTGCCGGCACGACATCGCCGCCACCGTCGGCACCTTCGCAATCAGCCGCTTGATCTGCATCATGCGATTCGCAGGATCCAGCACATTCTTCGCTTCCGGATACACCGTCGACAGCGCCGCCACCGAGCTCACAAACATCGCCATCGGATGCGCGTCATGACGGAAGCCCTCCATAAACCGCTTCGTCGTCTCGTGCAGCATCGTGTGGTGCGTAATCTCGTTCACCCAATCCTTCAGCTCCGCCTTGTCCGGCAGCTTGCCAAAGAGCAACAGATACGCCACCTCCAGAAACGTGCAATGCTCCGCCAGCGCCTCAATCGGATACCCGCGATACTCCAGAATCCCGCGGTCCCCATCAATGTAGGTAATGCTGCTCCGGCACGACGCCGTATTCACGTACGCTGGGTCGTACATCATCAGCCCAAAATCCTGCTCGTCCGTGCGGATCTTGCGCATCTCCATCGCGCGCACCGTTCCGTCCTCAATGGGCAGCTCGTAGGTGCGTCCGGTGCGATTGTCTGTGATCGAAAGAGTGTTCGATGCCATGATGAAATCCTCGTTGATTCCTAAAAAGTTTCTTCCGAGCGTGCCCCAGTGATGCCCGCTTACGCGTGGGCTATCCCTCGCCATCCCGCCGAAAGCGTTCACCCGCTCCCGCCCGAGCCGCACACTTCAACACATCGATTTCCTGCGACCAGGCCAACGATTGTCTGTGATTGCAATCACCAGCACGAAGGCTCATCGTGCCATCCAGGCATTCTGGATCACATTTCCGGCACAGCCGAGGTGCCCATCCTTGGCGCATGCGCAGGCAGCGACAAGAGTGGAAACGCAACAGCCCCATTTCAGCCCGCTCGAAGTCAGCAGCGGCTCACCGGCACGCCGCCTCAAACTCCGCGTAGCTCGCCCAGTGCAGCCGCGCCGTCGCGTGGTCGATATACGGCCCCGTCTGCAGCTTGATCCCCTGCTCGTTCGGCCGGTTCAGCACCAGCTCCTGGCCCTCAAACACTCCCGCCACATCAAAGAACCCGCGATTCTGGTAGTTGATCGCGAACGGCTTCCTCCACTCGATCACCCGGAAATCCAGCAGCGCCTCCGCCGTGCTCGTGTACCCGCCATACATCGTCCCGTTCACCTGCATCCGCTGCGGATGCCCCGGCACCGCACACAGCCACGCCGTGCCCGTCAGATCCGCGCTCCAGCCCTTGCCCTCGCGCCGCGCCCCCATGCGCCGCTTCGGCCTTCCCGGCCAGAAGCTCATGTACAGCGGATACGTCCTGCCATCCTTCGCCACCACCGTCCCCGTCCCGTGCCAATAGAGCAGTGGCGTCTGCCGCCCTCCAATATGCAGCGCCCACGGATTCAGCGCCACCAGCACCAGCCACACCAAAGCCAGGCCTGCCGCTCCCCACAGCGCCAGTTTCACCAGGCAGCCGCTCATCAAGCCCAAACAGCCGCGTCTCTTTTGCATCCGCAGAGTATTGCCGCGAAGACCCCGCGACTCCATCCCGAAAGATTGCGTGAACGGAAGATTCCCTGAAGAGACCAGCTAGTCGCTGCTACTGTCTGTCATGGATGGCAGATCGAGGGAGACAAGCGAAAAGCGTGTCTGACGATCCTTCGGCTCTTCAAAGCCGACGATATGCTGCCGGTGCTTGGAGCCAGCCTTCAACTGCACGCCGCCACCAATGTCCACATTGGTATGCTTCTTGTCATCCGCACAGGTCAGCCCTTCAGGCGTCTGGGTGGGCGTGCCCACCGCAGCGTTGTTCTGGCAGGTAAGGACCGGGCCAAAGCGGGCAAGCGCCTTCTTATAGAAGGCCTCGATCTTGTCCTGCGAGTCAGGACTCGAGTAGGACACCACGCGGACGCGCAGTTGCCACGCGCCAAGGCCGATGTGCACATCGGCGGACTTGCTGTCGTCGTCGTCTTTCACGATCTGCGCGCCAGGGTAAACGGGCAGGCCGAGGTCGGCGGCCGTGGTCTGGTCAGTGTTCACGTGAACGCCACCCAGGGGCGTATCCACCTGCACACGCTTATCCTGCCCACTGGAGTCCTTGTCCACATTCACCCTGCAGCCTGCCACCCAGGCCACCAGTGCGAGACTTGAAAGCAGGATCATCGTTTTCCGCATCATGGCAACTTTGCCTCTCGTCGAATAACTACGCCCAATTGATTGAAAAGGTTCCGGAACCGCTCCGGCAACGGTCCTACCTTTGTACCACGTACCCACTCGAGCTTCGATGCAAGGGTGGCTCGCTGGGCGGCGCGTGAAACTCACCCATCACATCTCTCCATCCCCGCCACCTATGAATAAGGTTAGCCCCAGACTTGGTGTCTGCGCCGGGCGCTCCGTCCTGGCTCGTCTGGGCCGGCCAGTGGACACGATCCCCTTGCCAGAATGACCAGCTTCCCACGTCTCGTCTCTGCAAACTGGGAAGTCACAAACCCCACCCCGCCACCAGCCAGGCTGAAAGCTGCCGGCTGAGAGCTGGAAGCTGTTTTTCGTCAAGCCCCGCGGTGCAAAATATTCCCTAACTCCCTCATTCCATTCTCCAAAATCCCCGCCGCATTTTGCATGTTAAATCCCCCCAAAGCGCACAATAGAACTATGCCGCAAACCTCGCGCCAACTCGACCGATCCTCGGCCCGCGCCGCCTGCTCCGCGACGCCCCGGCTCAAAATGTCAGCCATGCGCCCGGTCCGTACCGCCAGCCGGAGAAAAATAAATACCCACCCCCCCTGCAACATTTTTCTTTTCCACAGAATCCTTGCATGTTTTTCCGGACTCGCATTCGTCGTTTCTTCGCCTCTTTTGCCGCCGCGCTTGACGCTCCGCACGTCTCGGCAAGATACTCGACCCACCCCACGGAGGTTCTCATGTTTGGATTTCTGCGCATGCGCTTCCTGCCCCAAAGCACGGACGCTGGCCTGCTCGCGCTGCGCCTCATCGCCTGCCTCAGCCTCTTTCTCAAGCACGGCACGGAAAAGCTCTTCGGCTTCTCCGCCATGAACGCGCACTTTCCCGGCACGGCGATCCTCGGCGTCTCGCCGTTGCTGTTGCTCGCCACCCTCAGTGACGGCATCTGTTCGCTGCTGATGCTCGTGGGCCTTGTCACCCGCTGGGCCAGCCTCGTCGCCATCGTCAACATCTTCGGGGCGTGGGCCGTCGTCCACCATTTCGCCTTCTTCGGCCACGGAGCCGACCACGGCGAGCTCATTGTCGTTTACCTCGCCGCCTTCGTCGCCCTGCTCATCGCCGGCCCCGGCCGCTTCAGTCTCGACGCGCGCCTCGCCCGCGACGGCCGTGCATAGTTTCGCGACCTAGTACTGCATCATCGTCACGCGCACCACTTCCGGCTTCTCGTGGAAGCTCAGCCCGCGATCCGTCTCGTCGCCGTTCAGCATCCGCAGAGGCTTCCACACGCCGTCTTCATAGGTACCCTGCTCTGCCTTCACAATCTGGCTGTGCATCCACGCCGGCTTCCCCGGCAGGTGCAGGGTCACGCTCGCATCCACGCCCGTCACCAGGAACTCGTTCGGCCCCAGCTTCCCAATCACCGCCGCACCATGCGCATCCTTCGTGCCCGGCGCGCGCCGCCCATCATGCTGCGGAAACCCGAACGCAACCGTCGCCTGCCAATTGCCCAGGTCCACTTCTTCCGCCGTCGTGCCCGGCTCTTCCACCGCGGTCTTCAGCGCACCCTCCGATTCCAGTTGCGCAATCTCGCGGTCCATCGGTCCAATCAGCGCATAGTTGCGCGCATGCGCCGTCCACTTCTCATCGCCCAGAATGTTCCATCCAGACGCGTCCACGCCAAACGGCGAAAACCCGATCGCGCCCTCGCCCAGCGCATAGAAGAAGAACTTCGCAAAGCTGTCGCTCCGCCCCGTCTCGGGAATCCACAGCGCATTGTCCGGCCGGTTATAGGCCGCCATCGTCTCCCGGTAGAACGGCGAGTCATCCGTGTAGATGTCCGGCCCGATCATGTCAATCGCCGGCGCAAGCTGCCGCCACAGCCCCACCAGCTTCTGCACCGCGCCGCCGCTCGGGTAGCCAATGCCCGGCTGGTCGATCTGCCGCTGCGGCAGCTCCGCCGCCGGGTAGTCGATCCACACGTTGATGTAGCACGGAATCGCAAACTCCGCCTTGCCCGCCGCCACAATCGTGTTGATGTACTTGGCCTGGTAGTACATCTGGAAAAGCTCATCGGCCTCCGCGCCAAAGACCGCCCGCCACGTGCCCGGCTGCTTCTTCGCCGCCGCCAGCATGTCGGCCGGCACCTGCCCGTCAAACAGCCGGTCCGCTTCTGGCGAGAAATCCCGCACGCTGCCAATGTTGCCCGACTCGTTCTCCACCTGCACAAACAGCACCGTATGCTGGTCGCCGTCCATCTGTTTCAGATGCCGCATCAGCGCCGTGAACGCCGCCTTGTCCGCCGCCAGCGTGTTCTGCCCCAGCGGCGACATCACATCAATCGGCGTTCCATCCTGCCGCATCACGCGCGGAAACCGCTTCGTGTCCGTCTTCACCCAGCCGGGCACATAGTGGTTGTTGCCGTTCTTCCACGTGCCAAACCACAGCAGCACCACATGCAGGTTGTGCGCCCGCGCCCCCTGCACAATCGCGTCCACATTACTGAAGTCGAACTGGCCCTCGGTCGACTCCATCTGTTCCCAGTACACAGGAGCTTCCACCGTGTTCGCGTGCAGCGCGGACATCGACTCCCACACCTGCGGCAGCTCGCTCGGCCAACCGCTCGAGTTGTGAATCTGCCCGCCGAGAACAAGGTACGGCTTGCCGTCCACCAGCAGCGCATAGCGGCCGTCCTTCTTCACCACCTGCGGCGCCTGTTCCGCACGCACAGCAACTGGCCGCACCATTCCAAGCGCAGTCAACACCGCAACGACTACCAGCAACACACCGCGAAAACGCAGAACGCAAATACGCATGGCTCTTCAACCTCCCCAGCACTGTAAACGTCTACATCAACGCTTGCAACCCCGTTCGTCACAGCGCATCAAGGCGCACACAGCAAAGTCCGCCGCCGGCTTACTCGCCGCGGCGGACTCAGCGTGCCAGCCTACTGCTTCGCCGGCGCCGGCTCCGTCACCGCTCCAGGAAAGAGGTCCGGCAGCGGTGCATTGCGCTGGTCTTCCAGTTGCGGCTGCGGCATCGGCTTGCGCGGCATCATCTGGTCGCGCTGCGCCGCGTTGTACACAAAAATCGCCTCGACCGTCGCAATCTGCTTCAGGTCCGCCGCCTGCAGGCGCTCCACAGTATCCTCATTCGAGTGGTGCGTCCGGCTCTCGTAATCCAGATCATCCTGGATGAACTGAAAGCCCGGAATCCCCACCGCATCGAAGCTCAGGTGATCCGTGCCGCCCGTGTTCCGCATGGTCAGCGTCGTCACGCCCAGGTCCTTCAGTGGCGCAATCCACTGCGCAAAGATCGGCGCCACTGCGGCGTTGCCCTGCAGATACACCCCGCGAATCCTGCCCGACCCGTTGTCCACGTTGAAGTAGGCCGAGATGAGCTTCTGCTCCGGCTTCACATCCACCGGGCCCACCGCCTTGCGAATGAACTCCGGCAGCGCCATCTGCTCCGGCGCGGTCGAGAGCGGCGCCGACCCGAAATGCTCCTTTGCGTAACCTCGCGACCCGAACAAGCCCTGCTCTTCGCCCGTCCACAGCGCAATGCGGATTGTGCGCCGTGGCTGCACGTGCAGCGCTTCCAGAATGCGCACCGCCTCCATCGCCACCACGGTGCCCGCGCCATTGTCCGTCGCGCCCGTTCCCGCAATCCAGCTATCGAGATGGCCGCCCAGCATCACCACCTGATCCTTCAGCTTCGGATCCGTCCCCGGAATCTCGGCGATCGTGTCGTAGCCGTGCTCATGCTCGCCGGTGAACTGCGTTTCGATGTCGATCTGCACCGTGACCGGCACGTGCGCCTGCGTTAAGCGGTAGAGGCGTCCATAGCTCTCAATGGCCGCCACCGCAACCGGCACCTTCACACGCGTCTCCGGCGTGTACGGCGTGCGACCCAGCGTCGCGCCGTTATCGTCAAACAACGTGCCTCCGGAGCCGCCGCCATTCTTGCCGTCCCGGCTCGGCTCAATCACCGCCGCCACCTTCTCATCTGCAAAGAACTGCGCCACCTTGTCGATCAGCTTCATGCGCTCCAGATAGCGCGCAATCCGCGCCTGCATGTTAGGCTGCATCCCGCCAGCATTGCCGTTCAAAGGAAACTGCGCAAGCTCTTCGAGTTCCTTCTCGGAATAGCGCTCAAACAGAGCTTTATCGACCGGCGGAACATCGCGCATCGCTCCGAACAGGACAATCTTACCCGCAAGTTTGCCGCGGTACTGGTCAAAGTCCTTCTCGCTGTCGATCTTCACGTACACCACATCGCCCGTCACCGCTCCCGCCGTAGAAGGCGACCACGGTGTAGCCTGCAGAATCAGCACCGCCGTGTCCGGCGTGACCATGCGCGCCCACGTATTCAGCTGCTGCCAGCCCAGGCCGAATTCGCCCCAGTCATCCAGATGCGCGTTCACCAGGCCCATCTTCGTCAGCGTGTCGCGCGTCCACGCGTTGGCCTTCGCAAGATTCGGCGAGCCCGTCAAGCGCGGCCCGATTCCATCCATCAGCGCGCTGGCCAGTTCCATCACGTGCGAGTGGTTCAGCCCCTCGTCGCGAATCCGCTGGTACATCGTGAGGTCCAGCGTCTCCGTCGCGGGCTGCACTTCGCTGTACGGATCGACAGGGGCTGGTGCGGCGGCCTTGGGTTTGTCAGCGGCAAACAATGCCACGGACGCGGACACACAGATGCAGCAGATCAGGCTTCTCGTGCTCTTCATCGCGCTCTGGACCTCAGCTGGAAGTTGTCGTACTCGGATGCAGAAATTCTAGGTCACGTACCCGTCTCGTGGCGCGTTATTTTGCCATGACTTTCTTCCCGTCGCTTGCGGAGTCTAAGAGGATGTGCAACTCTGCTGCGCCGGTATTCCGCGGCTCCAAGCCCGAAGGCCACGCAAAGGAAAGGATCGCTGCCATGAAGAACTTCGAGCACACCGTCAACACCAGCAAATCTGTCGACGAGGCCGTCCACGCCGTCGAACAGATCACCGCGGCGAAAGGCTTTCGCGTCCTGCACGTCCACGACGTCGCCGCCACCCTCGCCGAAAAGGGCTTTCAGCGCGAACCCCTGAAGATCATCGAAATTTGTAACGCGAAGTACGCGCACGAGGTGCTGCAGAAGGACATTAAAACAGCGTTCATGCTGCCCTGCCCCATCATCGTCTACGCCAGCGATGGCAGAACGCACATCGGGACGATGCTGCCCAGCATGATGAAGGATTTCTTCCCGGCAGCGGGCATTGATGCCGTCGCCGACCTCGTGGAAAAGGTCGCAATCGAAATCGTGAACGAAGCCGCGCGCTGACCCTATGCAGCAAGTCGTTGGGCCGCGCGACGAAGCCGCCTGTACTCTGCCGCGCACCACCCCACGCTCAGCACCAGCAGCAGCGCAATGATCGTCTGCGAGATGACGCAGTAGAGGCACCAGACCTCCAGCACCAGTTCCTCAATAAACGTGAGGCGCAGCGCAAAGCAGAAGCCCGCAAACACCGCCAGCATCAGAGCGAACCGCTGACGCAGCAACCCCAGAGCCGCAATGACCAGATACCCCGCAATGCCGATCGCCGCAACCGGCACGCCATGCATTACGGCAAATGGGCTATGATTCACCACGCCGCAATCCCAGCGCGCGTTGATGGAGCATGGCTCCGTGGCCGTTGAATAATGCACCTGCAGCGCCAGCGCGGAGACTACGGCCCCGGCCAGCCCCAAGATCGCAATCACATATCGCATCACGACTTCGATGCTAAAGCATTACCATGAACCCATGCACTCAGCCACGGCACAGGGCCAGCGGATTGCCTTCTTCGGAGGCAGCTTCGATCCGCCCCATAACGGCCATCTCGCCGTAGCCCGCGCAGCCCTGCAGGCGCTGCAATTGGACAAAGTCCTCTTTGCTCCCGTCGGAACCCAGCCGCTGAAGCCCCACGGTGCCTCAGCCGGCTTTGCAGACCGGCTCGCCATGACGCAGCTCGCCA
>JBAUTX010000019.1:0-7432 GCA_049582405.1 Occallatibacter sp. | reverse complement strand
AGTGCGCGAAAAGAAGCCTCTGGAGACGATTCCGAGGGTCGCAGAGCGGATTCGGGCGGCTGAGGAGGCATTGAAAGATTCGGGGCGGGTCGTGATCCGCTATTCGGGCACGGAGCCGCTGGCGCGCGTGATGATCGAAGCCGAAGACGAGAACCTCATGCGTTTGCATGCAGACGCGATTGCGGAAGCCATTCGGAGCGAACTCGGCGCTTGACGGCTCTTTGCCGGTGAAGGCTCCTGCTTTGAAGAATCGAGGCTCCCGGCGATGACGCATGCACGCAGACATCGCCGGCAATCTCGTTGAGCGCTCTGCACGTGTTGGGATGCGTGCGCAGCCAGCGCTAGCAATGCACGATCTTCGGCGAGTCAATCCCCTTGGTTGCGTTCCTTGTGTCGATGACCAGCTTCGACTGAGCCACAATGGCTTTGTAGTCATAGGTTGAGTGGTCGGTCACAATGACGACTGCGTCGAACTGGTCGAGCTTTTCGAGAGGCGTATTCGTCATGTTCAGGTCATAGTGCCGGCCATGACCTACGGATGGGAAGTAGGGGTCGTTGTAGGAGACAATAGCGCCCTTGTCCCGGAGCAGTTCGATGATCGTGAGAGATGGAGACTCGCGCAGGTCATCGATGTCGCGCTTGTAGGCCAGCCCGAGCACGAGAATCCTGGACCCCTTGATGGACTTGGATTGGGTATTCAAGCCATCGGCGACCTGATCGATCACGAAATAGGGCATCGCCGTGTTGACCTCACCGGCGAGCTCGATGAAGCGAGTCCGGAAATCGAACTGCTTGGCCTTCCACGAGAGGTAGAACGGGTCGATGGGGATGCAATGCCCGCCCAGACCCGGCCCCGGATAAAACGCCTGAAAACCAAAGGGCTTGGTCCTGGCTGCGTCGATGACCTCGTGAATGTCGATGTTCATGCGCATGCATAGCTGCTTCAGCTCGTTCACGAGGGCAATGTTGACGCAGCGATAGATGTTTTCGAGCAGCTTGGTCATCTCTGCGGCGGCGGGGCTGCTGACCGGCACGACGCGACGAAAGATGGTGCCGTACAGCGCGGCAGCCGTCTCCGCTGCGGCGGGACTGCAGCCGCCGACAACCTTGGGAATGTCATGCCGGGCGACGGTGTCATTGCCCGGATCTTCTCTCTCCGGAGAGAACGCCACATACACACCGGCCTCGCCTTCCTTGCGTGCGACACGCAAGCCTTGCGGATTGCCTTTCTCCAGGATGGGAACGACAATCTCCTCGGTCGTGCCGGGGTAGGTTGTGCTTTCAAGGATGATGAGCTGCCCGTTATGGATATGGGGCGCGATTGCCTGCACTGTACCCGTGACGTAGCTCAGGTCCGGCTCGTGGTATTCATTGAGCGGCGTGGGCACGCAGATGATCACCGCATCCATCTGCTCGATTTCGGAGTAATCCGTGGTGGCATGAAAGCCGGCGGCTTGCGCCTCCTGAATCATCGCAGGAAGAATGCGCACGATGTACGATTCACCCTGGTTGAGCTTCTGGACTTTGTCCTGGGCAATGTCGAAACCCGTGACGCGGAACCTCTCGCCACTGAAAAGCAAGGCCAGGGGCAGGCCAACATAGCCCATGCCAACAATCCCGATGCGGGCCTCGCGGCTTTTAACCACCTCATGAAACTTCGCAAGCGAACTCTCAGTCATGTTCACCACTTTCATCATGTCCACGATTGTATGATGCCCCAAGTGCAAGCTACCGGGGTCTCCCACAAAGGTGCAATCAGGAAACGTGGAAATTTACATTGCATGTTAAACAAGCCACGATACCGGATCTGCATCGGTCAACTCGGGCGTGGCGAGAGCGGGGACTCTTCGAGTGGCCGGGGTGTCGAGCCTGCTGGGGCGCGTGGGCAGAACCGCCTTTTCGTCAGGGGCAGTTGCATTGAGGCTTTCGTGCAAGCGTTCATGAATTTGGTCTGATGGATGGGTGCAGGCCGCTTTGTCCGTACGGATCGTGCGATTGCAGCGTCTGTCTCCGTAAGGGCAACCAACGGGATGCGGGTGGGGCCAGCATGGGTTGGCTTTCGCGGGAGCGGCGTTCGACAAAACATCCCAAACTCGACCAAGGGCCAAGAGTTAGACATCCGTCGCCCCGTGCAGGAGGGTCTTACGACCAAAGTTTGTGACTTCGAATTACCATTGTTTTGTTGACTTATTCCCCAAATTTCACTTACAGTGGAATCCCTGCGCAAGCACTTGAACTGACAGGGGCTTGAGTCGGTCCGGCTGATGGGGCAGCTGGATAAAGACTTTAGTTTGGTTCAGTTCGAAGAGGTTTGATGCTTGCAGGCCTGCAGGATGCAGGTTGATTGGATGTAGGCTGTCGGGTCCGCATAGCGGTATTGACACGCTTAGTGTAAGCGCGGTCCGTTTCGCTAAACTCGCATGATCGACAAAAGGGGGAAGCTGAGAACCCCATGTTTTGGTTGGCCACGTCTGAAGCCAGTCTAGCCTTTAACCCCCGCAACGAGCGCAGCATAAGTTCCATTTCCGGGGGCTGTATCGAGCTTTTCCTATTTGCAGGATGAGCTTGCCTTCAAAAACTCAAATGCTACCCGGGGCGTGCTGCTTGAGAGGGAGTCCCCGCATGGAGTCGGAGTGTTCTGACGGTGATTGCACTTGGGAGCTGCAGCGGCAGGATATTTGACCAGGAATGATGGCCCGCTTGGACGCGGCAGTTCACGCGAAGGTGGATCCAGAGACGGCAATGTGGAACCCGTGGTCGAGTGTAGCTTTGAGGACGCGCAATTCAATGAACCACAGAGGACAAGGCTCGCAGTTCATCTTAGCTGATGCGTTGCGGGCAAACCTGAACGAGTTGATCGATTTCTGAAGGTGCATTGTGAAGCAGCTTTTGCTGGTCGTGACTGTGATTCGAAGTGCCGAAACACGATCTCTCACCCGGATCGTGTTGGAAGATGCCGGCCATCGAGTGATTGAATCGAGTGGATGCCTGCAGGCCAGGGCGTTGTTGGAGAACGGCCTGCGGCCAGATCTGGTCATCCTTGAAACTTCCGCTGCCCAGCTTTCGAAGGACGAGCACCGGTGTCTTCTGGACCTCGCGGGCCAGAAGCACATGTGCCTCATTGTTGGCATGGGGGAGCCGATCGCAGGACCAGGCTCGCCGGATGGAGTGGCCTCATATTGGTTGACCCGGCCGGTCATTCGTGAGGATCTTGAGGCCATGATCAGCTCAATCGGCGAGGCAGAAGATGGAGCGGAACCTCTCGCGTTGCAGCCGCGCGCCGCGCAGGCAGAGAGCGGCTCGGAGACCGTTGCGCAGACTGCTGCGCAGGTGCCCTGCATTGAGGAACTCGGGGATGGAAAGTTCTTTCTGGCAGCATCTCCACGCATGATGGAAATCCATCGGCAGGCGAAGCTGCTGGCAGATGTGGACGTCAATGTATTGCTTTTGGGCGAGAGCGGGACGGGCAAGGAGGTTGTGGCGCACCTCATTCACAAGTATTCACAACGAGCACAGGAACGATTTGTGAATGTGAATTGTGCGGCATTGCCCGCGGACCTGCTGGAGAGCGAGCTTTTCGGCCATCGACGCGGCGCCTTCACGGGGGCAATTCAAGATTGTGCTGGCAAGTTTGAGCAGGCCCATCGCGGCACGTTGCTCCTCGATGAAATTGGTGAATTACCGGTGCACATGCAGGCGAAGCTCTTGCATGTCTTGCAAGACGGCCAGTTCACAAGGCTGGGAGGGCAGGAGCCGACCCGTGTGAACGTGCGCGTGCTGGCAGCCACGAACGTGGAGCTTGAAGATGCCTTGATGAACAAAACGTTTCGCGAGGACTTGTATTACAGGCTCAACACATTCACCATCCAACTGCCTCCCCTGCGCGAGCGCAGAGAAGAAATTCCATACCTGATTGAAGAGAATATCCGCCGGGCGCCTGCGGAGATGCGAAAGGGTATCGACAAGAAGTTTTCGTCGCGCCTGATCGACGTCGCAACTCTCTACGAATGGCGTGGAAACCTCCGCGAACTGAGGAATTTCGTGACCCGGACGCTGGTCATGCGGGATGCGGACGCGGCGGTGCGAGAGCTTGAATCCAAGATTATCGCGGCCGGTGGCTCCAAGCCAGCAACTCCGACCAAGCCTCTGACCGCCCACCGGTCAGGCATGCGAACCGTCGTGCGGGATATGAAAGATCGGACAGAAGCGCAGATGATGAAGGACGCTCTGGACCGCTGCGGCTGGAACCGGCGCCAGGCCGCTCAGTACCTGCAGATCAGCTATCGGGGTTTGCTGTACAAGATCCAGCAGCACCAGCTCGCCCCTTAGTGACTTGGATTGCGAGGGAGGGACGGAAATCCCCCGCCCAAAGGCGGTGACCCTCCTTTCGCAGCAACCACCCCGTTCAAAGTCAAACACGACTCGCTGTCCAGCCGCTGAGTCCGATACCTGCAACCTGTGCAAAGCGAAGCATCGCCTGGAAGGTGATCGGGTTTTGTGCTGCCCGTCTAGGACAGCTTTGTTTAACGAAGTATGCAAAAGCTTGCATACTTCGCACCTTAATGTGCAGGGCTTTGCTTCTTGACGCGCATAGCTGGATATCCGGCCGCACCTCGGAGAGAGTAAGTCCTCTTGTATGAGCGATTTACTGCTTTACGCCATTTTCATTGTTGGGGGGTAGATTGGGTGCTGTCTTGCATGTTCCGGAGTACCGAGCGTCGTGGGTAGAGGGTACCGGCATGTGCGGGTTGACAGCAGTGAGTTGCAGAGTCGATCCAATGGAGCTGCCATCGGAGAGGATTCTCTTCGGTGACACAGAGGCCATGCGTCTGGTGCGCGAAAGAGTGGAAGAGGCGCTCTCTCTCAACGTGCCGATTGTGATTCGGGGTGAAAACGGGACAGGAAGAAAGACCATGGCTCAGTACATCCACTTCAAATCACCCCGCAAGGACCTGCCGATGTTGAGGTTGCACTGCGCGGATCTTCTTGCCGGGATGGGTAAGCGAGGACTGCCTGGAGCGGACCGGAATCAGGTTGGGTGCGCGAGTTGCCGCGATGTGGCAAGGCGGCAACTGGCCCAGGCCGGGACCCTGTTGCTGGAGGACGTGGATGTGCTGGAGGAGCAGGTGCACAGGAAGATGCGCCAGTGCCTGCGGGAATTGATTACCGATTGCGTTACGGGTAATGGAGTGGGAAGTTCACAGATAAGAGTGCTCTGTACCACCAGAAGCGATCCGACCGTTACGGAGGGGGGATCCAAAGCGACTCTTGCGCTGTTTGAATCAGGCAAGTGCATCCCTTTGGATATGAGTGCGTTACGGGACCGGCGCGATGACATTCCAGAGCTCGTTGAATCCCTGATGCAAAGGCTGGCCGTGAGGTTTGGCAGACAGCGCCAGCGCGTCGGGACAGAAACGCTGAATCAGCTGATGCAATGGCGATGGCCGGGAAATCTGACCGAACTGGAGAACTGGGTGGCGCGGTTCTTGATTCTGGGCGTTGAAGATGTACCAGGGGCTCGCTATGAACAAGGGGGCAATCCGGTCGGGCGGAAGCCTATTGCAGGCGAGGCCTCGGCAGAGCTGATTGATGCGCTGCGTGAAGGTCGCAGGGGCAATTGCGAGGTTGATGAACCGTGGAGGGCCAGCTATGGGGCGCTGCAGGAGCGGCACGTGGCTGTGAGGCCCATTCGACGTCGGCGTCACACAGGGCCGTGAGCTCTGGGCAAATATGCAGCCGGCGAGGTTTTGCGTGAGTGCGACATGGATCAAAGCGGAAGCAAACATTACCTTCGATGCGATTGTGTCGAAGAAGTAATCGCAAGATACATGTTACTAAGGTGGACTTTGGCGTAACACGAATCAGGCATTGTTGTAAGTGCCCCTACTTCTGGATGATGGGGGCGGATTCATGAGGGTCCGGGGAGGGGTCTGGCATCTTTCCGGGCTTTTTTAGGAATAGCAAGAATTGAGCTGCCAGCGCTAGGGGCACAGTGAAGACTGTGACTCACAGGGCGAAGCTATGAATCGGCAGGGGATAAAGTGCTCCTCGAACCCGCTGCTTGGAGGTTGAGAGGGGCTTAGGAAGCAGATGCTCAATTTCCCCCATTCTGACGATGTAACTGCTGCCACGCAGCCCTGGTGGGCGCTGTACACGCGTCATCAGCACGAAAAGACGGTGTCCGACATTCTGACGGCGAAGGGCTTTGAAGTCTTTCTTCCGCTTTACGATTCGGTACGCCGCTGGAAGGACCGCAAGAAGGTCCTCTCGCTACCGCTCTTTCCGTGTTACGTCTTTGTGCGAGGGGATTTGCACCGCAGGCTGCATGTTGTGACCACTCCGGGAGTGCACATGGTGCTGCGGCGTGGCGAGCAGGTGGCGATCATCCCCGATCTCGAGATCGAAGCCATCCAGCGCGCGGTCCAGGGACGCTTTGCGGTCGAGCCGCATCCGTTCCTGCAATGCGGGGACCGGGTTCGAGTCAAACGGGGATCCCTCGAAGGCGTTCAGGGAATGCTGGTTCGCAAGAAGGGCCTGCACCGGCTCGTGCTTTCCGTGGACATGCTCGCGCAGTCGGTCGCTGTTGAAATCGACGCGATGGATGTCGAACCGCTCGCGCCCAGCGTCTCCGGTGCGGCTGGGATCCAGGGCACTGGCACGGTCCACCTGGCAACCGCATAGAGTCTTTCTGGGTTGGGTTCGGTCTATAGTGGGAAGAAGGCTGCGGTTCAGCCGGGTCTGGGAATGGGATGGAATACAAGTTACAGTTTGCAGCGCCTAGGGGAAGCATGCGCGGTTTGATGATGGGCTGCTTTCTGGCGGGCGCGATGCTGGCGGGCCAGAGTTGGGCCAGGGGGCAGGAACCCACCGCACAAAGCAGTGGATCAAGTCAGCAGACCAGTGCCCAACCTGCGGGGAACGATCCCGCTTCGCAGAAGGGACATCCTCACGATACTGCCTACGTGATTGGCAACGACGATGTCCTGGCCATCAATGTGTGGAAGGAGCCGGATCTGACGCGTTCCGTTCCCGTGCGCTCGGACGGCAAGATTTCATTGCCGCTGGTCGGCGAACTTCAGGCTGCGGGCAGGACGCCCCTGGAACTGGAAATTGAGATCGGCAACCGGCTGAAAAGCTACATTACGGCCCCTGAAGTGACCGTGATGGTCCAAGAGTTGAACAGCCGCAAATTCAATATTCTGGGCGAAGTGAACAAGCCGGGCTCCTATCCCCTGGCTGCGCCAACCACCGTCATGGATGCCATAGCGACGGCCGGGGGTTTTCGGGATTTCGCGAAAAAGAAGGGCGTGTACGTCCTGCGGCAGGGGCCCAAGGGCGGCGTGCAGAGGATTCAATTCAACTACGCGCAGTTTCTGAAGGGCAAGCATCGAGAGCAGAATATTTATCTTGAACCGCATGACTCGGTTATTGT
>JBAUTX010000018.1:0-3866 GCA_049582405.1 Occallatibacter sp. | reverse complement strand
CGCGGCCACGATGTACGTGCCCAGCTCCGGCGTCACGGCGTCGGGAAAGATCAGGTGCAGCACGTTCCCGCCGCCCTTGAACTGGTAGCTCGTGATGCCCACATACGCAAAGAGAATCGCAAATGTGCCCAGCACGCGCGCCGTCTGGTTATAGCGCGCCTCCAGCAGGTCCGGCAGCGTGAACTGCGCAAACTTCCGTGCCCGCGGCGCAATGAAGTAGATCAGCAGCAGCCCCAGCCAGCCGCCTGCCGGCTGCCATAGCGCCGCAAAGCCATTGCGATAGGCATTTTCCGCGCCCGCAAAAAGCGACCCCGCGCCAATCCACGAGGTCAGCAGCGTCAGCACCAGCACCACCGCGGGCAGCGAGCGCCCCGCCACCAGGTAATCCGCCTTCGACTTCACGCGCGTGGCGCGAAAGATCGCGACGGCCAGCAACACCACCACAATGACCGCAAGAACAGCAACATAAAGCTGGGACATCCGCAGGCTTCCTCAGGGGTGAAACAGGTTGCGAGCAGTGTACCGGATGAGGGGGATGCCACGAAGAACGCCCGCGCCGGGCGGCGCAGGAATGCACATGCTGGATTCTGGAGAACGATTTCCGGGGGAGGGCTGAGACTCTGCTACCGCACGCTATGAACAATCTGCCAGAGCAAAAAGGCGACTGCCGCCACACCACCTTCAAGACCCAGCGCCGCGAAGATACTTCTCGCTCCGCCAAGTGCCTTGCCAGTCGAAACGCTCAATTCCCTTTCGTCTTCGACCAGTTCGTCTCTGTCGATGGAGGCAAGCAAGCCGACCAATGACCCGGAGTAGACCGGATGTTCCAGCACGTCCGTGTTGTGATTCCTTATAACCTGAGTCGCCATGCAGAAACCTTTCCGCAAGGGCATCTTCGGCAGCGACGGGGCCCGGGATCAACGTACTGCGCTGGGGAGCTGCTCCTTACTCCTTGGTAACTATTAAGCAATTAAATGTCCAAAACGGAAAGTGATTTGTGTCACATATCTAGTGCCAAATTAGATACTTTTTAACAATTGGAACGCCTCTTCCACAGTGCAAATTCTTCTCGCATTGTAAAAATTGCGCGACAAATCTGCTCGAAAAGCGACAAACCTCGAGCCCGCGACCGCAGACTTTTCTCGTCGCATCCCCTCAGCGGCCCAGCGCCAGCGCCGGCTCCGCCGTCAGGCTCTCCGGCGCAAACTCGCCCGCCACAAACCGCGGCCACGCCGCCGCCGCAATCATCGCGGCATTATCCGTGGAAAGTGCCCGCGTCGGGAACGCAATCGCCAGCCCGCGCCGCTCTGCCTCCGCCGTGAAGCGCTCCCGCAGCTCCCGGTTCGCGGCCACGCCGCCCGTCACCAGGATCCGCGCCGCACCCAGCGCCTCCGCTGCGGCAAAGGTCTTCTTCATCAGGTCGCCCACCACCGCACGCTGAAAGCTCGCAATCAGGTCCAGCACCGGCTGCGGACACAGCGCCAGCGCCTCTTCGCGCGTCTCGGGAATCCGCCCCAGCGCCAGCATCCGCGGCACGCGCGCCTGCGCTTCCTCGCGCATCCCGTGCAGCTCCACATAGCGCAGCACCGCCGTCTTGATGCCGCTGAACGAGAACAGAAAATGCGAGTCGAGCTCCGCAATCGGCGCCGTCTTCGCCGCCTTCGTGCGCGGCGTCTTGCCCGTCAGGTGCGCCTTCGTCTTCACCTGCGCAAAGCTGAACGGCACCGCCCGCGCATCGCCAAACTGCGCCAGCGTATCAATCCACGGCCCGCCCGGATAGCCCAGCCCCAGCAGCTTCGCCACCTTGTCATAGGCCTCGCCCGCCGCATCGTCCAGCGTGCGCCCCACCAGCCGGTAATGCCACGTCCCGCTCACCGGCTCTGCCAGATACAGGTGCGTGTGCCCGCCGGAAACCACCAGCGCCAGCGCCGTCTCATCCTCCGTCTCGTCCTGAACAGAACCGGGTGCCGGGTGCCCCATCCAATGCGCGGCCTCATCGCGCATTGGGTGGGAAGCGAGAGACTCTCGCTGTTCCTGGGTTTCCATCCCGGGTGCCCCAGAGCCTGCCCTGAGCCTGTCGAAGGGTCTCGATTCTGAGACCTGGGAAAGCGATGCCGCTTCGGTCGCCGTCTGCCGTTCCTCCAGCAGCACCGCGTGGATATGCCCTTCCAGGTGATTCACCGCCACCAGCGGCAGCCCCTGCGCATAGGCCAGCGCCTTGGCATAGGTGATGCCCACCAGCAGCGCGCCAGCCAGCCCCGGCCCGCTCGTCACCGCAATCGCGTCCAGGTCGCCCAGCGTCACGCCCGCCTCGGCCAGCGCCGCCCGCACCACCGGCACAATCGCGCGCAGATGCTCGCGGCTGGCCAGCTCCGGCACCACCCCGCCATACCGCGCATGGGTCGCAATCTGCGACGCCACCACGCTCGACAGCGTGCGCGCACCGCGCTCCACCACCGCCGCCGCCGTCTCGTCGCACGATGATTCAATGCCCAGAATCAGGCCACGTCCCATCTTTTCAGTGTAGCGGGATTGTTCGGCTGCCAGCGCTTGCAGGGCCGTCTCTACGGCGCGCTCTCGATCCGGCGCGCAATCCACTGGCTCAGACTCACGCCCTCTGTCGCAGCCCGCAACACAGCCTTGCGGTGCAGCTCCGGCCCGGTGCGCACCAGGATCTTGCCCTGGAATGGCTTGTCCGGCTTCTTCCCGGTCTCCGCGCACAATGCCAGATACTCATCGATGCTTGCTCGAAAGGCCCGCGCCAGCGTCCTCGCTGTCGATCCTTCAAAATGAATGACGTCTCTGAGTCCAGCAACCGTGCCGGAGAACGTGTTCTCTTCCGGGTCAAAGTCGATCGGCCCGGCGGTGTAACCTTTGTATTCCATCATGGCTTCACCCCTGCATTCTCAAGAAACTGGCGCACCGCATCCACCGCTCCTTTTTTCGCCTCAGGTCGCGGGTGTGGCCGGTGGAAGACAGCTGTCACTCCATTCAAATGCGCGGCTACGCGGCTTCCCGCTCGTTCGCTCACCTGTCCGCCCAGCGCAGAAATCAACGATTCGATCGCAGACCATCGGATGTTTGCCCTCGTCGGGCGCGTGAAGACTGCTTCCAGCGTAGCTCGCTGCGTCTTGTTCATCCGGCAGAATTGTCCCCTCGTCGCTTCTTGGCCCTCTGTTGAATGATAGCACAAACCGCTATCGAAAAATGACCCTGCAAAATTCTCCCAAGGATTGGGACCGCCACCGTCCCATACACGCAGACCGCTCAACCGCGCGACAATAGCCTCAGCCACCATGCCCGCCTCGCCCCAATTCGCCTCCGCCTGCCGCATCCTCGCCAAGCTGCGCGCCGCGGGCTATGAAGCCTACCTCGCCGGCGGCTGCGTGCGCGACCTGCTCCTCGGCCGCGAGCCCGAGGATTACGACATCGCCACCAGCGCCCGCCCCGAAGTCGTCCTCGACATGTTCCCGCGCACCTTCGCCGTCGGCGCCCACTTCGGCGTCGTGCTCGTGGCGCACGAAGACGAGCCCGGCCAGCACGAGCCCGGCCAGCCCGAGCCCGCCAGTCACAAGCCCACGGAGGTCGCCACCTTCCGCTCCGATGGCGCCTACTCCGACGGCCGCCGCCCCGACCAGGTCCGCTACACCCTCAGCGCCGAAGAAGACGTCCAGCGCCGCGACTTCACCATCAACGGCCTGCTCCTCGATCCACTGCGTGGAGGCCAGCCTTTGGAGCAGCTCCTTGCCGACCCGGAGCAACTCCAGGCCCTCGTCATCGACCACGTCGGCGGCCTCGCCGACCTCCACGCCGGCTTTGTCCGCGCCATCGGCCGTCCCGAGCGCCGTTTTGAAGAGGACCACCTC
>JBAUTX010000017.1:0-9103 GCA_049582405.1 Occallatibacter sp. | reverse complement strand
TGGACTCCCGCAAATGTCAAACTTCTACTGCCACCCCGCCAGAGGCGGGGGGCCTCCCGTGTTTAGCTAGGATGGAGCAAGTTTCAAGAAGATACCTGAGAGTGTTTTGGTTACCGGGAGGAAACTGTGTGTGCCAAGAAGCACGGGAAGCGTGGGAATGCGTATGACCCGAAGTGTCCGACGCGCGTGGTGCTGGACCAGATTGCCGACAAGTGGACGGTGCTGGTGCTGGGCGCGCTGGATGATGGTCCAGTGCGGTTCAACGAGCTGAAGCGGCGCCTTGCAGGAATTTCTCAGAAGATGCTGGGGCAGACGCTGCGCGAGTTGGAACGGAACGGCCTGGTGACGCGGCGCGCCTTTGCCACCGTACCGGTGAAGGTGGAGTATTCCCTGACGCCGCTTGGAGCACGATTGACGGAGCCGGTGAACGCTCTGCGCAAATGGGCGGAGAAGCACATCGGGCTCATCCTGGACGCGCAGAAAGTCTTTGACGCCAAGATCGGACGGGCAACGCGGGAGAAGGCGTAAGTCGTTGCCGAAGGGGCGCCGGTTGGCGCGAACTCGGCTATCATCAAGAGTGTTATGAACGGCGACAACGTACGCGTGCGGTTTGCGCCCTCTCCGACAGGGATGCTGCATGTGGGCAATGCGCGCACAGCGCTCTACAACTGGCTTTTTGCGCGACGCGCGGGCGGGAAGTTTCTGCTGCGCATTGAGGATACAGACGTCGAGCGCTCCGAGGCTCGCTATGA
Source organism: Occallatibacter sp. (assembly GCA_049582405.1). GTDB lineage: Bacteria > Acidobacteriota > Terriglobia > Terriglobales > Acidobacteriaceae > Telmatobacter. The sequence continues at coordinate 8,351 of JBAUTX010000017.1, read as the reverse complement.
GAAGCAACTCGTCGAGGATTTGCTCTGGCTGGGGCTGGATTGGGACGAGGGACCGGGCACGGGGCGTCCGGGCGACCCGCTGGAAACGGAGCGCGGCACGTATGGACCCTATCGCCAGTCGGATCGGCAGCACATCTATGTTGAGCTGACCGGGAAGTTGCTCGCCGAGTGGAAAGCGTATCGTTGCTTCTGCACGCAGGAAGAGCTGACCGCGGAGCACGACCTTGCGGTGAAGGAACACCGCCCACAGGTTTATTCCGGCCGCTGCCGCAGGCTCAACCCCCAGGACGTGGAGAAGAATCTTGCAGCGGGCAAGCCATTCGCCGTGCGGCTGAAGATTGGCACGGAGCCGCTGCGGTTTCATGACATTGTGCGTGGAACTGTGGAGTTTGCCGCTGAGACGGTGAGCGACCCAATCCTTGTGCGCTCGGCGGGACAAGGTGTGCCCGGCATGCCTGTCTACAACTACGTGGTGACCGTCGACGATGCGCTGATGAAGATTACGCACGTCATCCGTGGCGACGACCATATTTCGAACACGCCAAAGCAGGTGGCGATCTATCAGGCATTCGGCTGGCCTGTGCCGGAGTTTGCGCACCTCTCGACGATTCTTGGGGCGGATCGGGAGCGCCTGTCGAAGCGGCACGGGGCGACGTCGATTGCGAGCTTTCGAGAGATGGGCTATCTGCCCGAGGCGCTGGTGAATTATCTGGCGCTGCTGGGCTGGGGAGCAGAGGACGGCAAGACGGAGACGTTTACCCTGGAGGGGTTGACGCAGGCCTTCAGGCTGGAGCGGGTGACGCCTTCGCCCGCGGTGTTCGATTTCGACAAGCTGAACTGGCTGAACCGGCATTGCATCAAGCTGGCGCCTGCGAGCCGACTGGTAGCACTGGCGTGGGCCTCGTTTGGGGAGCGGCTGCCGGCACGCGAGAGTGCGAGCGAGGCGGTGCAGGCATGGATGGCGCAACTGGTGGAGCTGTTCGCGCCTTCCGTGGACAAGCTGGATGAACTGGCTCCGAAGGCCGCGTTCGTATTTGGCTTCGATCCGGATGCGACACGGGCACTGCCGGAAAACAAGGAGTTGCTCGCGGCAGACTCGGCGCGCGTGGTGCTGGCCGAATTGGCCGATCGGACACGCGCGCACAGCGGAAAGGTGACGCCGGAGATCTTCAAGACGTGGATGAACGAAATCAAGGCGGCTGCGGGCATCAAGGGCAAGGAGCTTTTCCACCCGGTGCGGATCGCGCTGACGGGAACGCACTCGGGGCCGGAGCTTGACAAGCTGCTGCCGCTTATCGAAGAGGGCGCGGCGCTGGGGCTGGGCATTCCCAGCGTGCAGAAGCGCGTAGAGCGCTTTGTGGGAGTCTAAGCGCTTGGCAACGCCGGTCCTCCACTTCCCTTTTTCACACAACTGGCAAGCAGATGTTCTGGCGGCGCGTCCTGCGATTCTACCGGCTCGGCATTTTGTGTATCCGCACGACGCGGAAGAGGTGGAGCGCGGCGCGCTGGAGGTGATGGTGCGGCCGGGTTCGGCCGGCGCACAGCCTTTTCTGGCCACCTGTGCATTGGGGTTTCGCGATGCGGCGACGCCGACAGGCATCTGGTCGGCCCCCAATCCAGATGTTCTCTGTGCTGTCTCGGGCGGCTACGCGTACATGATTGATGCGACCGCGCCGGAGCGGTTCACAATGATTCCCTACCGGCCTGTGCTGCAGGTGCTGTCCGCAGTGGCAGAGAGGCTGCTGCTGTTCGTCGGGCATCGTTCAATCCTGGCGTGGGGCGGGCCGGGGCAAGCGTGGGAGTCCGCGAAGCTCTCCGACGAAGGCATCACCGTAACGGGTATCGAAGGCGGCACCCTGCGCGGGCTGGGCTGGGAGATGATGACAGACAAGGAGAAGGTGTTCACGCTGGACCTGCGCACGGGACAGCGCGTCCCTGAGTAGACGGAGTCGAAACGCAGAAAGGCCGAGGTTATCCGGCCATCCGCGTGTGGCCTGTGTGCATTCCGGCATAAGCCGCATAGATGCCGTCAAATACAGCATCCCAGCTCATGGTGAGGGCATAGGCTCGGGCGGCCTGGCGGATAGCCTGGAGACGCGCGGGATGGGCGAGAATCTCCGCGATTGCCGGGGCGAACTCCTGGTCATCGACAATTCTGCCGGTCTCGCCGTCGCGGACAATCGATTTCGGGCCTCCATCCGGAGTGACGATGGCGGGTACGCCGGAGGCCAGCGCTTCGAGGACGACGTTGCCGAAGGTGTCGGTGTGCGAGGGGAAGACGAAGAGATCCATGGACGCATAGGCGGCGGCCAAATGCGGGGTCAAAGCGAAGGTCTTTTTCGAGCGCAAACGAGAGTGCTCCACGGGGCAATTCCAAGGTCCAGACGTTGCCCTGCTGCTCGAAATGCGGGATGCGGTCACCGGCACGAATGCAGAGAAACGGCAGGTTGCGGCTGCGGGCGAAGGCCTCAAAGTGGCGGCTGGTATGGGCGACGCCGTTGACCTCGTGAAACGAGTCTGGGAAGTAGGCCACGCGAGGCGGAGTCTGGGTCATGGCGCAGAGAGCGAACGACGGCCCGTTGAAGGTGCCGTCGTCAGCTTAGCCTTCGAACTCGCCCAGGACGAGTCGGAGCTGCTGCGAATCGCTCCAGGCAAAACGCAGGCCGCCAGAGACGGGCGCCTTGCCGAGCATTTGCACGAGGGCCAGGCCCCAGCGCATCACTGCAGGCGCTGAGCCGCTTGGCCACAGTTCGCTCAGTGGGCGGAGCACGCCGTTGGCATCCGGGTGATAGACACGGTCATCCCAGGTGCGGGAGCCCAGAGGAAATTCAGGGTAGTGGCGGATTGCATCGATGGTGGACTGGAGGATGCGATGCTTCCATGGCTCGGCATACTGGGGCATGAAGAGCACCTTGCTCCTCTTCTCCCGGCGAATCTCGTGTACGAACTCTGTGAAGCAGGAGGCGTTGGTCAGGTTGATATTGGCGTTGGGTTCCACGCCATGGCGGTCGCCGCCGGAGATAAGCACCATGTTCCACTTTTCCGCCAGGCGGCGCACGGTGCGATTCTCATCCCAGTTGCGCAGGCCGTTGAGTTCCAGCGCGTGCAGAAAGGCGCTGTTCTCCTTAAGGAACCTGTCCATCAGCGCTGCGTGCTTTTCTTTGCCCACCATGTACAGATCCCAGGTGGGATGGTTGAAGACGATCAGCACGTCGGGCTCGCGGTGGAGCGCCGCGAGAATCCCGGTCAGACTCTTGTCGCTGGGGTTGGCGGTAAATTCCGCGAAGATCGTCATCCACTCGGCAGCGCTGGCGCTGGGCAGGTTGTGGATCCCGAGATGAAACGATTGCACGCCGCCGTAGGGCGCGCTCCACTCCACCGAAATGGGAATCTGGTCCGCACTGGAGACGGTGCGCAGCAGCATCGGCGCGTTGATGCTGTCGTGATCGGTGAGAGAGACCATGGAGCCAACATCGAGCTTTTGAATCTGGCCGCTCTCAAGGTCGTAGGCCAGCCTCGGAGTCATGGGTGGCGTCCAGTAACTGGCGGCGTAGTTTACGCGGACGCCGTGATTGTCCTCCGAGCGGCGCTCCAGACGCGCCAGCAGGGGCCGCATGACGGGGAACTGGTTACCGAACTTGGCCAGGAAATCAAGCGTTTCCCTGGACTGATTGGTATGGCTGTGCAGAGAAACACCGGAGCGAAACCCCTTGGCTGCCCTGGGATCACGCCACAGATACGAGATGGTCGAATTCGCCATGCCTGCTCCTCATTTCACAATCTAACCGGAATACCACCGTCAGTATCCGGTGCGAGCCGTCAATAGCGCGTAAACTTCGTGCAAACGCCCGTTCAATTCGCGGACGAATCGAAAAAGTCACCCCAGCGCCCCGAAAATTCAGTAAAAAAAGCAGCAAAATTGCAGAGATCGAGCCACCGTGCAGGAGCTGACAGAATGAAGTTGCGCAGGCAAACTTTTGGGGAAATGTCAGCCCGGTCAATTATACGGTCCCCTTGCTGGAAGTCCTTGATTTTTCGCTGCGTGACGCATGCAGTTCTACGCTTGCCGGGAAACGCTGGCGGCTCAAGTTTGGCCCGTTTCCTTTTTTCACTTTCCGTTGTGCATCAGATCCGGGCCGAGAAAGTCGTCCAGTGTGGCGCCAGGCATGATTTCCTGAAAGGCGTGCTCGGCGGCGGCCGTGGCTTCAGGCAGAAGGTAATTTTCTGTCAGTCCCTTACGCAGGATCTGAAAAGCCTCCTCGGGGGAGTCGGCGAATTGGAAAAGCTCGATGTCCTTGGGCGAGATGGCGCCGGTATCGACGAGCGTCTCCAGGTTGAAGACCTTCTTCCAGTACTCCGGGCCGTAGATTACGACCGTGATTTTCTTAGCCATCTTGTGGGTCTGGGCCAGGGTGAGCAGCTCGAACATCTCGTCCAGCGTGCCGAAGCCGCCGGGGAAGACCACCAGCGCCTTGGCCAGGTAGGCGAACCACAGCTTGCGCATGAAGAAGTAGTGGAACTCGAAGTTGAGCGCGGGCGTGATGTAGGGGTTCGGGTGCTGCTCAAACGGCAGGCGGATGTTCATGCCGATGGTCTTGCCGCCGGCCTCATGGGCGCCCCGGTTGGCGGCTTCCATGATGCCCGGGCCGCCGCCCGAGGTGACGACGAAACGGTGGCGTTGCGAGGGGATCGAGGAGGCCCAGGATGTGAGCATGTGCGCCAGGCGTCGCGCGTCTTCGTAGTAGCGCGCCATTTCCACGGCGGCGACGGCTCGTTTGCGCTGGAGCTCGGTCGCCTTGCCTGCGGCTATCTCGGGCGCGCGTGCAGGCTGCTCCTCACTGGGGGCGGGCTGCAAGGAGCCGGTGTTGTCGAGGAGTTCGAGGGCATGACCTGCCTCTTCGCGTCCGCGAAAGCGAGCCGAGCCGAAAAAGACCACCGTGTCCTGGATACGCTCGTGGCGAAAGCGGGCGAGCGGCTCCATGAACTCGGCCACGATGCGGATGAGGCGGCCATCGGGGCTGTCGAGAAAGCTCTTATTCTCATAGGCCAGCGGTGCACGGTCCAGCTGCGGAGGGCGGCCGTTGCCAGGGATCACAGCGACGGGTGGGGCGGCTTCTGCCGGCGCCGAAGATCCGGAGGTGGCAGGAGACACTGCCTGGCCCGCACCCTGCGCAGTTTGATGGGCGGTGGCGGCGTCGTTCTCGATTTGACTCATGGGCTATTTTCCCCTGGAGCGAATGGCATCCTGGAACGCGATCCAGAGATTCAAGAGCCCCAAACCAGATACGATGCCGCGAACCGCTCCATTGGCTGCATAGATGCCCAAAGTTGGGAACTGGAGGAAGAGCGGATTCTGATCCCAGAAGATGCTGGACCAGGGAGCGTAACAGATGGCGAGGCCGATGTACATGCGGAGCAGGACGCGCAGGAAGAGTTCCGCCCGGATGAGCCAATGCGGAATCCGCTGAGGCGGCGTGAGTTGGGGGTCCGATTGAGCCGAGTGAGGCGGAGCGGCACCGGACACAGGCCCATCTGCAGGAGCCGGGCTCGCAGGTAGTGAAGGCGAAATCAGTTCCGGCTGCTGGGACATGCAATCAGTTCGTTCTACGGCCTGCCTGTGCACCGGAGCGGAGCCGACACGGAAGAACGCCGTATTCAAACGGTACCACAGGGCAGGGGCGCGCGCCGGATGGGGAATCTGCTGGCCATGCACGGGCTTGAGCGATTGAAGCAGGCCCAGAACTAGCGTATGTTGATGCTGTGCGCGAATGCCTGCCGGCCCTGACGGGGCCGAAGGAGTGGAACCATGAAGCGTGCAAGCATAGGTCTTTCTTCTCTTCTCTTGTGCGGTGCTGCAGGGCTCACGGCCCAGACAGCGGTCCGTCCCCAGCAGGAGCTCTCGGCAGGCGTAGCCGGGATGGAAGGTTTGAACTCGGAATCCGCGAAACCTCGTTCTGGAGCGTGGATGACAGCCTGCCCAGTGCAAATCCAGGCGCTCCATGGCACGGGACGGGGCCTGCTGATGGCGAGGGATGGCAAGAACGAGGACATGACGCGGCCAGGCCAGCCTTCGCAAACGATTCACCTGATCCTGGGTGACGGAAACGGAAAGCAGATTGTGCAGGCGAGGGTTATCGCTAGAGGATTCAGTCCCGAAGGACGCATGGAACATGCCGTGGCCCGTGCGGGTCATGCGACAATGCAGAGCCGCACGGTTGTCGTGCGGCTGCACGCCGATGGCAAGGATACGGCTGTGGGCGACCTGGTCCTGCCAGGGTTCACTGCGGTGCAATCGCTAGACCTGCTGGAACTGCGCTATGACGACGGGTCGAGTTGGAGCGCACTGACACAGACACCATGCAGCGTCACCCCGGACCCCTTCATGCTGATTGCGGATCGCTAGACCGCAGGCAGGGCTCATTCACAGAAAACCAGACCCACACATGGTAGGCTCAGGTTCGAGCGGGCCTGCGCCGGGCAGGTTGCCAGCGCTACCTTCCAACAGCCACCCAACCGCCAGCTATCTGCCGCTGGAAGCGAGCCTGACGCACCGCAATGCGGATTGTTTTTTTCACGGAAACTTTTGTCCCGAAAGTCGACGGAATCGTCACGACACTGTGCCAGACGGCGCGCACGCTGGTACGGATGGGCCATGAGGTGCTGATCTTTGCTCCGGAGGGCGGCATCACGGAGTATGAAGGCGCGCGCGTGGTGGGCGTGCAAGGCCGCGCACTTCCCTTCTATCCTGAGCTGCGGCTCTCGCTGCCGCGCGCCTCGATGCGACAGACCCTACAGGCCTTCCGGCCGGATGTAATCCATGTGGTCGAGCCGATTCTGCTGGGCGTGGGCGGGCTTTACTATGCGGGCGGCGGCAACGGCGGGCCGCTGGGGTTGCCGCTGGTGATCTCGTATCACACGGATCTGCCCAAATATCTGCGCTACTACCGGATGGCGTTTCTGGAGCCTTATATCTGGCCGCTGCTGCGGCTGCGGCATAGGCGGGCCACGCTGAGTCTTTGCCCTTCCGACGTGATGGTGCAACAGCTCAGGGAGCATGGGATTGCGCGGTCCGAGTTGTGGCCGGGCGGAGTGGATACCGAGCGGTTTGTGCCGGAGAAGCGGTCGGAAGCGATGCGCGCGCGGCTGACGGAGGGGCATCCACAGAGCCCGCTGCTGCTGTATGCCGGGCGGCTCTCGGCAGAGAAGGAGATTGAGCGGCTGAAGAGCGTGCTGGCAGCTGCGCCCGATGCGCGTCTGGCGCTGGTGGGCGGCGGACCGCATGAAAAAGCGCTGCGGACGTTCTTTGCCGGGATGCCGGTGCACTTTGCCGGCTTCCTGCATGGCGATGAGCTGGCCACGGCCTATGCCTCCTGCGACGTGTTTGTGATGCCGTCGCGCACGGAGACGCTGGGGCTGGTGGTGCTGGAGGCGATGGCGTCTGGCGTGCCGGTCGTGGCCGCGCGGGCCGGCGGCATTCCAGAGATGGTGGAGGACGGGGTGAACGGGTTCCTCTTCGACACGGAAGAGCAGGCTGCGGAGCGGGTGAAGCTGTTGCTGGGTGACGCAAGCAAGCGCACGGCGATGGGTCAGGCGGCGATCACACGGGCCGCGCAGCACAGCTGGCGGGCGGCGACGGAGCAGTTGCTTGCGCACTACCAGACGGCGATTGCAACCCAATATGTGGGGCCAAGGCTGGCGCCGGCTGCGCGCGGCGTGAAGGCGCGGAGCAAGCGGGCGATCAAGCAGACACTCGGCCGGGCAACACTGTTTGCGATTCGGAAGATGCTGCCTTAAAGCAGTTCCACAGTTCCCGTGCCGTTTTCTGAGCACCACGAAGTGGCATTTTCTTGAGGAAAATGCCGCCTGGGCGGCGGAGGCTTCGGACGATAACAACTGTGGAACCGCTTTAGCGGCTGGCGAGCTGAGGGACGATCTGGTAGGCGCCGTAGTCGATGGTCAGCACAGCCTTGCCGCCGATGCGCACCTTGGTCTCACTGCGATTCTGCTGCGGCAGCCAGAACTCGCCGCTGCGGGCGCTGGTGTAGTGGATGAGCGTCTGCGCAATCCAGAAGGATGGGTTCTTTGCGGGCGTGGCCTCGATCTTCTCGACGGCGAAGTCGCTCGCATCGACCCAGATTTTGCCCTTGTAGAGGAACTTGCTCGGAGCGATGGGATCCACGTCGAGGATGTAGGCGGGGCGGCCGCCCAGCGTGTCGCGGCCTTCGAGGGTGAAGTGGTAGTTGGCCGGGGTCAGCGCGGTGGAGGCGGGGTTTTTCTGGGCCTCTTCTTCACTGTCCACGGCGCGTTTGAGCACTTTGTCGCAGAGCAGGCGGGACCCGCTCTGAGAGACA
>JBAUTX010000016.1:0-11828 GCA_049582405.1 Occallatibacter sp. | reverse complement strand
CAGCAATAGCCTGTCCAAAACGCTGCAGCAGCTCTCGTCCGGATCGCGCATTAACTCTGGCGCGGACGATGCTGCTGGCCTCTCGCTCGTGAATGGCTTGGCTGCCAATGCGACCGCTTTGACGCAGTCCTCGACCAACGCGACTGAAGGCGTCGGCCTCCTTCAGGTTGCGGATGGCGCTCTCTCGCAAGTGACGAACCTGCTTAACCGTGCCGTAACGCTGGCCACTGAATCCTCGAACGGCACCCTCAACAGTTCACAGCTGGCCGCCGCGAACCAGGAGTATTCGTCGATTCTCTCGGAAATCAACAACATTGGTTCGACGACAACTTACAACCAGAATCAGGTCTTCAGTGGTTCTGCTTCGGGCGTAAGTGTGTACACAGGCGACTCATCCACGCAGAGCGCTTCGATTGACAATCTGTATTTTGCGCAGCTGACTTCGTCAAGCGTCGGGGATGCAGGTGGGACGATCCAGCAAAGCAGCGCAGGCAAATTTGTTGACTTGTCGAAAGATACGGCAGGTGCGCTGACAACCGCCGCGGCCCAGACAGACACCGTTACGGGTGGCCTGACGTTCACCATCACCAATGCAGACGGGACCACCAGCGCCATTGCAACGAATGCGACGACCGTCGGCGGCTTGATCCAGGAAATCAACAAGGATGGCATTCCGGGGGTCACGGCAAGCTTCACAACGGCAGGCGCAACGGGAGTCGCAGGCGTTGCTTCAGGTGATACCGGCATCCTGCTCACGAATACGAATTCGAGTGTATCGATTGCCCTGAGCACAACCGCGCTGGCCGATTCGACGTCCGGCGGGACAACAAGCATCAATGCATCCAACAAAGCCACGGATACCATTGAATATGTCGCGGCAACCGGCGGAGACAAGACCGCGAATCTGTCTGTTACCGACCTCACTACGCAAGCCGATGCGCAGACTGCGCTGACGTCGCTCAATTCGGCCATCACCTATGTCGCTGCGCAGGACGGCTACATCGGTGCACAGATCAACACGCTGACCTCGGTCAGTCAGGTGATCAGCACCCAGCAGCAGAACATCGTTGCTGCCCAAAATGCCGTTCAGGCCACCGACTACGCGCAGGCCTCCTCCAACCTGTCTAAGTACGAAATCCTCAGTCAGACGGGTATCTCGGCCCTGGCGCAGGCCAACAGCCTGCAGCAGGAAGTGACCAAGCTGCTGCAATAACGTAGAACTTTGCCGAATGCCTGAAGGGCGTCCGATTGGGCGCCCTCCGGAGCATCAGCACAGTCGTGTAGCAGCCCCGATGAGATTCCTCCAATCCATGATTCCGGCTGCTGGCACCTGGTTTGCATCACGCACCTCGCGGAGAACGCAATGGGCACAGTAGGGCTGAGCTTTGGTTCACCGACCAGCGGCGCTGGATTCAATGTCAGTTCGACGGTTGCATCGATCGTCAGCAATCTGCAGAATGTGGAAACGCCCTGGAAGAATCAGTTGACGGCACTGAAGAGTCAGGACTCGGCGCTTTCGAGTCTGGGTACGATGTTTTCTAACCTCTCGAACGACGTGAATGCCCTGACCGACTTTCAGGGCGTGCTCGCACAGAAAACCGGCTCGAGTTCAGACACCAATGTCCTGCAACTTACTTCGGCCTCGCCGTCAGCGACAGCAGGCACCCACACAGTTGTCGTGAACAGCCTTGCGCAGACTGCCAGTGGCTATCTGACGGCTATCTCCAATGCCAGCGACACACTGTCTGGATCCATGACCATTCAGGTCGGCGCGGGCTCGGCAAAGACCGTCACGCTGGGCCCAACGAACAATACGCTCGCAGGCCTGGCAGCGGCAATCAACACCTCAGGAGCCGGCGTGACGGCGAGCGTACTGACCGACTCAGCAGGATCACGCCTCAGTCTTGTGTCGGGAACCTCGGGCTCCAATGGGAATATCACGATCAGCGCGAATTCGATTGTGGACACGACCAACTCGAATGCAACGTTAACGTATACATCGACGGTGAACGGATCCGACGCCTCCCTGGTCGTGGACGGCGTGACTTTGTCGAGCGGATCGAACATGGTGTCGAATCTCATTCCCGGCGTGAGCTTTCAGCTGCTCAGTCCCAGCGCTTCCGGATCCCAGGTCCAGGTGGTCATCGGCAACTACAACACAGGTGTGGAGAGCGCTGTCGCGGCCATGGTGTCCGATTACAATGCGCTGGTGAGCACCATCAATGTACAACATGGCAATACCAGTTCCGGAACACCGGAGCCCTTGTTCGGATCGCCGACTTTATCCCTGTTGCAGCAGCAGCTTCTGGGCAGCCTGAATACGCAGAACCCGAATGGTTATCTTGATTCAATCAGCAATGTCAGCGACACGCTCTCCGGATCGATGACCATTCAGGTAGGCGGCGGCACACCGCAGACGATTACGCTCAACTCGACAGACAACAGTCTTTCGGGCCTCGCGTCGGCAATCAACGGTGCAAGCACGGGCGCCACCGCGAGCGTTGTAACAGATGGGTCAGGATCGCGCCTTGTACTGGTGTCGGGTACGGCGGGATCTGCCGGTGCATTGACTGTCACATCGGCCATTACGGATACAACGACGAACACGGCACTGCACTACAACGCCAGTGCTTCGGACATCTCCAGTCTCACCAGCCTGGGTATCAGCGTAAACAACGATGGATCTCTGACTCTTGACGCCACTTCACTTGATTCGTTGCTGAACCAGGACTTCAACGGAGTGGTTGGCTTCTTTCAAAATGCGAACAGCTGGGGTATGACGTTCTCGAATATGCTGAACAACGCGGGCACAAGTTCGTCTACGGGCATTCTGAAGCTGGCTCAAGACTCCAACAGCACCATTGAATCGAGCCTGAATGCAAACATTTCGAGAGAAGAGAATTTGATTTCCACACAGCAAAAGGCGCTGACGGCAGAGTTGAACAGTGCCAATGAGACTCTGCAGGCACTTCCATCCCAGCTGAATGGTGTGAATGAGATCTATTCGGCCATTACCGGCTATAACCAATACCAACACGGCTGAGGAGCGAGCAGAAGCATGCTGACGTATCGGGAGCACGTGCTGGAGAGCGCATCTGCTGTGGATCTTGTCGTCGCGCTGTACGATGGGATGATCCGTTTTCTCTATGCAGCTGCAGAAGCGGCGGATCACGGAGATGAAGAGGGGCGCAGACGATCGGTCAAGCGGGCTCTGGATATCATCATTCACTTGCAGGCACGGTTGCGAATGGATATCGGGGGAAGGCCGGCGCAGGCACTGAGTGAGTTCTACGCGTCAATCTTCGCCGAGATCTTGCAGGCTTCTCATGGCGCATCGCGCGCCAAGTTCGAGCATGCAATTGAATGTATTCGGACGGTGCGTGAGGCATGGAAACAGGTTGCAATTGAATCCGGCCAAGTGCAGGCTGGGTTCAAAGCCGGTGCGGATGCGCATGCCAACTCCGGAAGTCGGGTTGCCTCACATGAGGTCGGGCGGCCTTCTTCCAGCGCAAGGATAGAATGGACCGTCTGAGTCCTCAACCTGCGACGGTGAGTTCTTCCTCCAGTTGCTGCTTCTGATGGAGACTCGCGTAGTATCCATCAAGGGCGATTAATTCGTCATGGCGCCCGAGTTCGACGATGCGTCCATGATCGAGCACCGCAATCTGGTCAGCATTGCGAACCGTGGACACGCGATGTGAGATAAGGATGGTCGTGGCCGTTGTTGTATAGGCGCGCAGTCCGCCAAGAATTTGTTCCTCTGTATAGGTGTCTACACTCGCGAGAGCGTCGTCCAGTATGAGAATTGCAGGCCTCTTGAGCAGCGCTCGTGCAATCGCAGAACGCTGTTTCTGTCCCCCGGAGAGAGTCACCCCGCGCTCGCCTACCACCGTTTCCAACCCCAACGGAAACCCCTGAAACTCACCGCGAATATGGGCTGCTTCAGCAGCGAGCAAGATCTCTTCCTCGCTGGCTCCGGGGCATCCGAATGCAAGATTTTCTCGGATTGTTTCGCTGAACAGGAAGGTTTCCTGCGGTACCATGCCGATGTTGCGCCGAAGCACTGCGAGAGGGTAAGCCCGAATCGACTTTCCGTCCAGAAGTAATGAGCCTTCTGGAGCTTCATACACTCGGGTCATCAGATTCACGAGGGATGACTTGCCAGAACCGGTGGGCCCCACAATGGCAAGACTTGAACCGGCGGGAATGTGCAGGGAGATGTCGTGGAGCACCTCAGTTGCGCTGTGACTGAAGCTGAGATGGCGGAACTCAATCTTGCCGCGCAAAGTGATTTCGTGAGGGATAGACGGGTCTGCATTGCGGTCATCGATATTCGGAACCGCACGCAGTAACTCATCAATGCGTTTTACTGACGCAGTGCCGCGCTGAAACAGATTTACGACCCAACCCACCGCAATGATGGGCCAGATGAGCAGGATCATGTACGTATTAAAGGCTACAAATTCGCCAGCACTGATGTGATGGCTGATCACCAGGTGACCGCCTACCATCAGCGTGATGACCATGGAGATTCCGAGGATAAATTCAAGCGTCGGCCACAGCATACCCATGAGTTGCACGAGACGCTGCGCGCGAGCAATGTATCGCAGGTTTAGATGCTCAAACTGCTCAATCTGCGATTGTTCGCGAGCGAATGCACGGACAAGGCGGGCGCCAGAGTAATTTTCTTGTGCCTGGGAAGAAATCTCCGAAAAGCTCTCCTGAATCTTCTCAAATCGATCGTGAATCTTTCGGCCGAAATATTGCACGAGGATACTCGCTAAAGGCATGGGGGCCCATGCCACCAGCGTAAGGAGGGGGCTAATCCGAAGCAGGAAGAAAAGCGCACCTACCGTAAAGAAGATGGTATTGGCGCTATACATCAACGCGGGACCGAGCAACATGCGGACTGCGTTGAGGTCATTGGTCATGCGGGCCATGATGTCGCCCGTCCGGTATTCGCGATAAAACCCCGAGTCCTGCTGCTCGAGTTTGCGAAAGAGATCATTCCTCAGGTCGAACTCAATCTCGCGCGAGATCCCGATCAGAATCCATCGCTGCGAATAAAGGAAGATTCCTTTGACGAGAGAGATCGCAACCAAAAGGCCAGCAAACTGTAAAATTCGGCTTCGTGTAACGCCATGGTCAAGGTCGTCGATTGCCGCCTGCAGGACCTTCGGAAAGAGAACCCATACTGCATTGGTGCAAACCACGCAGAGAAACCCCAGCACGTAGCCGAAGCGATAGCGTCGCATGTAGCTGAACAGGGGAGTGAGGTCGCGCAGCATGAGGCTATTGTACGGGGTATGGGATACCTGTCGATCTGCCCGGCGCAGATTTGTGCTCGCCCAGAACGGGCAGTCTATGTCGAAGTCCGCAGCAAGAGATAGCCGCCGGTAAGGGCGAACAGCACGTCTGGTGCCCAGGCAGCAACGACAGCCGGCATGCCGTTGACGCTTCCCATCGCACCAAATAAGCCGTCTATCACCCAATAGGCCAGAGCAACAAGGATGGCGACGGCAATCCCCGTGAGAGAACCGCGCCGTCCCATGGACAGTGCAAATGGGATCGCAAGGACAGCCATGATGACCGCGACAAGCGGATAGGCAAGCTTGTGCCACATCGCAACGCGCAGTCGCATCGTGTCAAACCCGCTTTGCCGCAGATCGTCGATATAGCGCCTCAATTGCCCAAAATTCATCTCCTGGGACTGGAGGCTCTCTTTGGTGAAGTAGCCAGGTTGCTCATGGATTTCGGCAAAACTTGTCCGCGTAAACTCCTGATAGCTGCCTTCGGCAACTTGCGCTCCCTTGAAGTCTCGCTTCCAGCCGTTCTCAAAAGTCCATCCGTTTAATTCCGGGTCCCAGAAAACCCGCGCAGCGAAGATGCGTCGTGTCAGCGAGAATGTCAACGGGTCAAACTCGAACACGGAGAGATTCGCAAATTCATTGTGATCCCGGTCAAAGAACTGGTAATAAAAAATGCGACTTGGCTCCCCTGTGTGGGATTCACCGAAGATCCAGGTCTGTTCCGGATGCAGGAAGGTCTGTGGCGGTCGGCCTTTGATAGTGTTGCGGAGCGCTTCCTGCCGGCGGTTCGCCTGAGGAAGGTAAAACTCGTCAAAAAGGTAAAGACTCACGGCAAGGATTGAGGCGATTGAGATGATCGGAACCACAAGCCTGTAAAGGCTAATCCCGGTCGCCTTCATCGCGATGATCTCACTATTGCGGTTGAGGACTCCAAACGTGACGAGAACGCCAATCAGAACGGCCAGCGGCGCAATTTGATACAACATGCTGGGCGTCAGGTTGATCAGATAAGCTCCGACGGTTGCGAGCTGAATGTGATTCCGCAGGATGTCGCCCACCAGTTCGAAAAATGTGAATACCAGCATAAGGAGCACAAAGCTGCTCAAAACCAGCAAAAATGTTCCAAGGAATTCGCGAATCACATAGGCATCAAGGATGCGCGGAAAAGTGCTCTGGCTTTTGTGCCGTGCTGTTTGCGGATAAAGTCGCTGCATGAGGCCGATGCGCGATGGCTTCTTCTCGGTGATTTCGTGGCGAGTGCGCGGGGCGCGGAGCGCCCAACTGGCTATCGCGTGGAGGATGCGCCCGCCGTTTGCCATTTCCCAAAGCAGGAACGTGCCCACGCCTGCAAACAAGAGATTGGCCATCCACACGCCGATGTAAGGAGGAAGGCGATTCTGCTTACTCAACGCGATGCCGGTGTAGGACAGCACATAATAGAGCAGCACCAGCAGCAGGGTAAAGACAAGGCCGGAACTCTTGCCCCCGCGCCTCGACGTAACTCCCAGGGGGACGCCGACCAACATCAGTACGATGCATGCGACCGGATAAGCAAAGCGCGTGTGCAGCTCAATCTGAAATCGCGTTGCATCCTTGCCTCGTGCCCGCTGCTGCAAGACTCCCATCGGCATGGCATAGATGGCAGTGTCGAGCCTGCCAAGGTGGATGTCGCTCTGCGGGCTCAAGGTCAAGGGCAAATCTGTGCTGGTGAATGTCGAAATTGTGTACTGCTCCGACTGGCCGGATACGGTCTGATGCTCGGCTCCATCGCGAAGCCGCATCAGGAGTTCCTGAGGCGAGTCGTTGACAACCGTGGCAGAAGCAGCCGTCGTGATGAGTGGCGTGGTTGGATCGCTCACGTCGGCCATGAACACCTCGCGCCAGTTCGCAGCACCGGTTCCTCCACGCACATCCTGCACATAGAGCACTCGATTTCGGAAGTCCTCATAGAAGACGCGAGGCTGAATTTCGTAGGAGGCCTGAGATGTTTCAAGCGCCTGCTGCATCTCGAGAATTGCCTGATTGGCGCGCGGAGCCACAAAGATGGAGTTCAGTAGTCCCAGAAGCGTGCCGACTCCTGCAACAATCGAAGCCACGCGAACAAAATATCCAATACCCAGTCCAGAGGCCCGCATGGCAACCACTTCGCTGTCTGCTGCCAGGCGGCTGAGCCCCAGCAAGATCCCCACGAGAACAGCCATGGGGATGGTCACGCGAAATGTGTTCGGCAACGTGAAAAGAAAGATCTCCAGCACATTGGTCAGGGTCGAGGTATTTCGTACCATCATCTCCAGAATGTGCGGAAGGTCGCGCATGAACAGAATGAACGTAAAGAGCGCGCACCCGATGAGTGTGTGCGAGAGGATTTCGCCAAGAATGTAGCGAGTAAGTATGCGCACAAAAAGCCTGCAGTCAGTTTAGCGCGGCCGGATTGCGAATGGGTACGGCAGGTTGCCAGCGGCGCAACCTCAAGCTATTGGCAAGCACGCTGACTGAGCTCATTGCCATCGCCGCAGCCGCGATCCAGGGACTGAGCAGGATGTGGAACTCGGGATAAAAGAGTCCTGCTGCAAGCGGGATTCCAAGCATGTTGTAGCCCACCGCCCAAAGCAGGTTTTGGCGCATGACGCTCAGGGTCGAGCGGGAAAGGTCCATCGCTGCGGCGATCGCAGATGGCAGTGGCCGCAGCAGCAGGGCGTCGCCGGCTTCTTGCGCAAGGTCTGCCCCAGTGCCCATCGCGATGCCCGCATCAGCCTGGGCTAGCGCTGCGGCATCATTGATGCCGTCCCCCACCATGGCAACCCGCATTCCTCCGCGCTGCAACGCACGAATCTTTTCAAGCTTGCCGGCTGGGTCCAGTCCTGCTTCCACTTCCGCGATGCCCACTTGGTTGGCAATCGGCGCGGCGGCGGCAGCGGAATCACCTGTCAGCATCATCACGCGGAGTCCTGATGAACGGAGCGTTGCAACCGCTTGGATCGCGTCCTCGCGGAGCGCGTCCCGTGTATCGAAACAACCGACTGCCTGGTCATCCAACACCATCCACAGCCGTGTCATCCCTGGCTTTGCCGGGGCAATGCCATCCGGCGTCCGCAGCATAGACTCACGGAGGAATTCATCATTGCCAAGCAGGCAGGTGTAACCCTCGACCCGTGCGCGAACCCCTCGGCCGGGGACAACTTGAACGTCTTCGGCAGGCAGCCAGTAGAGTCCTCTTGAACGCGCGGCATCCACAATCGCATGAGCGAGAGGGTGGTTGGATTTTTCCTCCACTGCAGCGGCCATTCTCAACAGGTCATTCTCGTCGTACCCAATGTAGGGTCTCACAGCGGTCAGCACCGGTCGCCCCACTGTCAGGGTGCCAGTCTTGTCCAGAACGATCGTATCGATATGGCCGAGCCGCTCTAACGCCTCCCCACCTTTGTAAAGCACACCGAGTTGTGCGCCCCGTCCGACAGCTACTGTAAGTGCTGCGGGCACAGCCAATCCCATGGCGCATGGACAGGCAATTACGAGTACTGCAACTGTGCTAGAGAGCGCCATCTCGAGAGAGTGTGTCGCAAGCATCCAGATGATGAAGGTGACCGCCGCGATCGTCAGAACCACTGGGACAAAGATTGCGCTGGCGCGGTCGGCAAGCCGCTCCATGGGGGCACGGGAGGACTGCGCTTGCGCAACCATGCGTGTAATCTGGGCCAGCATGGTTGATTCTCCGAGCGATTGTGCACGGCACAGCACAGCACCGTCGTAGTTGAGGGACCCGGCCAGCACGCGGGCGCCTGGTTCTCGCAGTTGCGGGGTGGACTCCCCAGTTAACATCGATTCATCAACGGTCGTTCGCCCCTCCAGAATTTCTGCATCGACAGGGAAGCGCTCGCCCGGCAGAACCAGGAGTCCATCTCCTATGCAAACTTCTTCGAGAGGGACAATCGTCTCAACCCCGTTCACAACTCTACGGGCGGTTATGGGGCGCAATCGGCTTAGCGAATCAAGTGCTGCCAGCGCCCGCTGTTTTGCGCGTGCCTCCAGGACCTTGCCTGTCAGCAGAAAGCCAATGATGAGCAACACCGCATCAAAATAGACCTGCCTTCCAGGTGCAGGTTCGAGCGTGGAGAATGTCGAATAGACGAAAGCCACACCAGTCCCCAGACTGACCAGCGTGTTCATGTTGGTTGTGCCGTGTCTCAGGCCACGCAGGGCGCTCAGGTACACCCCTCGCCCGGCCCAGATCACAAGGATCAGTGTCAGGAAAAACAGGAACCAGCGCAGTAGGCCCTGTGGAACCTCGTAGAGCCAGGGCATCATACGCGCCAACCACTCGTCCATCGTGCCCATGTGGGCACTGAGCGGCATTGCCAGCAGCATTGCCACGGCGCCGCCAGCAAGCGTGGCAATTGCCTTTCGCTCGCCTAAGGAGATATGGGTTTCTTCGCCAGAGGTGCTTGCTTCACCGCTACGGGGCAGGACCGAATCGTAGCCCGCTGAACGAATCGCTTCGACCAGTCCGCCTGGCGATGCAATTGCGGGATCGTAGACAATACTTGCCCGATGCGCAATCAGATCAACGCGTGCAGATGCCACGCCGGCGGTCGCTTGAAGCGCGTCCTCTACGTGGCGCTGGCAGGCCGCACAACTCATGCCAAGCACGGGCAAATTTAACGTCTCGGATGCAGAGGCAGGCATGCGTCTCGCTATTTCTCCAGTTGTGCGGTGTAACCCGCCTTCGAAAGCGCGGCAATCGCCAGGTCAATCGGCGCCGGTTGTACGGCCGTGCTGAGCCGGGCCGCGCCAATTCGCACCTCTTCGACCTTCAACCCCTCCAGCGTGCTCAGGGCCTGCGTGACGCGACGCACGCAGGAGCCACAATGCATGCCGTCAATGCGAAGTGTGAACTCGCCCATCCCCTCCTCCTCTTGTCTTTGATGATACGACGGGGAAACCGTTGCGAAACGCAGGATGCTACACGAGGACTGACTGGAGTAACTAGTTAAAATAGAGTTGCATGCAGAGAGAGTTCCCCACCGCTCCGCTGGTTGGTGTCGGCGCCGTCGTGATCGACGGAGACACGGTCCTGCTCATTCGCCGGGCTCAGGAGCCGATGAAGGGCCGGTGGTCCATTCCAGGCGGACTTCTAGAATTGGGCGAGTCTCTCCATGACGGCGTCATTCGCGAGGTGAGAGAAGAAACAGGCCTCACAGTCGAGCCATTTGAACTGATTGACCTGCTGGACAGGATTCACCGCGAAGGGGGGCGTGTCCGCTACCACTACGTGATCGCCGATTACCTTTGCCGCCCGGTTGGCGGGGCGATTCAGGCAGCCTCGGATGCCGCCGAAGTCATTTGGGCACATCGTTCGGATTGGAATCCCCACGGCCCTTTTTCCCTTGATCCTGTAACCGTGCGCGTCCTTCAAAAGGCATGGCATATTGCAAGAAATATACCCGCAGGGGAGTCGCAATGAGAATTTCCAGAGGCCTTAAGTGGGTCGCTTCCTCCGTCTTCTTCCTGGCTCTTTCCGTGGGACTGATCGTCTACAACGACCCAGTCCGCGTCTTCACCCAGGCAACTCAGGTGCACATGTGGTTCGACGGTGCCCGTAGCCACTGGACTCGCGTGGAAGGGTACAGAGTCCACTACTACACGATGGGCCCGGAGTCCGGTCCGCCCGTCGTGCTGATTCACGGCCTGGGTGCGCGTGCGGAAGACTGGGCTCATCTGGCGCCCTACTTTGCACGCGCTGGATTCCGGGTCTTTCTGCCCGACTTGCCCGGTTACGGTCAGAGCGACAGGCCCACCAATTTTTCCTACTCCATTGCCGATGAAGCCAATGTGGTTGTCGGTTTCCTCGATGCGCTGCATCTCAAGGAAGCTGACCTTGGTGGCTGGTCGATGGGAGGCTGGATCGTCCAACTGGTCGCGGCAAAGCATCCTGACCGGGTACGACGGCTCATACTCTTTGACAGTGCGGGCATCTATCAAGCGCCCAACTGGAACACAGGGCTTTTTACCCCCACCACCGCATCCGAAATCGAACAACTCAACGCTCTGCTGATGCCGAATCCGCCAGCTGTGCCTGAGTTTATCGCGGCCGATATTCTTCGCATGTCCCAGCGTCACGCCTGGGTCATTCAGCGCGCACTTGCCTCGATGCTCACAGGCCGCGACGCAACAGACGGCTTATTGCCGCAGCTCAAAATGCCGGTCATGGTAGTTTGGGGCGACCTGGATCGCATCACGCCGCTCGAACAGGGACAGAAAATTCACGCGCTGGTCCCTCGCTCGCAGCTGGACGTGATCCCCGGCTGTGGCCACTTGGCCCCAAGCCAGTGCAGCCTTCAGATCGGGCCCGCTGTCGTCCAATTTCTAAAGCAATAGAAAAGAGGCCGCTTCAATGCGGCCTCTCGCCTGGAACTTTGTTGGGCCACTACACGCCGATGACAGCGCAAAGTTCCTTCACCGCCGCAGCGCTTTTCTTCAGGGCTGCGTCTTCCTCGGCAGTCAGCTTGATTTCGACAATCT
>JBAUTX010000015.1:0-5576 GCA_049582405.1 Occallatibacter sp. | reverse complement strand
GGGATGCCGAGCGAGGCGGCCTGCTTGCGCAGGTCGCTGTGCCAGGGGCGGTACTTGGGGCGGTTCCAGGGGTCGATGGCGCCGTCGGCGAGGGTGAGGCCCTTGTCGGGAATGACGAGGTTGAGGTCGTAGTCGATGGTGTTGCCGAAGCCCTGGCAGCGCGGGCAGGCGCCGAAGGGATTGTTGAAGCTGAAGAGGCGCGGCTCGGGCTCCTTGCCGGGGCGATGGCAGCTTGTGCACTCGTACTCGCCGGAGAAGCGGTGCCGCGGGCGCTCGGGCGTCTCTTCGCGCGGGACTTCTTCAAAGATGACTTCGCCGGCTTCGCGGTAGGCGATTTCTGCGGCATCGACGATGCGGGGGCGATTGTCGGCGCTGACGACGATGCGGTCGAGGAGGACGAAGACGGGGAGGGTGAAGTCGAGGTCGAGGAGCGACTCGGGCGTGGAGAACTCGAAGATCTGGCTGCGCTGGTAAAGACGGTTGAAGCCGGCGGCGCGGAGGTCGTTGAGGCGGGCCTTGAGCGCATCGGAGATGGGGTCGGCTGCGGCGGTGGCGACGGGTGGCTTGGCGGCGGCTTTGGCGGAGCGGCGCGCGGGACGGGCGGGTTCGGCGGCAGGCTGCTCGTGGTGGCGCACAGGGAAAAGCGCCTGCAGGCGAGTTCCCTCACCCAGCGCGAGGATGGCGGCGGCGACTTCGTCGATGGAGTCGCGCTTGACGAGGCCGTCGCAGTGGACGCAATGGACCTGGCCGCAGCGGGCGTAGAGCAGCCGCATGTAGTCGTAGATTTCCGTGGCCGTGGCGACGGTGGAGCGCGGATTGCGCGTGGTGTTCTTCTGCTTGATGGCGATGGCGGGGGCGAGGCCATCGATTTCGTCGACGTCGGGTTTCTCGATGCGTTCGAGGAACTGGCGGGCGTAGGCGGAGAGCGATTCGACGTAGCGGCGCTGGCCCTCGGCGTAGATGGTGTCAAAGGCGAGCGAGGACTTGCCGGAGCCGGAGACGCCGCTGACGACGGTCAGCTTGCCATGGGGAATCTGGCAGGTGAGATTCTTCAGGTTGTGCGTCCGCGCTCCGCGGATGATGATGGCGTCGTTCAAAGGGAG
This sequence comes from Occallatibacter sp., assembly GCA_049582405.1. GTDB lineage: Bacteria > Acidobacteriota > Terriglobia > Terriglobales > Acidobacteriaceae > Telmatobacter. Next base: position 4,473 of record JBAUTX010000015.1, on the reverse strand, counting down.
GGCACCGGTAAGGATTCGGCCAGCCGCGCCTGTGCGCTCTCAGAGCGGTTCAGGACGAAGACAGCCATTCTTCATTATAGGGCCGAGGCTGCTTGAGGCTTTGTGAAGAAGCGGAGCATGTGGCGGCGGAATTAGACTGGGAATGAGGTACTGTGTGCGCTTTTCTTTGATTTTGGTTGTGCTGGCCGCTGTGGGGCTGGGAGTGGCCCAGAGCCCGGCTGGGGGCTCCTCTCAGCAATCGGCGGCAACGGCGGCAAGCGGGGATCAAGAGGTCTCTGCTGAAGTAGCTGCGGCGGAAGCGGCGATTGTGAAGTCCGACTGGAAGACGGCGGAGACAAAGCTGGACGCATGGCTGGCGGGACATCCGACGGATGCGCGGGCGCTCTTTGACGCGGGCTACGTGGCGGACGCGCAAAACCGGCTGGATGATGCGCTTGCACTGTATCAGCGCGCCGTCGTGGCGGATCCCAAGTCCCTTGAAGCGCGGGTTTCCCTGGGGCTGCTGCTGGCGCGGCAGGGCAAGCTCACCGAAGCGCGGCCTGAGCTGCTGACGGCGACGACGCTGGACCCCGGCCCGGCGGGACCGGCGCTGAAGGCGCGCGCGTGGAGGGCGCTGGCGCAGATTGACCGCGAGAGCGACCCGAAGGCCGCCTCGAACGAGCTGCTGCAGGCGCTGAAACTGACGCCGGAGACGCCGGAGGACACGCTGCTGGCGGCGCAACTGGCGGAGTCGTCTGGGCAGCTGGATGCGGCGGAAGCGACGTATCGGCGACTGCTGGGGGTGGACCCGAAGTCGAAGGCAGCCACCGATGGCCTGGCACACGTTTTGATGTTGCAAAAGAAATTCCCTGAGGCGGAGACGCTGCTGCGGACGGCGCTGACGACCTGGCCGGATGATCCCGCGCTGACGGCGCAACTGGCCAGTTCGCTGGCGGCGCAGGACAAGGCGGAGGCGCTACCACTGCTGCAAAAGCTGCATGCCGCGCACCCGAACGATAAGACCATCAGCAGGATGCTGGCGGATGTGCTCTACGCGGCAGGCGACTCCGCAGGATCGGATGCGCTGTACAGTGCGCTCCTGAAGCAGGACCCGTACGACGCTGGGATGTGGGTGGCGCATGGCCAGAACTTAACCCGGCTGATGAAGTATCAGGAGGCGTATGCGGCTTTCCGGCAAGCGACGCAGATTGAACCTGCGAATGGAGATGCATGGGGCGGGTTGGCCTTCGCGGCACTGAAGGTGGGGCACCCTGACGAAACCCTCCACGCGCTTACGATGCGGTCAAAGTATTTGCCGGAGGTTCCGGGAACCTACTTTCTTTGGGCGACGGCTTACGATACGCTTCACGACAAGGAGCAGGCTGCGGCCTACTATCACCACTTTCTGGACGCAGCCGCCGGGAAGTTTCCGGATCAGGAATGGCAGGCACGGGAACGGCTTCAACTGCTGGAGAAGAAGCATTAGACCGTGCGGCGATTGGAAGCCAGTGGCGTGACACCAGCCTGCGGGCAGGGATGGATCGCGACCACGGAAGATTGGACGAACTAACAATTTTTCCAGTTGCAATGGCGCGCATGATCTCCTATTGTCGTGGTCTGGGGTAGAGCGACGCTGATTGAGGGTGACGCTCCCGTTCCGCCAGAAGCGGAGGTGCCTCATGCGACTCGACCGATCATGGATGGTCCTGGTACTTCTGGCTGGTGCTGTGCCTTCTGCTCGAGCGTCGTCACCAGACGAAACACCCAGCGAACCGCAGATGATTGCGGCGCTGGAGGCCCGGATCGAGCAGGCGCCGCCGCGCGATCAATGCTTCCTCTACGCCGACCTGGTCCACAAGGTGACGGAATTCAGCGCGCGGGCCTACGCGGCAGGCGACATCGAAAAATCCAACGCCATGCTGGTTCGGGTGCAGCAACTGGCGCGCAAGGTTCACCTCTCGATGGGGGAGAATGACAAGCGCCTTAAGAATGCAGAGATCCTGCTTCGGCACGCGGCCTACCGGCTGAAGGAAATGCTGCATGCGACCACCTATGAAGACCGGCCGCTGGTTGAGGAGGCACTGACGCAAGTGAACCAGGTGGATACGGAAGCCATGATGCAGGTGCTGAAGAAGTGACGTGGCGCAACTGCGGCAGAGTATTGGGGATTCCATTGACGTTGCATGGGTTGGGGTTGAGTGTGGCGCTTGGTCTGAGCCTTGCAGCTCAATCTGCGAGCGCGCAACAGGGCCGTCATGACCCGCTGACACCACAACAGGTGGACCAGATTCGCGAGGCAGGCATCGATCCCAATAACCGCATCCTGCTCTACACAAAATTTGTGAACGAACACGTGGATACCGTGCGAGATCTTCTGAAAGAGGGCCTCTCAACCAGCCGGGCGCAAAAGATGGACGATGAGTTGCAGATGGTGACCGCGCTGGCGGATGAGTTGGGGAGCAACCTGGATCAGTACGGAGCGCGCAAGGCGGATCTTCGAAGGGCGCTGAAGAAACTGAACGAGGATGCCCCGAAGTGGATGGATGCCATCCGCGCGCTTCCCGCGCATCCGGCGTTTGACTTGTCGCGGAAAGAGGCGCTCGAGAGCGGGCAGGATCTTCGGGATGAGGCGGCTGAGATGCTGACCGAGCAAACGGCGTACTTCAAGGAGCACAAGGAAGAAAAGGGTCAGGAACGGGCTGAGCCCCAGAATTGACGGGCTGCTGCGCGAGGCGCTGGCCACGGGACAGGGCCGGGACGCTGAGTTGGGCACCCAACAGGCCCTGTGCTAGTCTCCATGTTGGTGGCTGTCGACTTCGTCCCTATTTTTCAGGAAGAGTATCGCGCACTGCGGCCGCGGGCGCCGATGCCGCCGTTTGTCATACGATTCCGACGGTTTACCTCACTCAATACGACCATCCGGCTGCGCGAGGGGCGCATACTGGCTAGCCTGTCTGACCTGCTGGAAGGCGCACCGGAAGCGGTGATTCGCGCCATCGCCCACATTCTGCTGGCGAAGCTCTACAAGAAACCCATTGATGCAACGCAGAATCTGCGGTTCAAGCGATTTGCTTCGTCGGCCGCCGTGGCACGGCAGACGGAGCTGATTCGCCATGCGCGAGGGACCAAGCGTTATTTCGGGCCCGAAGGACGCTACTACCACCTTGAAGAGGTCTTTGACGCGCTGAATCTACGCTTCTTTGGGGGACTGCTCGGACGGCCGGAGCTGACCTGGAGCGAGAGCGTGGCCAAGCGCTCCCTGGGCCATTATGACGCCGCGCACAACACGATTGTGGTCAGCCGCGTCTTCGACCGTCCATCGAGCCCGCGCTACGCGATCGAATACCTGCTCTATCACGAGATGCTGCACCTGAAGCATCCGGTGAAAATGCGCGGGGTGCGACGCTGCGTGCATAGCCGCGAGTTCAAGGCCGAAGAACGGCTTTTCCCGCAGCTTGGAGAGGCCATGGCGTTTATCAAGCGGCTGTGAGCACACGGTAGCCCTCCATCCAGGCACGGCTGGACCGTGTTCAGGGATTCTTCTTCTGCTGCGTGGTCGTGCCGGCGGGCTTCGACGTTTGCGGAGCGGCGGGCTGGGTTGTCGTACCGGGTTTGGCCGTTGCAGCCGGCGCGGACTTCTTCCTGACAACATGACGGGGCGCAAACGCTCCACACGGCAGAACCATGGGAACCGGGATGGACTGGGGCCTGGCCGCGGCCTGCGCAGTGACGCTGGAACGCAGCGTACTGATTTCCTTCTCCTGTGCGGTTGCCGTTTGCTGCATTCGATCCTCGAATGCGCGGCGGGCTTTTCCCATGTCCGTCAGCGCCTGCTCTAACGCACTCACCTGGTCGGCCGGCCCCGATACACGCGACGCCTCGACGACGCGGAGCAGGACATCATAGAGCGCATTCATGTGCGCGGCGAGCGGAATGGCGACGCTGACGCTTTGGGGCGCCGCGTCCGCGCTCTTCATCAGCGGCGGCATGTTTTCCTGAAGGTCGTGCTCGATGGAAGTGACGTTGGAGCTGGCCTCTTCCCGGATGGTGCCTCGGTGCCACTTTTCGAAGTTCAAGCTGGAGAGCGTATCGGTCACCTTCGTCAAGGAGGGTTGCAAGAGGCTCGATGGCGGAGGAAGCGCGGGCTGCGCGGGATGAGCAGCGGCGGATTGCGCAGGGGAATGGGCAGGCGTGGCAGGTTGCGCCGGGGCCTTCAGCGACGGCGCAAGAAGAAGAAGTCCTGAGAGGACCGTGGCGTGCAACTTCATTCCCTAACACTCCTTTGCCTGTACCCTGATCCGCTGCCAGGAGCATCGGCGCTGCGGGTCAGAGCGGCACCGCAGTCATCCCATTCATTGTAGAAGAAGAGCCGAGGGCTCATGGATCGCTCCAGAAAGCCGTGGCCGCGATTATCCGATGTAATGGGGCATTAAAACAACTGCTTGGACGGTGCGATCGAGAAGAGAGCAGACTGACCCTTGGCCTCATCTGCTC
>JBAUTX010000014.1:0-2801 GCA_049582405.1 Occallatibacter sp. | reverse complement strand
TGAGCAAAGCCACCGAGGCCCTGACCGAAACCCAATGAGGAAAAAGCCTGCAGGAGCCAGAGTGAGACCACTCTGCGCCTGCAGGCCTTTATGCTTTGCGCCGATCCGCGCTCTCGACCGGCGCCCTATTCGACTACAGTCAGTTCGGAGTGCAGGCTGGCCGTCGAGTCCTCGCCCGCCCACACATCAAACTGCGATGGCTCCACGCCCCACGCCTTCGTCTGCGGACTCCAGAAGCTCAGCTCGTCCTTGCCCAGCGGAAACGTCAGGGTCCGGGTTTCGCCCGGCTGAAGCGTCACGCGCTCAAAGCCTTTAAGCTGCCGCACAGGACGCGACGCCGAGCCATACCGCTGGTGGATGTAGACCTGCGCGACCGCGTCTCCGGCCACTTTGCCCTCATTCGTCACGTCCACACTGACCTCCGTCTTGCCATTCACATGGATGCTCTTGCTGCTCAACCGCAGGTTGGTGAATTTGAAGTTCGTGTAGCTGAGCCCATAGCCAAACGGATAGAGCGGTTTCGAAGAGATATCCCAGTAGCGCGAGGTAAAGCCCGGGCGGTCCTCCGGCTCATGCGTCAGGTTGTGGTTATAGTAGAGCGGTTCCTGGCCGGCGATGCGCGGCCAGCTCACCGGCAGCTTGCCGCCGGGATTCACAGCGCCAAAGAGCACGTCCGCAACGGCATGGCCGCCTTCCGTGCCCGGATACCATGCCTCCAGGATGGCCGGCACATGCTCGGAGGCCCAGCGAATGTCCACCGGGCGGCCATTCTCCAGCACCAACACCACCGGCTTTCCGGCTGCGACAGCCGTTTCCAGCATCTGCTGCTGCATGCCGGGCAGGTCCAGCGTGGCGCGCGAGGCAGCCTCGCTGCTCATATCCGCAGCTTCGCCCATCACAGCGATGACCACGTCTGCCTGTTCCGCGGCAGCCTTGGTCTTTGCCAGCCAGTCCGCAATTTCCGAGGCGGTGGGCGGCGGCAACGGCTTCTTACCGGACATCTCGTCGAACATCGAAGGATAAACCCTCGAGAGCGGAGGACCCGGCACGAAACTCACTTCCGCTCCAGCGCCCAGCCTTGCCTTCAGTCCCGCCAGCACCGAAATGGGATGACTCTTGCCCGGCCCGCCAAAGAGGCCTTCCACGGTCCAGCCACCCTCAATGTCCTTCGTCGAATCCGCCAGCGGCCCGATGACCGCAATCCTCTTCACCGAAGAGGAGAGCGGCAGTGTCTGGCGATCATTCTTGAGCAGCACCATGGACCGGCCCGCCACCTTGCGCTCCAGCGCCAGGCCTTCCGGGCGGCTCAGCACCTCGTCCACCTTCGACTCTTCCACATAGGGGTGATCAAAGAGCCCGAGTTCATATTTGGTTTCGAGAATGGGCAAGACGGCCGCGTCGAGCTGCGCCTCGGCGATCTTGCCGTTCTTGACCAGGGCAGGCAGGTTGTGGGTAAACGTCAGGCTCGCCATGTCCATGTTGAGCCCGGCGGTCACAGCCTTGAAAGCGGCATCCTGCGGATCGCTGGCAAAGCCATGCGTCTGCAGGCTTGCCACCGCAAATGCGTCTGACACCACAAATCCCTTGAAACCCCATTCATTCCGAAGCACATCGGTCAGGAGCCAGTGATTCCCGGTGGCCGGCACGTCGTTCAGGTCCATGTAGGCGCTCATAAAGCTGCCCGCACCCGCCTCTTCCGCGGCGTGGAACGGCACCAGGTAGGTGTTGCGCATCTGTTCCTCGGGAACGTAGGACGAGTCGTAGTCCCGGCCGCCGTCCGCCGCACCGTAGCCCGCATAGTGCTTCACACAGGCCAGCACGCTGTCCGGCCCGACATGATCGCCCTGAAAACCGCGCACCTGCGCACGGGCCATGGCCGCGCCCAGATAGGGGTCCTCGCCCGCACCCTCGACCATGCGCCCCCAGCGGGCGTCCCGGGCAATATCCACCATGGGAGTGAAGGTCCACTGGATGCCGGCTGCCCGCGCATCCTGCCCGGCAAGATGCTGCGCCGCTTCTTCCACCGCGGGATCCCACGATGAAGCCATCGCCAGAGGAACGGGAAAGACCGTGCGGTACCCATGAATCACGTCAAAGCCGAAGAGAATCGGGATGTGCAGCCGTGATTTCTCCACAGCCAGGTGCTGCAGCCGGTTGATCTCCTTCACGTCAATAAGCCACAAAATCGAGCCGACCTTGCCCTGCGTAATCAACGCATCCGGCTTTTCCCCGCCAAGGCCGGGCATCACGATGCCGGCCGACTGGTTCATCTGGCCGACCTTTTCTTCCACCGTCATTTGCTTCAGCAGCGCCTCGGCTCGCTGGTGGGCTTCTTCTTGCGACATGGGCGCCGCTTTCGCACCCGTTCCGAGGGCCAGGGCCAGCAGCGCACCTGCCCCCCAGATCCCTTTCATTCCCATCCTTATCCGCATGGTCTGAACTCTCTCCCTGATGTCTCTGGCAAGTCACGCAGAGTTGTCCTGAGCCTTTCCCTGGGGAAGCACCAGTGCTCCCTCGGGGAATCACCCGCACCTGAAAAGCGCCTTACAAAAAAAAGCGCCCCCCGAAACGTCCCGCCTGGATGCAATCCAGATCTGGCGATTCGGAGGGGCGAGGAGCCGCAATCACAAGAAAACGTGCCATCTTGCACACTTACCGCTTGAAGAATTGCTTCTTCACACAGGGCGGCCGCTGACACATTTTCTGGACCGGAATCAATGTAAAAGCCGCTCGGAGGCGTTGATAGGTTCCATCGGGTAGCAAATGCGGGGAAAAAACGTAATCTGTTTGCAGCATTCAAC
>JBAUTX010000013.1:0-15024 GCA_049582405.1 Occallatibacter sp. | reverse complement strand
GCGCGACGATGCGCCGCTTCTGTGCGTCCCAGCGAACCATCGACGTGAAGTTGATGGCCTCGCCCCGCGCGTTGACATATTCAGGATTGACCGCTTGAAAAGGCAGCCCGCGCAGAAAGAGAAATGCGGCTTCAAGTTTGGTATCGCCAAAGCCGCTGCGCTCTTCGCCACGAAAGACCGCGTCAAAGTGTCCGTCTGCGCGGGCCCGAAGGTCCAGCTGGTGCTGAGGAAAGATGCCGAGCGCGTCGATGCGCGCACGGCTGTCGAGGTACTGCCGCAGCGTCATCGTCGCAGCGGGAGAGAAAGCAAATGCACTGTCCAGCAGCTCCGGCCGGACGCGCGGCCGCGGCTCCTCGCGCACCTCGGCGATGTATGGCTTGGCCACACGATTCCAGGCCTGAATCGCTGCAGGCAAGTTGTCCTCAAGGAAGTACACGGTGGCGAGAAAGTCGTTGACGTAGGTGTCATCGGGCGCGAGCCTGTGCGCGCGCCGCAGATACCGCGCGGCCAGAGCATAATGTTTCTGCTGGAAGGCGATGCCGCCAAGCTCCGTGGGGAAGCGTGCATCGCGGGGGGCAAGCTGCGCGCCCACTTTGAACGCTGCCGTTGCCTCAGGCCAGCGCTGCAGATGCGCGAGAGCCGTGCCATAGTCAAACTCCATCTCCGCGCTTTTCTGCGTTAGCGGACCGAGGCGATCGACAATCTGCTGCCACTGTTGCGCTTCCATCCACTGCTGCAGGTCGGCCGCAGTGGGTACCTGAGCCTGCGTTTGGACGAAGCCCACTGCGCACATGAGCAGCACCCACGCAGCACGAAGCAACATGGTGCGCAGGCGCAGGAGACAGGCGGACTTGGCGAGCTGGCTTGGCAAGGTGTCAGTGCTTTGCAGGCTGCGGCACAACCAGCAGCGTCCAGTTGTGCGTCGCCTTCCAATCCTGCTCAAAGGCGGCGCGCTCCTCCTTCAGCAGTTTGCGCCGGGCCGGATCGTTGAGCAGCACCAGTTGCTGCTCCATATCCACGCCGGCGACAACAACGTAGTGCAACGAACCGCCGGTATCAGGCTTGAGAGCGGCAATCAGCGGGCGGCCTTTTGCCAGTTCGCGCGCAAAGTCGTCCCACTGGCCGCTGAATGCGAAGGTGCGAAAGCCGTTCTGCTGGAAATAGCGCTCCATGGCAGAGGCGTAGATGCCATGAGCGGAGGGTGCGTAAAGTGCGTTCAGAATACTTTCCGGCTCGGCTTCGGGCGATGCAGGGATTCCCTGCTGGCGCCGCCAATACTGCATCACCATGGACATGACAGCGGCGCCGCAGCCATCTTTTTGCTGCGGGACATAGGGCACATCCAGCCAGGAACCGGACTGCGCAAGAGCGCTGGCCGCAGCGCACAAGCCCAGCATCAGAATCAGATTTCTGAAGTAGCTGCGCGGCATGCGGCCCTGCTCTTTAGTGCACGGCAACAATAACCAACACAAGGGCAGCAATGCAGATGAGGATGATGAGCAGGTCGTGATCCGACATATTGCCGGCAGCAAAATCCATCTGGGCCTTGCTTGCGCGGCTTGCCAACTGGGCGAGTTCTTCATCGCTCAGTCCGGAGACCGCCTTCTGGACCTGTTGTGGATTCATGTGCGCGGACTCAAGTGCCTGCTTCGCCCTTGAGGAAGAAAAGAACTGGTTCAGCGCGTCGATGTTCTGCTGTCTCTGCTGCGATGCATCGACGGTGGCCTTTGCCAGGTCAGATGGGCTGACCACATGGCTGGCGGCCTGCGCGACTGCGTTGTTGGGGATGGCAAAAACCGCCACAAGAGCAGCGGCCGTAATCGACCGTGCAAACTGCTTCAAATCAGAGTGCATGAAACTGCAACCTCCGGAGAATGGTGAAACATACATGAGTTCATTATATCTGCGCGCTCCTTCCACACCGCGCGAAATGAGGCTGAAGTACCGTAAGTAACAGACATGCAACGCGGCGCACCAAGCTTGCATCGCAAGCCATGGTTCGCACGAATCATTCATAGAACTTCTTTCGCGGCATCATCGATTGCCCTACAATCGGAAGGCCGATGCACGCCGGGATTTCTGTTTGTGCAGAGCTTCATCGACGAAAGGGCTCGCCCATTGATGCGCCTCTTCTGCCATCCACTTGCACAGCTTTCCCTGCTCGCCGGAGCGGCATCTTGCCTTGCGCATGTTGCCTTTGCACAGGCTGCACCGCGTCCCACGCCGCCTACGCGCGATCCGCACATGCCGGGCTTTGTCAAAGCCACCACGCTGTCTGATGGCGCCGTTCCGCCCGCCATCGCGGATGGCAACTTCATCCTCGGGCCCACGCACCCATCCGCGCCAGAAATGAATGAGCGCCCGGGCGTGCCGCAAGGCGCAGTCATCGAGTTCACGATGAACTCGGCGGATAGCAAATACTACCCCGGCATCGCGCGTGATCCCGGCACCTTCGGCACTCCCGATCCAAAGGATCCTGCCAGGCTGATCGTCACCACGAGCCATCCTGCGCCCTACACGCGGCACATCGCAGTGTATGTGCCACAGCAATATGTGCCTGGCACCGTTGCGCCTTTTATCGTCGGCGCGGATGGGCCCGACCGCATGCTCTTCACCGCACTCGACAATCTGATCGCCGAGCAGCGCGTGCCCGTGATGATCGCAATCTCCATCGGCAATGGCAGTGGGGATGCGCAAGGCAGCGAGCGCGGCCTGGAGTACGACACCATGTCCGGCCGCTATGCCGCGTTTGTCGAACACGAAGTGCTGCCTCTTGTTGAAGCCAAGGCGCACGTGAGCCTGACCCACAACCCCGACGGCCGCGCCACGATGGGAGGCAGTTCCGGCGGCTCCTGCGCGCTCATCATGGCGTGGTATCACCCGGAGCTGTATCACCGCGTGCTCACTTTCTCTGGCACCTACGTGAACCAGCAATGGCCCCCGAATCCGGAAACGCCCCATGGCGCATGGGAGTTCCACGAGCATCTGATTCCTGACTCGCCGGCGAAGCCGCTGCGCATCTGGATGGAGGTCGGCGATCGCGATCTGTTCAATCCCAATGCAATGCGCGACGGCATGCACGACTGGGTAGTGGCCAATGAAAATATGGCCCGTGTTCTGGCAGCAAAGGGCTATCACTACCAGTTTGTCTTTGCCCAGAACGCCGGCCACGTGGACCGCTCGGTGAAAATGCAGACGCTGCCCGAGGCGCTCGAATATGTGTGGCAAGGCTACGCGGCGAAGGATCGGCCAAAATAAGATGCCCTCAACCTGGTGAGCAGCTTTTACGTCTACTGATGCGTAAAGGAGAAGCCAACCATGGACACAAAGCATTTGGCACTTGCGCTTGGCGCCGCTCTTGTATTGGGCGCCAGCGCGATAGCTCAGGCACAGGACAACCCGGCACCACCACCGCCACCGCAGCAGCAGGGTGCGCCCGGCTATGGCCACAGAGGTATGGATCCCGCGCGGCAGCTCGACAATCTGACGAGAAGGCTCAATTTAACAGACAAGCAGCGCGAACAAATTAAACCGATCCTCGAAGAGCGGCAAAAGAAGATGCAAGCGATTCTCCAGAATCAGTCGCTCACACAGGGTGAGGCACGCACGCAGATGCTAGCGCTCCACGAAGACACGCACAAAAGGATCGCAGCCGTGCTGAACGACCCGCAGAAGAAGGAATTCGAGCAGATCGAGCAACAGCGCATGAACCGGATGAAGAATCCGCCGCCTCCGCCGCCGGATGGCGCGCAGCCGCAGTAAGGACCCGCGTATGGCGCGGCTCGTGCGATGAGCCGAGCACGTTTATGGTTTTGAAGCTGCCCGGGTCGCGGCTGGATCCCGCGTGAGCAGGCCGTTTGCGCGCAGCCAGGTTTCAAGCAGGCTGGGCCACTGGTCCAGCGCGGCATCGCCCGAGCCAAATCCCGTGCCATGGGGCCCGCTTTCGAAGATGTGTGCTTCGGCCGGCACGCCCGCCTTCACCAGCGCTTCGTAGTAGCGCAGGCCCTGCTCCACGGGCACGGTCTTGTCATTGAAGGTGTGATACCAGAAGGTCGGCGGCGCGTCTTTAGTCACGTAGAGATCGGGCGAAAAGGCCTTGCGCAACGCATCGCACTGATCCATCACGTTGAAGAGCTTGCAGTAGCTCAGATGCGACGTATCCGACGAGATGGCGCCGATCCACGGATAGCCGAGCACGGTAAAATCCGGCCGGCTTGAGACGCGTTCGATGGGGTCTTCGGCATTGGGATTACCTGGAATAAACTGCGTGGACGCCAGCGCGGCCAGGTGTCCACCGGCGGAAAAGCCAATCACCACGATGCGATGGGGATCGATGTGGTATTCGCCCGCCCGCGCCCGCACCGTCTGGATGGCGCGGCGCGCATCGAGCAGCGGAACCGGGAGCAGGTAGCCATTGGAACTGAGCCGGTAGCTCAGGACAAAGGCGCGGAATCCGCGCGCTGTGAACCACTCGGCCACTTGCCCGCCTTCGAGGTTCGCAGCGAGATGCGCATACGCGCCTCCGGGTAAGATGACCACGGCCGATCCATTGCCGTGTCCGGGATGCGGCTCAAAGATAGTGAGCGTGGGAATGTCTTCACAGGCCTTCCCCTTGGCCTCGGGCGCATCGCCGGGCCAAAGCCGGATGGTCTGGATGCCGAGGTAGGCGTTGTCATTGCCGGGCTGGGCGCATGGATCTCTCTGTTGCGCTCCGGATGAACCGGGGAGAAGGCAGGCTGCCAAAGCAAACAGGGTGGAATGGACCAGAATCTCTCGCACACGCATGGCGAGGATTATAACCAGATGGCTCTGTGCCCCGTGCAGCTCTCCATCGCAGCATTCACCAACCGCTCATTCAGCTCAAACCCGTAACGCGCAAGATAAAATGCGGCCCCGTGCACGCGCTCCTGCAGGCCACCATCGGGATAGAGCGACAGGCAGATTGCCTCGGCGTGGCGCGCCAGCGCAGTCTCGCGCTGCAGTTCGAAGTTTGCCGCAAGCCTCCGCAGGCGGTTCATCTGGTAGCGCATCTTGCTGGCGGCCGTTTCGGCTGCCCGGCCCAGCCCGGCATCGAGCGTGCGCATCCAGTCGAGCAGTGGCGTCAGCTCGGCATCCAGCGCATTCCCTGCGGCGGCCAGCCTTCGTTTCCCTTCCACAGGCATGGCCCGCGCGGCCAGCCGCTGGGCCAGCGAATCCTGCGTCTCGGCAAAGATCTGCTCCAGCGTCAATTCATGGGTGCGCAGCAACTCCCCGATCGCTGGTTCCATGAGCGTCGCGGAGAAGCGCGGCTCTGCAGCCGTCACGCGTCCAAGAATGCGCTGAAACAAAACCTCGGACTGGGCGAAGTAGGCAATCTCCGCCGGGCCGCCGATGGTCAGCGAAGTGGAAAGCAGGTGGTCCTGAAAGAGCGGCCGCAGCAGCGCGGAGGGCGAGATGCGCTCCGGCTCCGCCTCCAGAATTTCCACAAGCTCTGCCGTGCTGTAGCTCTTACGCCCCGCCTGCCACAGGCCGCCGGGCTCCGCGGCACTCGGTGGCTGCCGCTTCAGCGCCGCGCGCGCGCCGGTCTTTTCCTCCATCAGGAACAGCAGGCTCGACTGCCCGCCCACGGCGACCTGCACGTGATAGCCCGCTGCCTCCAATGTCTTGTTGCGCTCCAGAAGTGCGGCGTGCAGCTCGTCGGCTCGCTCCAGCGCGGCGCGCAGCACAGGCGCACCGAGTCGATGCGCCTCACGCCCGCTCGCGTCCAACACGAGCAGGCCCTGCGATGCAAAGGCCTTTCCATAAAACTCTGCGAAGGCCTGCGCGAACGACTTCCCTGGCACATAGGCAGCTGCCAGCGCCTCCATCGCGTCGGAGTAGCCGACCAGTTCCCAGGCTTGCTCCACCAGCGGCGTGATCCGCTCGTCCAGCCGCACTCCACCCACGGGCACCGGAGCCTCCGGCGCGCCCTGGTAGGTGAGTGTTCGCATCTCCCGCCGTGCAGGAAAGCTGACATGGTTGATCTCGGCAAAATCGTGGTCTTCACTCGCCAGCCAGAAGATGGCCACGTGAGGCCTGCCTGCGGCGGTGGCCTGCCGGGCGCGCGCAAGAGCCGTGGCTGCCTTGAAGGGCGTGAAGAGAGGCCCTCCGAACAGGCCCACCTGCTGCCCAGTGACCACGACACCGGCACCTGCACTGAGCGCCTGCAGAGCGGCGGCGGCACCCTCGCCGGGATTCTGCGCGGCCAGCAGCGACACGACCTCCGGCCGGCACGCAGCCAGGCCTTCGCGCATCTGCCAATGGGAATCGCCGGGGAACGATGCATAAAACGGCCCCACAGCCTCGGCGCCGGCGCAATAGTCCTGGAAAAGCCGGCTCAGTCCCGGCACTGCGGTCGTGGATGAACAGTCTGCGGTCGACAACGGATTCACTTGCGGCTCACGTGCCCAATCGGGGAATTCCTGTCCGGGATGGCTCAGGTGGTGTGTGACTTCTTAAAGGATGCCACGCCGGACGGCGGCGATGCACAACTCCACCGGCGATCCCGGCCAATGCGTATACTTTGCTTGACCGCGCTCGAATGCCGCGCCAAGGAGACCCGGACCGGATGCCGAAGAAGCAGAAGGACGCGAAAGCCGCCCCGCAGAAGCAGGCCAAAGCCAGGCGAACCAAATCCCTCAAGCCCGCCAAGGCGCCCGCGGCGTCCGAGCGGGCAAAGGTTCTGAGCTCTGTTGTCGCCTACGATGGCCCGCTCTTTCGTGTGCATCACGACAAACTGATCGAGCCGGGAGGCAAACACAGCGAGCGGGATGTCATCCGGCACAACGGCTCGGTGGTCGTCCTGGCTCTTGACCGCTCGAAGAACAAGAAGGACCCTTGGATCGTCGTCGAACGCCAGTACCGCCACGCCGCGAACCAATTCCTGTGGGAGTTGCCCGCCGGAAAGCTCGACCCCGGCGAGGACCCGCTGGCAGGCGCTCAACGGGAGCTCGAGGAGGAGACCGGCTATCGCGCGAAGAAGTGGAAGCCGCTCGTGGAGTACTACGCCAGCCCGGGCTTCCTGGGGGAATCCATGAAGGTCTTTCTCGCCGAAGGGCTGATTCCGGGACATCCGCATCCGGAGGATGATGAGGACATCGAACTGCGGCTCGTCAAGCTGTCAGATGCGGTGAAGATGATCGAGAAGGGGGCCATCCTGGACGGCAAAACCCTCACCAGCATCCTGCTCTACACGCGCCTGCTGGCAAAGAATCGTCGAAAGTGACCCGGGGCCCGATGCGCTTCGGGCCTCTCCACCCTCTCTTTTCCATATAAATTCAACGCCTTGCACACGAGCCGCCAGTCCCCAGGGCGGCTCGTCTCATTTTTTCCATTTCCTCATTTTTCTCCAATCAACCTTTGGCGCAATTTTGTCGTCATAGCTAACAGCAGCGAGTGTTCGGCAGTTGACGCCTGCTGCAATCCCTCAATGATGCAAGAAAGGCAGAACCCTGTGGCTCAATACAAGGGGAAAGTGAAGTGGTTCAATAACGCCAAGGGCTATGGATTCATCGGGCGTGAAGATGGACCAGACGTGTTCGTGCACTACTCGGCGATTCAGTTGGATGGGTACAAGACTCTGAAAGAGGGCGATGATGTGGAATTTGATATCGTCCAGGGCCAGAAAGGCCCGCAAGCGGACGCCGTCATCCGCCATCGTGAAGCCGCCCACACCGCAGCGTAGACTCAGTCAACCGTCAGCATGCCGGAAGGCAATTCCAGTTTCGTGTGCGCTCGCTGTACCGCAGGATTCCTGCAGTGAGTTGAGCATGCACTTGAGTTTTTGAGCAATCTGGGATCGTTCAACGCCCGCCAGCCGCGAAGGCGACGGGTTAAGTCTGTCTTTCCCGCTCGCTCTCGCGGATACTGTTGCCATGGACAATTCTTCCATGGCCCAGTTGCTCAGCCAGACTGCGGACCTGCTCGAGATCGATGGCGGCGACAGCTTTCGCATCCGCAGTTATCGGCGCGCGGCCGAATCTCTCGAACAAACAACGGTTGACGTTACCGAAGCTGCCGAAGACACCGCGCGCCTTCTGGAGATTCCTGGCATTGGCAAGGGCATGGCCGCCAATCTCCAGGCGATCGTCGCCAGCGGTTCCCTGCCGTTGCGCGATGAACTGCTCGCCAAGTATGGCTCCTCGATCCTGGAACTGCTCAAGCTCCCCGGCATGGGTCCCAAGACGGTCGCTCTGCTCTGGGACGCAGCCCAGATTGCCAACATCGACCAGCTCGCAGAGGCCATAGAGGCTGGCCGCCTGAAAGGGCTGCCCCGCATGGGCGACAAACAGATCGAAAAGCTCCGCAAAGGCATTGAGGACTACCGCCGCAGCTCGGGCCGGTTCCGCATCGATGACGCGGAGGAGACCGCTCAGAGCATCTCCGGCTATCTGCTCAAGTTCCCCGGCTTCGAGCGCGTCACGCCCGCAGGGTCTCTGCGGCGCGGACGAGAGACGGCCGGCGACCTCGACCTGCTTGTCACCGGGCCCGCCTGCCAGCCCGAGCACACGGCCGCGGCAGTCGAGTACGTGGCTGCCTTCCCCGGTATCCATAACATCATCGCAAAGGGCGAAAACAAGGTCAGCTTCCACCTTGCCAATGGACTGCAGGTGGATGTCCGCCTGCTGCCATCCGAGAGCTACGGTGCGGCGCTGCAGTACTTCACCGGCTCCAAGGCGCACAATGTCGCCCTGCGCCAGCGCGCGCTGAAGAAGGGTTACACGCTCAGTGAGTGGTCCCTGGCAAAGCTGAAGGACAACTCGATTGTCGCGGCAGCCACGGAAGAGGAGATTTATGCCGCCCTCGGCATGGACTGGATTCCGCCCGAGATGCGCGAAAACCTTGGCGAGATTGAAGCCGCCGCGGCCCACAAGCTGCCGCACCTCATCCAGCTCGCCGACATCAAGGGCGATGTGCACATGCACACCACCGCGACGGATGGGCGGAACACGATTCGCGAAATGGCCGAGGCCGGAGTTGCACGGGGCTACGAGTACATCGCCATCACCGACCACTCCAAAAACCTGGCAATGACCAACGGCCTCGACGACAAGCGCGCGCTCCAGCACTTGCGCCGCATCCGTGAGGTCGATGAACAAATGGAAGGCCAGATCCGCGTCTTCACCGGCATCGAAGTCGACATCCTGCCAGACGGAGCGCTCGACCTCGACGACGAGGTTCTTGCGCAGATGGACGTCGTCATCGCCAGCGTCCACACGCGCTTCGAGCAGAGCCGCGAAGAGATGACCGCCCGCATCCTGCGCGCCCTTGAGAATCCGCACACACGGATCCTCGGCCACCCGACGGGCCGGCTGCTGCTGCGCCGCGAGCCCTACGCACTGGATATGGGCGCCGTCCTGCGCCGCGCCGCCGAACTCGGCGTCGCCGTGGAGCACAACGCGGCTCCGGAGCGGCTGGATCTCTGCGACCGCGATCTGCGACTTGCCAAAGAGCTAGGCTGCCGCATCGTCATCAGTACAGATGCCCACGACACACGCCATCTGGCCAAGATGGACTACGGGGTGCGGCAGCTCCGCCGTGCCTGGCTCACGCGGGCCGACGTGCTCAATACCCTCCCGGCGACGAAGTTTCTTGCGGCTCTGCGGCGTAGCAACTGACCGCGCAAGCTTTGCTGCCATACCCTTCCGCCCTGCAAAGTGTCGCACAAATGGTGCAATGAGGACGATTTCTGGCTGGAGCGAAGGGTCGCATGGTGAATTGCGGTTGCTCGGAGCTAAGATAGGGCGCTATGAGCCTTCTTCGTCAGGACTCCAACAATCAGTTGGACGACGCAGCCCGCGGCGAATCCTTTACGCGAGGCACCAGCCATCTGATCTGGGCCAGCATTGCCGCCACCATCGTGGTCACTGTTGCCATTACGATCTACGTGATTGCCGGAGAAAAGCCGCCCGCCGCCACTGGGGAGATTCTCGACATCTGGGCTCATCCCATGCACACGGAGTCATCCGGCTTCGATGCCAACGGCGCACCCATACCCAAGGAAAGCTTCGATCAGGTGCTGGTCTTCGCCCACGTACGGCTGCATAACCAGAGCAAGCAACCCCTGTTCCTCTACCAGATCCTGTCCAATGCCACCCTGGCGGATGGCATTCACTCAAGCTACGCTGCCACCGCAAGCGACTATCGGCGCATCTTCGTTGCTTACCCGGATCTGACGCCGTGGCGCGCCGAGCCGCTCCCGCTGGAAACGACGATTGAGCCCGGACAGACAGTCGAAGGGACATTTGTCTCCTCGTTTCGCCTGTCCAAGGCCGATTGGGATGCGCGCAAGGGGCTGAACTTCAGCTTCGGCTTCCGCTATTTGCCAGCCCTTACGCTCACCGCGCAGGTGCCGGTTACTGAGCGGTAATCGGCGCGGGTGCGCTCTTTGGCGTCGAAAGATACCCTGAAATCTGGTTCTTCGAGTTGATCGAGTTCACCACAATCTCATAGAGCCCAGGGTCCTT
The DNA here is from genome assembly GCA_049582405.1 of Occallatibacter sp. GTDB lineage: Bacteria > Acidobacteriota > Terriglobia > Terriglobales > Acidobacteriaceae > Telmatobacter. The sequence continues at coordinate 4,540 of JBAUTX010000013.1, read as the reverse complement.
GCCACTGTAGAACTGCAGTGGCTCGTTCACGTTGCGGTCCTTTTTCTCGTAGACCTTGTCATCGGCCAGAATCTGAAGCGTGAACCGGTTCCTTTTCACGTCCGTCTTCTTCAGCTCCAGGCTGACCGTACCCACGGGCTTGCGCTGGTTGCGGTTCAGAGTGAATTCGTAATAATTGCGGTCCCCTTTGTGCTTCAGCAGCTCCAGCTCGCCCGCGTTGCGGGCAATCAGGCCGCTCTGCTGGCCCAGATCGCCTTTCATCGACTGCAACTGGGCATTGGTTGCCGCAAGATCGGTCTGTGTCTTGGCCACGTCGGTCTTCACGCCGCCCACGTCGGTCTTCACGTTAGAGACCTCGCTGGACACCGCGCTGACCTGCTGCGCCGTCTGCTTCTGCGCGCTCTCCAGGCGCTGGGTCTCCGCCTGCTGGCGCTGGATGATCTGCTGTGCGCGCGCATCGAGCTGCTTCTGGGTCAGGCCGAGCGACTTGCTGAGTTCGTCGGTCGCCACGGTCAGCCGCGCGTTGGTCTCCCGCAGATCCGCCGCAAGGCTCTTCACCTGCTGCGTCGTATCGGCCAGAGCCGCATCCTGGTGGGCGAGCCGGCTGCTCAGCGTGTAAGTCCAGATCAGGCCACCCACCGCGACAATCAGCGCGATGGCAACCACTGCCAGAAAGGCTCCGGAATAGCTCCGTGGTGCATTTTCCAATTCATCACTCATCGTGTCTCATCCTTTTGGGGCGGCCCAAGCCTTGCACTGCCCTGGCCGCGCTACGGCTTGTTTCTTGCTTCCCTGCTTTGATGCTCATCGGTGCTTCTGCTGCTGCATGTGGCAGTTTTCCCGCAGCCCTGCATCCGCCGTGAACGGCTACGCAGCCCCTCGCGGAACCGCCTTGCCGGGCGATTCTAAAGAATATACGTGAGAGAGCTCAATTCGTCTCGAAAATCCTTTCCCGCCTATCTCTCATCCAAAGCATTGGCCAATAGCAATTCGCCCGATGTGACAACCATCGAATGGCTACGTTATAAAGAGCATTACTGCATTTTTTGCCGCCGGAGCTCTTTTTCAGGGGCCTCTCGGCAGGCTCGACCCACTCGAAATGCAGTCTTGATGGGAGATGCAATCATATGGCTACCGCAGTCGCTGGAAAAGGTCTGGAAGGAATCGTCGCCGCCAACTCAGGCATTTGCTGGATTGACGGAGAAGCCGGCGTGCTGGCTTATCGCGGCATTGATATCCACGAACTCGCCGTCCACTCGACATTTGAAGAGACGACCTACCTGCTATGGAATGGCCGCCTGCCGAATCCACTTGCACTGCGGGAGTTCCAGGCCCAGCTCGCGCTGGCGCGCCAGCTTGATCAGCGCATCATCGACATGCTGCGCAGCTTTCCCGCCTCGGCCACTCCCATGGAAGTACTGCGAACTGCGGTGTCGGCGCTCAGCTTCTATGACGCCGACGAAAAGGACAACTCCCACGACGCCAATGTCCGCAAGAGTTATAACCTTACCGCACAGATTGCCATGATCGTCGCCATCTATGACCGGCTGCGCAAAGGCAAGGAAATCGTTCCTCCCGACCGGTCACTCTCCCACGCAGGCAATTTTCTCTGGATGCTCAACGGCGTCAAGCCCTCTGAAACGGCCACCCGCACTCTTGATATCGCACTGATCCTGCACGCCGACCACGAGCTGAACGCCTCCACCTTTGCCGCCCGCGTCATCGCCGCCACGCTCTCTGACATTCACTCCGCTGTCACCGGAGCCATCGGCGCGCTCAAGGGACCGCTGCACGGCGGCGCCAACGAGGCCGTGATGCGCCTGCTCCTGGCCATCGACAAGGCCGGCGCGGACCCGGTGGAGTATGTGAAGAACATGCTTGCCAACAAGCAGAAAGTCTCAGGCTTCGGCCACCGCGTGTACAGGACCGAAGATCCCCGTGCCACGCACCTGCGCAAGATGAGCGAAAAGCTGGGCCACGATGCGGGCCAACCCAAGTGGTTTGAGATGTCGCGCGCGATTGAGCAGTATGTGAAGGCCGAAAAGAAGCTCAACGCCAACGTGGACTTCTATTCCGCTTCAACCTACGCCATGCTGGGCATCGACATCGACCTCTACACGCCGATCTTCGCCATCAGCCGCATTGCGGGCTGGTCCGCGCATGTGATCGAGCAGCTGGACGACAACCGGCTCATCCGCCCCCGCGCGGAATACATCGGGCCGGTGTACCCGACCCACTGGGTGCCGGTGGCAGAACGTCCGTAATACGCTTTCGCGTGCTCATGCAACGAATCCCTTCTGTGATGCGCCCTTCCCAGGGCGCATCGTTGTGTTTGCCTTGGTGATGCGCGTTGCGAGTTCCTTACAGGCGTTCCTTCCACATCCGGTAGAGCCCCCAGGCCGCAATGGTGCAGCTGTCGCGGATGCGCCCATCCAGCATCATCGCTTCGAAATCCCCGATGGGAACCGAGTGCAAAGTCAGATCATGCTCTTCGGCGTCCGGGTCATTGCCGATAGGGCTGAGGTCTCTCGCCAGAAAGACGTGCTGCTGCTGGCGCAGGAAGCCATAGGCAATCCACAAGGTCCCCAGTAGGGTCATGTTGGCGGCATGGAGGCCGGTCTCCTCCTGCAGTTCTCCGCGTGCCAGCTCTTCGGCGCTTGCCGTATCGTCTTCTTCCCAGCTTCCCTGGGGCAGCTCAAGCGCCCTCTCCTGGATGGTGTAGCGAAACTGCTCGACCAGCCACACCCGGTCTCCATCCACGGGAAGGATAATGGCGGCGTCCGGCTTGTCGACCACGCCGTAGACCCCCTTCTGGCCGTTCGAGCGCAGGATTTCGTCCTCGCGCACGCTCATCCAGCGGTTCCGGTAGACCTCCCGGCTGGCCAGCGTTGTGATGGACGGCTGGGCCTTCCCATCCTCTGCCTGCATGGCAACTCCTTGACCTCGCATGAAAGGCTATCCTGCCGCTCATGGGACCGCAATCCCAAGTCTGCCATCGGGTGCCAAACCCGCTCGCCAACCTGCAGAGCAACACGCAAATCCGGAATGGACTTTTCGGCTTACGCGCCCCGCATTCGCCACTCCCGCAGGCGCCCCACGAGAGACGCCGGACCGGTGACCCGCACACGCACCAGGTTCCCTTCATAGTCACGTTCCTGCACGGTCATCCCCGCCTCGATCATGGCCAGCACGGCTCCTTCGCTTTGGGGCACGCGCAGCACGGCTTCGATCAATGGATCGGACTTGAGCGCATCGTCGATAGCAGCCATCAGCGCTTCCATGCCCTCGCCGGTACGAGCGGAAACGAGCAGCGCGCCCAGTGCGGCCCATGCCTCCCGGTTTTCCGGCGTGAGCAGGTCTGCCTTGTTCAGCACCTCAATGCGCGGCTTGCGGAGGGCATCAAGCTCACCAAGGACTTTCTCCACCTGAGCCTTCTGCTCCTCGCCATAGTGCGAGGAGGCATCGCGCACGTGGAGCAACACTTCGGCCTGCTCGACCTCTTCCAGCGTCGCCCTGAAACTGGTCACAAGCGTGTGCGGCAGGTTGCGGATGAAACCGACCGTGTCAGACAGCAGGACCTTGCGGCGACTGGGCAGTTCGATGGCGCGCAGCTTGGGGTCCAGGGTAGCGAACATGCGCGACGACTGCAGCACTGCGGCACCCGTCAGCCGGTTGAAGAGCGTGCTTTTGCCTGCGTTGGTATAGCCCACCAGCGCCACGGTGGGAACCGGTACAGCCTCGCGGCGCTGGCGCTGCTGGCGGCGCACGCGGCGCACGGCCTCCAGGTCCTGCTTGAGCTGGTCAATCCGGCGCTGGATCCGCCGCCGGTCGGTTTCAAGCTGGGTTTCGCCCGGACCTCGGGTGCCGATGCCACCGCCAAGCTGGGACATCTCCCGGCCACGGCCGGTAAGCCGCGGCAGCATGTATTCGAGCTGCGCCAGCTCGACCTGTAACTGGCCCTCGCGGGTGCGTGCGTGACGCGCAAAGATGTCCAGAATCAACTGGGTACGGTCAAGCACACGGCAGGGCAACTCGCGTTCCAGGTTGCGCAACTGCGTGGGAGAAAGATCGTGGTCAAACAGCACCAGATCGGCTTCAGTGGATGCAGCCACCCCGGCAATCTCTTCGACCTTACCGGCGCCCACCAATGTTGCCGGATCGTGTCGCCCACGCCGCTGCACCAGCTCCGCAACCACTTCGCCGCCGGCGCTTGAGACCAACTCACGGAACTCAGCCATCGACTCCTCGGCAGTCATGCCTGGGGCATCGACACGCGTTTGCACGGGGCCCTCGGCCTCTGCCGTGGCGGCTTCCTTCTCTTGATGCTGGGTTGCAGCCAGACGCGCGCTCTCAGCGCTGGTGCGAGTGCGGCGGGCCCGGTCCCCAAGGTCCACGCCCACCAGCACAGCCCGCTCCTGCCTTGTCCGGTCGTGCAACACTTCCAAAGGAGTGTGCTCCCAGTGTGCTAGCGCTGCTCCGCGGTGGCCGCGGGCGGCGCAGGCGAAGGCACCGCCGCGGGCCCGAGGCCGGTGTGCGCGGC
>JBAUTX010000012.1:0-21613 GCA_049582405.1 Occallatibacter sp. | reverse complement strand
TGCGTGCGCTGTGCTTGCTAGCCCTTGCATTGAGCAAGACCTGGTACATGTAAATATTGGGATAGCGTGTAAGAAAGAAATCCAGTACATCCTCACGGCCGGGTTCAAACAGGCATTCAGTCTTTCGAGTCGTTGCAGCAAAGTCAGCGTTCGTCCATGCCATCTCCAGAGCCCGGATTTGGCCAATAGGTAGGAACTCAATACACATCGGTTGCTGCGTCAGGGTGTTGACGAATCGTGCAGCGATGACCTTCACGGCGTCGACTTCTCGCTTCAGGAAGAGAGTGCTTGCGAATGCACCGATGGCAACAGCTTCACTAAATCGAGGCGTCTCTGAGTACGCGAACTCGGCGACAAGTTGGCGTCGCGAGCGCGCGATAAACTGTGCGCTTTTTCGCCCAGCTGCAATGAACAGAGTTGTTTCGGGGTCAAACTGCAATGCCAATCGGAATAAATTGGCGTTGAGCGCGCCACACAGGCCCTTATCTGTGGTTACTAGAACGACTGCTTGTTTGCGAATCTCGCGATGCTCCAGCATGGGATGCGTGTAATCGCCTAGGGAGCCACTGAAAAACTCTCCAATCCACGACTGTCGCAGGTAATGTGAATTGAGGGAGAAGATCACGGCATGCAGCAGATGACGTTGGCCCATCAAGCAAGCTTTGAGCGGTACACGAAGAAGACGCGTCGGGAGCAGTTTCTGGAAGAGATGGACGTGGTGATGCCGTGGTCGGAGTTGTTGACGCTGATTGAGCCGTACTATCCGAAGGGCGAGATGGGCCGCAAGCCGGTGGGACTCGATATCGTGCTGCGGGTTTATTTTCTGCAGCAGTGGTTCGCGTTGTCCGATCCCAGCGTGGAAGACGCGCTGTATGAATCGCCTGTGCTGCGCCGCTTTGCGGGCATCGATCTGGGCCGGGCGCCGGTGCCGGACGAGACCACGATCTTGAACTTCCGCCATTTGCTGGAAGCGCACCAGTTGTGCGGCCAGATGCTGGACACCGTGAACGTGTATCTGGAGGGCAAGGGCATCCGTATCAGCACGGGCACGATTGTTGATGCGACCATCATCCACGCGCCGTCATCGACCAAGAACCAGAGCCAGGAGCGCGATCCGGAGATGCATCAGACCAAGAAAGGCAACCAGTGGTATTTCGGAATGAAGGCGCACATCGGGGTGGATTCCAAGGAGGGCATGGTGCACTCGGTCTGCTCGACGGCGGCTTCGGTATCGGACGTACACATGCTTCCCGAGTTACTGCATGGCGGTGAAAAGAAGGTCTGGGGTGATGGAGGGTATCAGGGGCAGACGGAAGCGATTCATGCCGTCGCGCCCGAGGCACAGGACATGACCTCGCGACGCGTGAAGACGAAGGCAGGCGTGGACGAAGCCGAGAAGCGCAGGAACCGGACCAAGGCTCGGGTGCGCGCCAAAGTGGAGTGGCCGTTCCGCATCCTCAAGCGCGTGTTCGGCTTCACCAAGGTGCGCTACCGCGGCTTGAAGAAGAATCACGAGTGGCTCTGCGCCGGCTTCGCCCTGGTGAACATCTACCAGCACCGCAGACGGCTCGCCAAAATCAACCTTCGGACGGCCCCCATGGGGGCGTAGTGTGTCCGCCGAGCGCTGGCCGCGCCTCCGGCGGACAAAACAGAACCAGCACCAGCCGCGAAAACCCCGATTCTGAGTTGATAGAACGCAAACTCACGATGAAGGTCCTTCTAACTCGCTGTCTTTCAGAGGTCCGCTTAGTCAGGTGAGGTCCAAGGATTCCCTCGAGGAACGTGTACAGGCCTCCTACCAGCCATTCCAGAAAGTTCTGCGCCCCCGCGGGGACTTTATCCATCTTTCGCGTAGCGATCTGGGCAAACAGAATCAAGCCGAAAGCTACAACCCAGCTGACCGCCATCGAATTTGTAATCGGGAAGCCAAATACGCGAGCTATTTCTGGAGCGCTCTCAGATAGTCCATGTTCTTCTGGTTCAGCGCTTGCTGGCGCTTGGGGCTCCTCCACACGCCCCGAACTTGAAGTCCCAGGTCCGGGAGGAACTTGCGCCGAGTAGGAATCTGCCATCGCAAACGGAACGGTAGCGAGGATGAGCGCGACCAGAAGCACCGGCCATGAAACCCTGAACATTGGGAACTCAACCTCATTGCGCCACCCATGCCTCACGAAGCCATCCCCCCGGGTGCCGGGCAGCGCTCTCGTGCGCACAGTCGTACGCTGAAGCGACTGGAAGACCAAGCCAACCGCGAGCTTAGCGCAAAGTCGAAATCACAGAGAACTGAGAGAAATACACGTACGGCAATAGGAATTGGTAAGCCAGGATCATCCCGTGGTCTCCGGGAAGGATGATGTCCAGCATTCTCAACCGACGGCCATCGAGGCACCTGTTGAAATGCGCATCTTGTATCCGGCACTGTGGCGCAGGATTTGTCCGATGGAGTTGTAGGCAGACGATCGAATCGCAGACGGCCGGATCGACGACTGGATCGACGACTGGATCCAGGGCGGGCACTTCAGCTATCTCTCATTGGAGCAGCGGGTTCCTTCCGAACATCGGTGGTGAACTGTTGGCCTGCCGATGTCTCTTGCCAGCGTCGGTCCAGCAAAAACGCGGCATCGGAAGATATCATCTTTCCCGGTCTTTTTGACCTTACTCGCAGCCGAGGTTCCGGGCCCCATCGTATACTGGTTGCATGTCGATTGTGGGCAACATCACCGCCATTGCCAAGGGAATGAGCATCACCTTCCGGGAGATTTTCGAGCCGACACAAGTTGAAAACTACCCTGACGGCCCTGGACCGATGCGTGGCGCCCAGTTCCAGCCTCGCTTTCGAGGTGCCCACCAGCTCCAGCGCGATGAAAACGGCCTTGAAAAGTGTGTGGCCTGCTTCCTTTGCGCAGCCGCCTGCCCTTCAAACTGTATTTACATCGAGGCGGCAGAGAACACGGAAGAGAAGCGCATTTCGTCTTCCGAGCGCTACGCAGCGGTCTACAACATCGACTACAATCGCTGCATTTTCTGTGGATACTGTGTTGAGGCTTGTCCGACAGACGCCATCACGCATGGGCACGGCTTCGAGCTCGCTACGCTGAATGCAACGAACCTCGTCATGCGCAAAGAAGACATGCTGATCCCCGCGCAGGCGCTCACCGCTGCCCGCTAGCCTCATAAGCCTTTTCAAAATCGCCAACAAGACGCCCTGCCTCAAAGTCTGAGGCAGGGCTATCTGCAGTCGAAGGCCCATTTCAGTGCAGGGAACTGCTAGCTTTGCCGCAAAAAGCAGCAGCCCCGCATCGGAGTCCATTGCGGGGCTTTCGCTGGCTGGTGTTCTTTTTTACCGCGTCTTGGAGACTTCTTCCACCGTCACCGGATCGAGGAAGGGCATCGAAGCGCGCAGCTTCTTTCCGACAATCTCAATCGGGTGCTTGGCCTCTGCTTCGCGGAAGGCAAGGAATTCCTTCCGGCCGGAGTTCTGGTCTGCGAGGAAGCGCTTCGCAAAAGTTCCGTCCTGAATATCCTTAAGGATGTCGCGCATGGCCTGCTTGCTGGACTCGTTGATCACGCGCGGGCCGCTCACGTAGTCGCCCCACTCCGCCGTGTCTGAAATCGAGTAGCGCATATACGCCAGCCCGCCGCGATAGATCAGGTCGACGATCAGCTTGAGCTCATGCAACACCTCAAAGTACGCGCTCTCCGGCTGATAGCCAGCTTCCACCAGTGTTTCGTAACCTGCCTTGATCAGCGCGCTCACGCCGCCACACAGCACGGCCTGCTCGCCGAACAGATCTGTCTCGGTCTCTTCCTTGAACGTCGTTTCCAGCACGCCTGCGCGTGTGCAGCCAATGCCCTTGAGATAGCTGAGTGTGAGTGCATGGGCGGTGCCCGTCGAGTCCTGGTGGATCGCAATGAGGCCGGGTACCCCGCCGCCTTCGGTGAAGACTTCACGCACGCGATGCCCTGGAGCCTTCGGCGCGGCCATCCCCACGTCAATGCCCGCAGCAGGAGAGATGGTCTTGAAGTGAATGTTGAAACCGTGTGCGAAGAGCAGCAGCTTCCCATTGCTCAGGTTTGGCGCGATCTCCTCGGCGTACAGCTTAGCCGCAGTTTGATCCGGGACCAGAACCATGACCACATCGGCCCATTTCGTGACCGCAGCCACGGTATCCACTTCGAGTCCCGCCTTCTGCGCCTTGGCGATGGACTTTGAGTCGGCAGCAAGGCCGACCTTCACCTGCACGCCGGAGTCCTTCAGGTTGAGGGCGTGGGCGTGTCCCTGTGAGCCGTAGCCGATAATGGCGACCTTTTTGGCCTGGATGAGCGTAAGGTCGGCGTCGTGATCGTAGTAAGTCTTGGCCATGATGTTTTCGATTGTCCTTTGCGTTCGGGGTTCAGATTTTCAGTGAGATTGTGCAAATGCACACAGCTTCAAAGTTCGGGCTCAACGGCCGCAATTTCTTCTTCCATGAGCGCCTTTTCCGCAAGCCCCGCGCCCATCGCTTTCAGCACGCTCGACGTATGGTGCCCGCGCCGCATGGTCATCTTGCCGCTGCGGCACAACTCAAGAATGCGGCAGTCGCTCGCGCGAAGAATTTCGATCAGCCCTTCGATCTTGCTCTCCACGCCCGTCATTTCAATCATCAGCGACTCCGCTGTGAGATCGACAATCCGTGCGCGGAAAACCTCCACCAGCTCAAAGATCTGCGAGCGGGTGTTCGTCGTGGCTGCCACCTTGATGAGCGCCAGTTCGCGGGTCACGTTCGGCGCCTTTGCAATGTCGTCCACATCCACGACATTCTCCAGCTTGTAGAGGCTCGCGCGAATGCGGTGTCCGGCCTCTTCCGAGGCCTCGCACACCAGCGTCAGTCGAGAAAGCCCCGGCCGCTCGCTGCGCCCTACGGTAACCGAATTGATGTTGATATTGAGCCGGCGAAAGAGGGATGCCACGCGCGTCAGCACGCCCGGCAAGTCTTCAACGTAAGCAACGAATGTGTGCAGCATGATGGCCTTTCTCCCTATTGATCGTCCGCGCTCTCCACCAGCGGATTCTTGCCCGGCCGGCGGATCATCTCGTGCAGCGCACTCCCCGCAGGAATCATCGGGTACACGGCGTCTTCCTTTTCCACCATGAAGTTCAGCAGGAACGGGCCCGCTGCAGACCGTGCTTGTTGCACAGCATCGGCAACCTCGCCGCGCGTGTGCACCGCGCGCGCCGGAATGCCGTGCGCATCCGCCAGCTTCACAAAGTCCGGGCTCACCAGCGGAGTCGCCTCGTAATTGCGCTCATAGAAGAATTCCTGCCACTGCCGCACCATGCCCAGGTAGCCGTTGTTGATGATGGCGATGTTGATCTTGATCTTCTCCTGCACAATGGTCGCCAGCTCCGGTGACGTCATCTGGAAGCCGCCATCCCCCGCAATCACCCACACTTCCTTCTCCGGGCACGCAACTTTCGCGCCAATCGCAGCAGGCAGTGCAAAGCCCATCGTGCCCAGCCCGCCAGACGTAATCAGCGTGCGCGGCTTCTCGTGGTGGAAGTACTGTGCCTCCCACATCTGATGCTGGCCCACGTCCGTCACCACAACCGCGTCGCCACCCGTAATCCGCCACAGGTCATGCATGACATGCGCCGCGTACAGATGCCCCGAATCCGGCAGGTTCTTGATGTCGCGCACGGAAGAGGCGCCCTTCGATTGCTCAATCGTCTTCAGCCACGCGCTGCCGTCGCGCCCGGGAATGCGTGGCAGTAGATCCTCGAGCACTGCGCGCAAATCGCCCACCAGGGCCACATCCACCTGGATGTTCTTGTTGATCTCCGCCGGGTCCACTTCAATATGAATCTTCTTCGCGTTCAGTGCATAGCTCGATGTCGTGCCCGTCACGCGATCGTCAAAGCGCATTCCGCACGCAATCAGCAGATCTGCTTCCTGAATCGCATGATTCAGCCACGCTTCGCCGTGCATGCCCATCATGCCCAGGTTCAGCGGATGCGAGGCAGGGAAGCAGCCCAGGCCCAGCAGCGTAAGCCCCACGGGAATCTGCGCACGCTCGGCCAGCGTTCGCACCTGCTCCATCGCCCCCGATTCAATCACGCCGTGTCCGGCAAGAATCACTGGCCGCTTGGCATTGCGGATCAGTTCCGCCGCCTGCACAAGCCCCGACTCTTCCACACGCAGCATCGGATGCGGACGGTACGGCTTCGGCTTTGCACCTTCAAAGTCAAACACCGCTGAGCCCTGCTGCGCATCCTTCGTTATGTCCACCAGCACCGGGCCAGGCCTTCCGGACGTTGCAATCTGCACCGCATGCCGAATGGTCGACGCAATATCTTCCGCGCGGTTCACGAGAAAGTTATGCTTCGTCACCGGCAGTGTGATACCCGTGATATCCACTTCCTGAAAGGCATCCGTGCCCAGCACCTTGCTCGAAACGTTGCCCGTAATGCATAGCATCGGAATCGAATCCAGCATTGCCGTCGCAATCCCGGTGACGAGGTTCGTAGCCCCCGGTCCACTGGTCGCAATCGCCACGCCCAGCTTGCCCGAGGCGCGCGCAAAGCCGTCCGCCATGTGCGCTGCTCCCTGCTCATGCCGCACCAGCACATGCCGGATAGGAAACTTGCGCAGCGCATCGTACGCGGGCAGAATCGCGCCGCCCGGATAGCCGAACACATCCGTCACACCCTCGCCCACCAGCGTCGCCCAGATGATCTCCGCGCCCGTCAGGCGGGTCGGTGTCGTGAGATGAGCATTCGATGATTGCGCGCTTTCTTTCTTTCCCATGGCAGACTCCTTGTCGGATCCCCGTTCGTTGTCCCTGACGGCAAACCTCGGTCGTTACGTCGTCGCACCCTTTGAAGCTGAGTTCACGCGATCCACATACTTGCGGAAGACGCCCCGTGGCCAGCGCAACGCTGGCGGCTGAAAGCCGCTGAGCCGCGCCTGCATCTCTTCTTCGCTGATCTCAAGCGTCAGCGTCCGATTCGGAATGTCGAAAGAGATCGTATCCCCTTCGCGCACCGCGGCAATCGGCCCGCCCACAAACGCCTCTGGAGCCACATGTCCCGCCGTGAAGCCACGCGTCGCGCCAGAGAAGCGCCCGTCGGTCAGCAGGGCAACGGTCGAACTCAGCTCCGGAGTGCCGCTGATGGCTGCCGTCACCTGCAGCATCTCGCGCATCCCCGGTCCGCCCTTCGGTCCTTCATAGCGAATCACCAGCACATCGCCCGGCTTGATCTTGCCCTGCTGCACGGCCGCAAAGCAGTCCTCTTCGCAATCAAACACCCGCGCCGGCCCGCGATGCTCGTAGCGATTCGCCGCGGCAATCTTCATCACGCAGCCTTCCGGCGCCAGGTTGCCCTTCAAGATCACCAGGCCGCCATTCGGCTTCAACGGCTTGTCAAACGTATGAATGACAACCTGTCCCGGAGTCTCTTTTGCCAGCGCAGCTTCGTCGCCCAGCGTGCGTCCGCTGATGGTCAGCGTCGATCCATCCGCATGGCCTGCGTCGATGAGCCGCTTGGCCAACAGGCGTGACCCGCCCGCCGCCTGAAAATCCGATGCGACAAACTTGCCCGCCGGCGTCAGATCGCAGATGAACGGCGTGCGCTTGCTGATTGTGTCAAAGTCATCGATCGAAAGCTTGATGCCCATTTCATGTGCAATCGCCAGCAGATGCAGCACCGCATTCGTGGACCCGCCGCTAGCCGCCACGCTCGCAATGGCGTTCTCCAGCGACTTGCGCGTGATGATCTGCGAGGGCCGACGGTTCGCGCGGACGGCATCCATCAGCATTCGGCCGGCCTCGCGAGACGCCGCATGCTTGTCCTTCGCCGTCGCGGGAACTCCCGAAATCTGAATCGGTGAGATACCAAGAATCTCTCCCGACATCGCCATCGTGTTTGCCGTGAACTGCCCGCCACAGGCGCCCGCCCCTGGACACGCATTCGCTTCCAGCGCCTCCAGCCCCGCGTCGTCAATCCTCCCTGCAGCGTACGATCCGATCCCCTCAAATACGTTCTGAATCGTAATATCCACGCCGTTCAACTTGCCCGGCGCAATCGATCCGCCATAGAGCATCATGCCCGGAATATCCAGCCGGCACAGCGCCATGATGATGCCCGGCATATTCTTGTCGCAGCCGCCGATGCCCACCAGCCCGTCAAAAAGATTCCCGCGCGCCACCAGTTCAATCGAGTCGGCGATCACTTCACGCGACACCAGCGAGGCCTTCATGCCCTGCGTGCCCATCGTGATGCCGTCAGAGATGGTGATTGTGTTGAACTCCATCGGCGTGCCGCCGGCTTCGCGAATGCCCTCCTTCAGCGCTTCCGCCACGTCGCGCAGGTGCACATTACAGGTGCCGATTTCCGTCCACGTGTTGGCAATGCCGATGATCGGCTTGTGCAGATCTTCTTTCGAATAGCCGGCCCCGCGCAGATACGAACGCGCGGCGGCGCGGCTGGGGCCCTCGGTCAACGGAATGCTCTGGCGTTTTCCTTCGATCGTCATTTGCTCTCTTCGTTCACCATCCGCTAGCTCTCAGCTGCCAGCTTGTCATTGCTTCGGTTAATGTTTGCGTTTCTGCGCTACGCGTTCAAAATCCATTGCTCTATTCACTCGTATCGTTCGCTCGCAGCGGAAGGAACAAGCTGAGAGCTAAAAGCTAGGAGCTAGAAGCTGCTATTTGGCCTTCAGCCACCCTGCATGGTCGTGTTTCGATTCGTAGGAATCCAGCGCACCAGCATGACGCAGCGTCAATCCGATATCGTCGAGGCCTTCCAGCAGGCAGAATTTGCGAAACGCATCGATTTCAAACGAAGCCTTGAAGCCCTCGCTGTCTTTCACGGTCTGCTCTTCCAGTGAAACAGTCAGCTCATAGCCAGGCTTGGTCTGCGCCTTGTGCAGCAGCTCGGCCACCTGCTCCTCGCTGAGCCGCGCCAGCACAATGCCGTTCTTGCCCGCGTTCGAGAAAAAGATATCCGCAAACGTAGGCGCAATCACCACGCGGAACCCATAGTCTGAAAGGGCCCACGCGGCATGTTCACGGCTCGAACCGCAACCGAAGTTCTTGCCCGCAATCAGAATTTGTGCGCCCTTGTAGCGCGGCTGGTTCAGCACAAAGTCCGCAATCGGTTCGCCCGATGCAGTCTGTCTCCAGTCAAAGAAAAGAAAATCGCCATACCCCGTGCGCTCGATGCGCTTCAAAAACTGCTTGGGAATAATCTGGTCCGTGTCCACGTTCGTGCGGTCCAGCGGCGCCGCCAGTGCGGTCTGTGTACGAAATGGCTGCATTAGGCTTTTACCTCCTCGCGAATGGCCCACGTGCGAATATCGACAAAGTGTCCGGCAATCGCTGCTGCTGCTGCCATCTCCGGACTCACCAGGTGTGTGCGTCCACCGCGTCCCTGGCGGCCTTCGAAGTTACGGTTGCTTGTCGAAGCGCACCGCTCGCCCGGCGAGAGAATGTCGGGATTCATGCCCAGGCACATCGAGCAGCCTGGTTCGCGCCACTCAAAGCCTGCATCGAGGAAGATGCGGTCCAGGCCCTCCTTTTCGGCGTCTGCTTTCACCTGCTGCGATCCCGGCACCACCATCGCCTTCACGTGCGTCGACACTTTGTGTCCCGCCGCAATCCGTGCCGCCGCTCGCAGGTCTTCCAGTCGCCCATTCGTACAGGAGCCAATAAACACACGGTCAATCGAGACATCTTCCAGCTTCGTGCCCGCCTTCAGGTCCATGTACTCCAGCGCGCGTTCAAACGACTTGCGTTCCTGTTCGTTCCCAGCCTTCGCCGGATCCGGAACGCTCGCAGTCACCGGCGCCACCATCCCTGGGCTCGTTCCCCAGCTCACATACGGCACCAGAGTCGCCGCGTCAATCACTAGTTCGCGGTCGAACTTCGCGCCAGAATCGCTCGGCAGCTTGCTCCACTCCGCGACGGCCTCTTCCCAATCCGCTCCCTTCGGTGCGAAGCGTCGCCCCTTCAGATACGCAAAGGTCGTCTCATCCGGCGCAATCATCCCCGCCCGCGCGCCCGCTTCGATGCTCATGTTGCAGATCGTCATGCGGCCTTCCATCGAAAGCGCGCGAATCGCCGATCCTGCATACTCAATCACGCATCCAGTCGCGCCGTCGGTGCCTATCTTCCCGATGATCGCAAGGATGATGTCCTTGGCAGTAACACCTGTCGGTAGCTTGCCTTCGACGGAAATTCGAAACGTCTTGGGCTTTGACTGCGGCAGCGTCTGCGTCGCCAGCACGTGCTCCACTTCGCTCGTGCCGATGCCGAACGCCAGCGCGCCAAACGCCCCGTGCGTCGAGGTGTGCGAGTCGCCGCATACAATTGTCATGCCCGGCTTGGTCAGGCCCAGCTCCGGCCCAATCACGTGCACAATCCCTTGCTCGCGCGAATTCACGTCATACAGCTCAATGCCGAAGTCCTTGCAGTTCTCGCGCAGAGTGGAGATCTGCTTTGCGGAGATCTGATCCACAATATGCAGGCGACCCTCAATCGTGGTGGGCACATTGTGGTCGACTGTCGCCACCGTGCGGTCCGGCCGGCGCACTTTGCGCCCCGCCAGGCGCAGTCCTTCAAAGGCCTGGGGAGATGTGACTTCGTGCACGAGTTGCAGGTCAATGTAGAGCAGTGTCGGCTCGCCCTTCGGCTCCACCACCACATGCTGCTCCCAGACCTTTTCAAAAAGTGTCTTTGGTTCGGAACTCATCCGTCATCCTCTATGTTGTGTCTTGCGTTACGCGTTGACGAGCAGCGCCTTCACGGTTTCGCGCACCTTGGCGCCCATCTCTTTGGTCGAGAGCACCGGATAACCCTGCGGATTGCTGCGCGCCAGGTCCGGCGTGCGGAAGCCCTGCTCCAGCACCTTGCGCACGGCGCTCTCAATCGCCGCGGCCTCCGTCTCCAGCCCTGCCGAGTGGCGCAGAATCAGCGCTCCCGTCAGAATCGCGCCCAGCGGATTCGCCAGCCCCTTGCCCGCGATATCCGGCGCCGAGCCATGCACCGGCTCATAAAGGTTCACTTTGCCGCCAATCGTCGCCGAGGGCAGCATCCCCAGCGAGCCCGTAATCACCGCAGCTTCATCGGAGAGAATATCGCCGAAAAGATTCTCCGTGACCACCACATCGTAGTTGCGCGGCTGGTTCATCAGGTGCATCGCCATCGCATCCACATACTGGTGTTCCAGCGCCACATCCGGAAACTCCTTCGCAACCTCATCCACCGTGGCACGCCAGAGCTGCGAAACCTCCAGCACGTTGGCCTTGTCAACGCTTGTCACCTTCTTCCGGCGTTTCTGCGCCAGTTGGAAAGCCACCCGCGCCACGCGCGCGACTTCGTCCTTGGTGTAGCGCATCGTGTTCCACGCTTCGCCGGTCGTCCGATTCCACTCGCGCGGCTTGCCGAAGTACAGCCCGCCCAACAGCTCGCGGACGAACAGAATGTCGGCGCCATCCACCACTTCGGGACGCAACGGGCTGTTCACCGTCAGCTCTTTGAACGCGAACGCAGGCCGCAGGTTTGCAAAGCCACCCAGCTCCGCACGAATCTTCAATAATCCCGCTTCAGGCCGCTTGTCCGGGGGCAGGGAATTGAACTCGTTACCACCCACCGCGCCAAGCAAAACTGCGTCGCTGGCCAGCGCTTCCTTCAGCGTGTCCTCGGGCAGTGGCGTGCCATCCTGCACAATCGCCACGCCCCCAATGCGGCGTTCTGTAATGTTGAGGGTATGCCCGCCCAGCGCGGCTGCTTCCTTCAATACGGCGACGGCTTCGCCCGTGACTTCAGGCCCGATGCCGTCACCGGCAACAACTAGAATCTTCAGCTTCATTCCTTCTCTCGTGATCGGTTCTTCTGTGTTCTGTTGCTTCGGAGTGGGTTAGTCCAGTTGTGCAACCGGCACATTCCGCCGTTCGCGAATCGGATCCGGCAAGAGCCCGATCAGATCCTGGTCGTAGATGTTCTTCTTGCGGTCGGCAAGCGCAACAAAGCGGTAGTACACCTGCTGCAACTCATCGCGGTCCAGCGTAAAGCCCAGTTGCTCCAGCCTGTGCCGCAGCGCCGCGCGCCCCGAGTGCTTGCCCAGCACCAGGTGCGTCCGCGAGACGCCAACCAATGCCGGCGTCATAATCTCGTAGCACAGCGGATTCGCCAGCATTCCGTGCTGGTGGATGCCCGACTCATGCGCAAAGGCATTCGCGCCCACAATGGCCTTATTCGGTGAGGGCTTGAAGGTGATGATCTGCCCCAGCACTTCGCTCGTCGGATACAGCTTGTCCAGCTTGATACTCGACGTCATGTTGTACCGGTCCGAGCGCACATAGAGCGCCGCTGCAATCTCCTCAAGCGCCGCATTGCCCGCACGCTCGCCGATTCCGTTGATCGTGCACTCCACCTGCCGCGCGCCGTTCTGGATCGCAGCCAGTGAGTTCGCCGCGGCCAGCCCCAGGTCGTCATGGCAGTGCGAGGAAAGCACAATCCCCTGTGCATCAATGGCCGGAATGCGCTCGCGGACCTCGCGGAACATCTGTCCGTACTCTTCCGGCGTCGAGTAGCCCACCGTATCCGGCATATTGATCGTCGTCGCGCCGGCTTCCACTGCAACGCGCACCATCTCCACCAGAAAGTCGCGCTCCGACCGCGTCGCATCCTCCGGCGAAAACTCCACATCGTCCACCAGAGACCGCGCCAGCCGCACCGACTCCGCGGCCCGATCCAGCGCCTCCTGCCGGCCAATCTTCAGTTTGTATTCCAGATGCAAATCGCTCGAAGCCAGAAAGACGTGGATGCGCGCCCGGTCTGCAAACTGCAGCGCACGCGCCGCCATCTCGATGTCTTCCGTCTTCGCGCGGGCCAGGGAAGCGATCCGCGGCTTCCGGATTGCCTGTGTGATCGTCGCGATCGCCGCAAAGTCGCCTTCCGACGCCATCGCAAAGCCCGCCTCAATGATGTCCACGCCAAGATCCTCCAGCGCGTGGGCCATCGTCAGCTTTTCCTGCGTCGTCATGCTGCAGCCGGGCGACTGCTCGCCGTCACGCAGCGTGGTGTCGAAGAAGACTACATGATTCGTCAGATTTGAACTCATACAAGTGCCTGCCAGGGGAAACCTTGTCGAACACACCTATTCTCTCTCAACCCGAGACTATAAGGCAAAGTTATTATTTTTGTGGACTCCATTACAATTCGTTATAAAGAGAATCGTTACCTCCCAGGAGGCAAATCATGGACCTCAACCAGCTTGAAACCTTCTTGGCCGTTGCGGAGGAGCGCAGCTTCTCCCGCGCCGCCCTGCGGCTCCACCGCACCCAGCCGGCCATCAGCCAGGTCATCCGCAAGCTCGAAGCCTCTGTCGGCGAAACCCTCTTTGACCGCGCCGCCCGCGACGGATCGCTCACCGCTGCCGGCGAGCTGCTCCGCGAGTACGCCCTGCGCCTGCTCGCCCTCCGCCGCGAGGCGTCCAGCGCCCTCGATGAATTGAAAAGCCTCGAACGCGGACACCTCCAGCTTGCGGCCAATGAGTACACCTGTATGTACCTGTTGCCAGTCCTTGATGCCTTTCGCCGGGAGTTCCCTCATGTCCATGTCAATGTCCACCGCATGCTGGCCAGTCGCATCCCAGAGGAGCTGAATCTCCGCAGCTTCGAGATTGGCGTCGTTTCTTTCCGCCCCGACCCTGCCCAGTTCCGCACCATCGCAGTCTACGCAGACAGCCTCGCCCTCATCGCGAACCCGAGCCATCCTCTCGCCCGCGCAGGTCGCGTCTCCATCGCCGACCTCGGTCACGAAGACTTCATCGCGCACAATGTCACCTCGCCGCTCCGCCGCAAAGTCATTGAGACCTTCCAGCGCTTTCGCACGCCCCTCAATATGCGTGTCGAGCTTCCTACGATCGAGGCCATCAAGCGATTCGTAGCCATGGGCAATGGCGTCGCACTCGTGCCCCACCTCACCGTCGCCCGCGAGCTTGAAACCGGTGATCTTGTCCGCATCAAGGTCGACGAACTCGAGTTCAAGCGCATCCTCCGCCTTGTCCATCGCCGGCAAGCCACGCTCTCCTATGCCGCGCAGGCCTTTCTTCGCGCAGTCCGCACCCTTGCGCAGAAGCAGGGAGCGCCGTTCTACTATCAATTGGAACGTCAGGGCTGAACGGGACGCGGTACACCGCCGTCCGTGCATTCTTGCGCACGCTGCCATTTTCGTTCTGCGCAGTCTAAGACTCAGAATCCTTCGGAATGGGCCTTGTCCTCCGTGACCCGTTCCGGCCATTTACAATAATGCAGAGAGCGGGGCCCGGCACCCACCGGAGCACCGGAGACAAGCTGGTTGCCGGCCGGACGGTTGGGCAGTCGAGAGGTTCTTGACCGAATGAAGAAGATCGCCTTTTTTACAATCCTGCTGGCCTTGGCTGCGGCAGCGGGTCGCGCTCAGGAGAGCAGGCAGGACATCAGCGTCAGTGCGACGAGCATCATCGAGCCGTTCATGGCGTCTTCCACTGATGTACAGGTAAGCGCAAATGCTGGCTTTGGCGGAATGCTCAGTTACCGCTTCATGATGACACCCAACAGCGCGCTGGAAGCCAACTACGGCATCACCTACCAGAACATGATTCACTACATCGTCAGCAACACCAACAACTACACGGTGAACACGCGCACCCAGGAAATCTCCTTCGCTTATGTGCGCAGCTTTACCTACAAGAAGTACAACCCCTTCGTGGAAGGTGGCCCAGGCGTCCTGATCTTCCTGCCCATCCGCAACCAGACCACAACGTCACTCGACGTCAAACAGCAAACCGACCCCGGCATCCTTTACGGCGCTGGCATTGCCTATGAGCTCAGCCCCAGCTTCGACCTCCGTGCCGAGTTCCGCAGCTTCATCACCAAGGTGCCCAGCATGGGATACACCCAATTGGATACCAAGCGCTGGTACAACGTCTTTTATCCGGCAATTGGCGTCGCCTACCACTTCTAGCCGCTGGCAACCGAAAGACGCTGAAAAACAAACGCGGAGGCTCCGGCAGAGTCTCCGCGTTTCCTTCTTGTAGTTCCGATCCTTCCTGCCCCTGCTACCGCCTCGCCTCCGGATAGCGTCCCAACTCCTTCACCATCGCGCAGTGAGGTTTCAGCGCTTCCACGGCCCGGTCGGCTTCCTCCAGCGATCGAACCTGGCAATCGACATAGAAGATGTATTCCCACGGCTTCCCATGTACGGGCCGCGATTCAATCTTGGTTAGGTTCGTCCCCAGGGTGGAGAGATCGGCAAGCGCCGCCACGAGAGACCCCGGGCGATTCTCCACGGAAAATGCAAGGCTGATCTTGTTCGAGTCCGGCCGTGGCCGTGAATCCTCGGCGCGTCGCACCAGGAAGAACCGCGTAAAGTTCTCCGTATTGTCTTCGATGTTTGCCTGCAGAATATGCGCGCCGTAGTAGGCTGCGGCCGCCGCACTGGCAATCGCCGCCGCATGATGATCCTGCAACTCCACGAGCTGCTTCACGCTGCCGGCCGTGTCGTAGAAGGAGAATGCCTCCATCTTCGGATGCGCGGCCAGAAACTTCCGGCACTGCGCCAAAGCCACCGGATGCGAAAAGACCCGTTCGATGTCTTCAATCGCGGTTCCTTGGAGCGCAATCAGGTTGTGGCGGATCCGAAGCAGTGTTTCCTCCTCCACGCGCACGTCATGGGTGAGCAGCAGGTCAAAGTGCTCCAAAACAGATCCAGCAAGGCTGTTCTCGATGGGAATGACGGCGGCATCGACCTCATGGTTGGAAAGCGCTGCGAAGACATCCGCTGAAAGTGCATAAGGCGCCACTTGGCTTGCAGGATGCAGCTGCAGCACCGCTTCGTGACTGAAGGCCCCAGGCTCGCCCTGAATGGCAACACGCATTCCTGAGCCCTCAGACCCTGTAGCCAGGCCGGAGATGGGCGTGGGTGCAACCGGGGACTTCTTGCGCGCAACGTACCACAAAGCCGCCGCGGATTCGCGAGAAAGTGTCTCTGCGGACATTGACATCTACCTCCGCAGCCACACGTCCGTGGCCACGAAACCAAAAAACACCATGGCAATCACGCCATTCATCGTAAAAAATGCCGCATTCAGTCTGCGCATGTCGCTCGGGGAAACAATTGCGTGCTCATACCCCAGCAGCAGACTCACCGCACTCACACCCAGCCAGCCGGCGCTGCCAAAATGGAACAGCACGCCAAACCACACCAGCATGGCCAGCATCGCCAGATGCATCAGCCGGGCTGCCCAGAACGCGGCCGGCACTCCAATCGCCTGCGGAAGGCTGTGCAATCCTGCGGATCGGTCGTGCTCAAAATCCTGGCATGCGTAGAGCACGTCAAAGCCGCCAACCCACAACGTCACCGCCCCCGTCAGCACCAGGATGCGCGCATCCAGGCTGCCGCGTACCGCAATCCATGCCGCGGTAGGCGCCAGCCCCAGTGCAAGCCCCAGCACCAGGTGCGACCAGCGCGTCACTCGCTTCATGTAGCTGTAGCCAAGCAGCACGCTCAGCACCACGGGCGAGAGATACAGCGTCAGCCGATTCAGCGCCGCTGCAGCCACCACAAATCCCAGCCCCATCAGCACGGTGAAGCCCAGCACAAACTTCCGGCTTAACAATCCGGCCGGAATCGCGCGACTCTTTGTTCGCGGGTTGGCTGCATCAAGATCGGCGTCGGCCCAGCGGTTGAATGCCATCGCGCAAGAGCGTGCCGTCACCATCGCCACCAGGATCCACAGAAGGATGCGCAACGTCGGCATGCCCTCCGCTGCCAGCAGGGTAGCCGTCAGCGCAAAGGGCAACGCGAAGATCGAGTGCTCCCACTTGATCATTTCCAGGGTGGTTCGGATTTTTGCAATCAGGCCCATTCGCCTCTGCTCCACCCACAAGTGTACTTGAGGGTACGGCGGCAGTCACTGTCAGCGAGTCTTCTTGCCGCTTTACAAATGTCTGGCCCGGAATTCCTACCGGTATCGCCGCGTCGCCTTGATCACCATCGAGAAGACATACGACTCATCGCGGGTAATCTGCAGGGACACGTGCCGGTTGATTGCAATCTCGGCCTGCAGCAGCTGCTGCGCTGTCGTATCCACGTCCGTGGCCCAGGTCAGCTTTATATTCCTGCCCAGTTGTTCTTCCACCGTGATCCGTGTGGTGGAGTTGCCCAGCAGCCCAAGGTAGCTTGGGTCTACCTTCACGGAGCCCACCCCAAACAGCTTCTGCACGCGGTTGCTCATCGTCGCATTCAGTGCGCCGCCGAGCAGCGCATCGGTCACAGGGCTGTTCGCCACTTGCTCCTGCTGTTGCGTGTACAGCCGCTCCTGGTTCTCTGTTCGTCCCAGTGCCAGCAGTGCCACGACGTCGGAATCCGACAATGGCGGATCGCTTCGGTATGTGACGGACAACTTGTTCGGTGGTCCATGCATCCCCAGCGTGATGTCGTAGTCCTCCACGCGCGCCGTCGCACTCATGTCCAAAATCGGCTCGATCCGCACTGGATTTGTAAACGAAATATCGCCCCGCTGCAGGTCGTAGCGCGTCCCGGCAAGCGTCGCATTGCCTTCGGTAATTGAGATTCTTCCCAGCAGCGAGGGGGTCCCGAGTGTCCCGCTCAAACGCAAGTCAACATCGCCGGCCAGCTTCGCAAAGGCATTCTGGAAGCTCAATTGAGGGGACGATTGAATCCTCACGTCCAGCCGGACGTGGCTGGACGGCGCGTCGGGCGACGCCACCGGTTGTACCTTGCTCGTCCGGGTCACGAGGCTCGCCACATCCAGGTCCGGGCTCACTGAGAACCGCGTCACCAGCACGCGCCCGCTTAGAAGCAGGTTGTTCTGCGTCCCCTGCAGTTGCAGATTCGCATCCGCCAGCGAACTCACTCCTTCTGGATAGCGAATCCGTACGCCCTGACCGGTGATGTTCAGGGCTGCAAAAATACCTTGCTGATACGCAAGGTATCCAGAGACGCTCAACGCGCCTCCGCCTGTTCGCGCCGTCAGCGACTGGACTTCAAGCCGGTTCTGGTTGAACACCAGCGTTCCCCGCAACTGGCTCAAGCTGTTTGGCAGGTCCTGCAGCGCCAGCGACGCATCCTGGAATTCAATCTGTCCGCTCAGCCCCGGGTTATCCAGCGTGCCGCGCGCTCGTACCTGGAACGTCGTCACGCCGCTCGCCGTGACGTCCGGGTCAATCGTCTCTGCAAGCCGCAGGTTGATGGACCCGCTTGCTTCGAGATCCAGTTGCCGCCGCGCCTTCAGATCAATCGTGCCATGGGCCCGCAGGTCCGTCTCTTCGCCGGTTACATGCACCGGGTCCAGCACAATCTTTTCATTGGCCAGAGTGGCATGCACGGATCCCTCGCTGCGCAGATGGACCCCCACCACGGTCAGCGAAAGCGTCTGCAGCAGCGCCTCGCCGCGCATCTCCTCAGGCCGGCGCAGCGGCCCTTCCAAATGCACAGTTCCTGCAAGGGACGACTCGCCCGACAGCCCCTGTACGTGGGCCATCTTCAGCAGCGCGCCAATATTGAACTGTGACATCTGCGCCTGCATCTGCGTCTCGTAGGGCTCTTGCAGCGCCGTCTCTCCGTGCGCCGTCAGCGTGGCAGACACAAAATGCGTATCGAGATCATAGAGAAGCTTGTGGTTGGCCGTACGCGCCGTCAGATCGACGTTGCCCACCTGCTCGCCGCTCAAGATCAGGTCGGTGAGGGTTCCTTTTGCCGTGAGCTGCGGATCGTCGATCGTGCCGCTCGCCGTCGCGTTAAAGCTGAACTTCCCCTTGGTGCCCAGGCCCGATTGCTGCAGTTGCCGTAACTGCGCAAGATCAATCCCGCTTCCTTGTGCCTCAAGCTGGAACCGCTTTGTCTTGAGGTCGTACGAACCATTCCCTGACACTTTGCCAGACGGGTCATTCAGGCTCACGGCCGAGAGCTGCAACATCCCCTCTGCCAATTTGCCCTGCGCTCTCAGCTTCATCACGGGCTGACCCCATGCCGTCGCCTGGTTCAGCTCGATCCACCCGGAGCCGCCCAGTGCGTGCACCGGCCCGTCGGTCTGGAGCTGTGCACTCAGTTGGCCTGTCACAGGCAGATGCAAACCCAGAAGCGGCTGGAACTCATCCACTCGCACCTCGCTTGCGTCCAGGTGCGCGCGCAACACAGAATTCCTGTCGAAGGCAGGAACCCCAGCAGCCTCATGCTCCTGCGGAGCAGCCGTCAGGCTGCCTGCTACGCTCAGCCTCGCCGCATCATGGTGCAGTTCGCTGTGGTCCACCGTAATCCTGTTCGCTGTATAGCCGCCTGTCGCCTGCAGGGAGTCCAGGCGCACGAAGTGCGTCTTCCCCGTCCCGTCCTGCGGATTGGCCGGCAGTTCCACCACGAGGTTGTTGGCGGTCAGGTTCCCCGCCAGATGTGGATCCACCAGCGACCCCGTCCACGTCCCCGAAAACGCAGCCTGCCCGCCCAGTGAAATGGGCAGCGCCGCGCTTCCCGCCTTGCCTTCACGCCTGAGCCCCAGGTCGCGCAGCACTCTGTCAAAATCATTCAAATTGCGGGATTGAAAATTGACATCAATCGCCGTTGGGCTCGTCAGTGGATACGCACCAAGATGCCCGTGCGCATCCAGCACGCTGGCCGGAAGCGCAAGATGCAGCGCGCGCAGTTCCACGCCGCCATTCCGCTGCGTATATATGGCGTCAATGATTCCGCTAGCCGCAGCCTCTCCAGGCTGCGCCTGCCCGGACGGGCTTACTCGCAGCGTTGCGCTCACCACGAGTGTGTTCGCATCGCCATTTGTCCAGGTTGCAATCGCTGGCCCGTCCAGCTGCCCATGCAAGCCCATTCTTTCAAAGGGTCCGCGTCCCACAATGTCCATCACCGTGTCGATGGACACCGCCTCCAGATTCGCCGTCACCTTGCCGTTGATCACCAGCGGCAGCGGTTGGTTCGCTGGCGGAGCAGGAGCGGGCTTCACCGGTTGCACTCTTCTGCGCCGCCAGAAGTGCGTCACCGGGGGAGCCGTCGCCACTTCCAGCGAAGTACCGCCCGGAATGGGCGGCAGCCAATGGTCCAGCGCGACTTCGCCCTTCAGTTGGCCGCCCGCTGCAATCCGAGCAACCACAGACCGGACGATCAGCTGGTTCGGATCTGCATGGACGATTGCGTCCAGCGTGACCCCGCGCGCTGTAACTCCCGGCTGGATATATGTGCCGCCGTCAATGTGCACCGGCCCATCCACGCGGAACTGGCCGTCATAGCCGCTGGCCCCAAGCTGAAGTCGCGCAATCCCCTCCGGCGCATTCGGATAGCCCGTCAGACTCTCCAGAAGCCGCAAGTCCAGCTCGCCCTGTGCCTCACCCTGCCAGCTTGGCCGTGCAAAGTCATGCAACTCACCCGTCAAGTTCAGCGTTCGCTCGCCGGCATCTTTGCTCCGTCCTGTCACGCGCAGTGATCGCAGATGCGCCGCCGTCCGCGTCAGATCCAGCGTCGCCGTTACCGTGCCCTGCACCGGCGTCGTCAGCGGATGCGCCGTCGCCCCCCGCATCAGGCGCACATCGCGTGCACCCGCCACAATCCGATAGCTCTCCGGAATCTTGCCCTGTGCCGGAACATACGCGACCCGCAGCGCACCCTCCCGTGCACTCAGGTCGAGCGGCGCCTGCCGATTCTGAAAATCGAACGACGCCGCACGGTTCTCAAAGTCCACCAGACCGTGCTCGACCGTGACTTGTCCAGCCCGCAGGTCAAACAGCGTATCCCGCAGCGGTTTGCCCGGTTGTGCGACCCGTCTTGGCGCCGGCTGGTTCGTGCTGCCATCCGGATACACGATCAGGTGCACCTCGGGTCGCGTTACTTCCAGCTCGCGCAGCACAATGTGAGGACTTAGGAAGCCCAACACGCTCAGCTGCACTCGCAGCTCGGCGATTTGCGCGTAGGGCGCCTCGTTAGCGGCCTCGCGCCCGTGTATCACGATTCCGCCTGCATCAACCTCCAGCTTCAGGAGTCGCCAGTGGAACGAACGAATCTCCACGCGCCCACCCACCGACGATTCCAGCCGCGCAATCAGCTTTTCCCGCACCAGGTTCTCGAACGATGCCGAGGATCCCCAAAAGCACAACCCCACAACCGCCACGACTCCAAGCAGCACACACGCCGCTGCCCCAAGCAACACCCTGCGGCGCCGCTTGCGCGTAGACTTGTTCGGCAGCTTGAGCTCGTGCGTGCTCATTGCGTCCCCGATCCCACCGTTGTGGATCCAAGCGCTTCTTCCAGTTTCGGATCCAGCACGTCAATCTGGCCCTGTTTGTGCAGGTTTTCCAGCCAGTCGCTGAACAGTGCGCTCACCCTCTGCTGCAGCAGAATTTCTTCAATCCGTTGGGCCACCTGGTCCAGCGGCGGCGGCGTTTCATGAGCAACATACTCGGGCAGCAGCGTCTCGCGGTAGTAGGTCTCGACCTCCTCGCGCGAAATCCGGATACCCTGCCGGAAGCGCAGCTCGATGAAGTGCAGAATCGCCAGCCGGTTCTGCAGATACCTCTCCACCTGCTGCTCGGTCAGGTCATGACCTGCCAGGAACTGGTGCCAGCCCGCA
>JBAUTX010000011.1:0-17232 GCA_049582405.1 Occallatibacter sp. | reverse complement strand
GAATGACTCCGCCATTCGCGTCTACAACGCCATGGGCTTCGTTCTCCGCCGCAGGCTCCATTACGCTGTCCTCAAGAACCAGGCCTGAGCACGATCGCCACCCGCCGCGCATCCCTGACCTTCCGCTCTGTCTCAATTACCATCAGGAAAGTCATGCCTGCCAAATCCAGACTCGGCCAGAACTTTCTCCAGGACATGCAGGCCATCCATCGCATCGTCGCAGCTCTTGGCGACTGCTCTGGCCGTACCGTCGTCGAAATTGGTCCCGGCAAAGGCGCCATCACCCGCCTGCTCGCAGAGCGCGCAGCCCATGTTCTGGCCATCGAGCTCGACACGGAACTCGCGGCACAGCTCCGCTTCCAGCTCCCGGCTCAAAGCGTGACCGTCCTCAATCTCGATGTGCTGCAATTTGATTTCGCTGCTGCCGCCGCGCAGTCCGGCCAGCGTCTCGCTATCGTGGGCAACCTGCCCTACTACATCACTTCGCCCATCCTGCTCAAGCTTGCCGCCAGCCATTCAGCGCTCGATTACGCCGTCCTAATGGTCCAGCGTGAAGTGGCGGACCGCGTCACCGCTGCGCCCGGCTCGCGCGACTACGGGTTGCTCTCTGTCACCGCCCAGCTCTATGGCCCTGTCGAACGCCTCTTCACTCTGCCACCCGCCGCGTTTTCTCCTCCGCCCCAGGTCCACTCCACCGTCTTTCGCTGGCGCTTTGCTCCTCGCTTCGCCGAACTCGGTGTGGACGAGTCCGCCTTCCTGGCCTTTCTCCGTCAAGCGTTCGCCCTGAAGCGCAAGACCCTAGCCAACAATCTCCGCGCCGCCGGCTACACGCAGGCCGAGGCGGCCCAGGCACTCTCCGCCGCACACATCGACCCGCGATCCCGCGCGGAAGCGTTATCGATCGAGACACTCGCCGAACTCTGGAAGCAATTAGTGGCCGGACCCGGCCACCCAGCGCGCTGATCCGCCTTCATCCGCGCGGTGCGCAGCTCCACACCTGCATGCGCGGCAATCGAACAGGAGGGTGATAGTTCGCCCAGCCTCGTGTCAGCGATGGCCACCACCACCGCCGCCTCCGCCGCCGCCTCCGCCGTGAGATCCACCGCCACCGCCGCCCCCACCGCCGCCATGGAAGCCGCCTCCGCCTCCACCGCCTTGGAAGCCTCCGCCAGAGGAGCTATGACCCGAGCTCACACCACGGGAACCCCCCGAATAGACTGGGTGACTCGCTCCGGCGCCGCCCCCCGGACTTCCGAGTCGGCCATATCCACCCGCCGTCCCGCGTCCCGTCCCGGTTCCGCTGCCCCAGGAGCCCGTGCTCACGTTCCTGTTCCCGTAAGGATTGCCCGCATACCCGTAGCGCGCACCATGGCTCTGAACCGGCCGTCCGAGCGCCTGCATACGCTGGTTCTGTCCGGCTGCGAACGCGTTCGCATAGGTCGACCGCGGAGCCAGAGGCCGCATCGGCTCAACCTTGTTCCCCGCAAACGTGCGTGGCGCCCCGGTTGTCATCCGCCCAACCGGTCGCATCGTTCCCGGTCGCATCCGGTTCACCGAAATAATCGGATGTGCCACGTACTTCGCCTGCACCATCGGCGCCCCGTTCCTGGGCAGCACCGGCCCGCCAACCGGAGGCGGAGCAGGTGGCTGATACCGCTGCGGGCCATTCCCTACATTCGACGCCCAGCCTCCGCCGCCACCACCATACCAGCAACAACCGGCTCCAGGTGCCCATCCCCATCCAAAACCGGGATAGAAGTTCCACATGCCCATCATGTACGGGAAATAGCCCCAGGGCTCGCCTGAAACCCATCCGTAGCCAAATCCGGGCGTCCACATCCAGTTACCCGATCCATAGGGGTCCCACCCGGTGTTCTGCGCCTCATAGGGCGACCACACGTAGCCCTGCCCGGGAACGTTATACCAGTCCCCATTCGCGTCCAGGTCGCTCCATGCCGGGTTCGAGCTCTGCGTCACATCCGTTGTGGCCTGCGTCCTGGCTGCCTCCTGCGCCGTCAGCGCCTGGTCCCGGTCAGAATTCCATGCATCCCACGAATCCGGTTCAATCGACTCCAGCAGTGCCCAGTTCGTCTGGTCCGCTGCATTCAGCCGCACCGTCTCCCCGCCGTGCATGTCCACAGACATCGTGCTTCCGTTGTCCAGGTGTGCATTGCCAGAGAAGACCGCCATCTCTCCCGGCGGGTTATCCAGGTCGACGCGCAGCACCGTAAACCCGCTCGCCGAGGCCACATTGTTGCCAAAGCGCACCCGCATCCGTCCAGCGGAGCTGTCTCCCTGCAATTCAAAGTAGCCCAGACCGCCCTGCATCAGGACTTCGGTATCGGTCGCGTCGCCCTGCTGCCGCAGCATGCTCAGGGTCATCGAGCTGTTCGGGGAGAGCCGCGCTACGCTGCCATCTTCAAATTCCACCTCGGCCCGTCCGTCATCGCCCGTCGTCACCTGCGTCCCTTCAAACAGCGGTGCATTCACCGGAGCCTGTTGCGCCAGAACCTCGTTCCCGTGCGAGAGCTGAACCTGACCATCCACAAAGCTCAGGCGAACCGCTCGCGCCCCGGTGCCCCCACTCTGCGCCAGAGCGCTCAAAGGAGCGGCCAATAGGACAACCGCTGCAGCTGCCGCGCACACTGCCCAGGGCCCCCGCCTGGACCAGCTTTTCCGCTCCGTCATCATGTTCACTCCACCCTTTCAGCCCATCCAACCCCGCTCGGCTGCAGAACAGCCACCCACATCCTTATGACACGCCCCGGCATCAGAAAGTTGCTTACTCACTGCGCGCGCCCACGCATTTATTGGTTGCTCTGCGCTAGCTGCCTGGCCCGCTTCCTGACCCCTTCCATCACCGCAGGGTCCTCACGAAGCCGTTCCAGAATGCTGCGTATCGCGCAAATCTGCTGCAGCCTTCCATCATCTGCCGCTTCAGACATATATTTCAACTCTTTATCCAGCCCCAGCGGATCATACTGCCAGATCATCTCCACCCGCGCCCCTTCTACCAGCGTCGCCGCAACAGACCCCAGAGCATCCGCGACCTCTCCGATCTCCTTATCTTTCGCGAAGTTGAAGCTGCAGCTCCGCGTCCCGTTCGGCCCGCTCAACTCCAGCGTCTTCACACCCTGAAAGGCAACCTTGGAATGGCTCTCGCAGCGCCCATCCTGTGGCAGATGGCGCTGCAGCGTCTGGAACACCCGGCCGGCAAATGTCGAGCTCACCTGCACATCCCGGTCAATCGTCACAGGATCCATGTCAGCCGCGCTCGGCTCCGGAGCCTTGCCCCGCTCTGCGTGGAAGTGCCCGCTCCCATCAGGATGCACAACCAGCTGCCATTGCCCCGGAATCAATGCGGGATTCGAGAAGTCCAGCCGCACATAACTCTCCGGCGCCCCCTGCGCACCCGCAGTCACAGCCAGCAACAAGCCCAGCAGCCAAACCGCTTTCATCGCGCCGCCCCCTGCCGCTGCAGCGTCTGAGTCGTATGGATATGGCAAATGGCCACCGCCAGAGCATCCGCTGCATCCGCTGGCTCCGGCACCTGCGCCAGGCCTAACAGCCGCGCCACCATGTACTGCACCTGTTGCTTATCCGCAAGTCCGTATCCCACAACGCTCGACTTGATCCGCAGTGGCGCATATTCCGCCACCGGCAGCTGCTGCGTTGCCGCCGCCAGCAGCGCCACGCCCCTCACCTGCCCCAGCTTCAATGCAGACTTCGCGTTCACCGAGTAGAAAACCTCTTCAATCGCCACCACTTCCGGCTGCCACTCTGCCAGTTGCTCAACCAGCTCCGCATAAACCTGCGCAAGCCGCTCAGGCAGCGATTTCGATTTGCTCAGCCGGATGGCCCCCATCGTCTTGCAGCAAAGCTGCGCTTGACGGGCAGCAAAATCCGCCTCCACCACCCCAAACCCCGTCACTTCGGTGCCGCAATCGATCCCGAACACCCGCATCGCTTGTCAGTCTACCGCAGCCCCTGCGCGTCTGGCGTGCATCCTTCGCCGTCCCGGCGGCTCAGTCCCCATCGCGTCCCGCACCTGCGCGTATGTGATTTCAATCACCCTCGGCTGCGCCTCCCGGCTGCTAGCCTCTTTGTAGCGACAGATTTACTCTGCGGTTGCTGTCCTCCTGGCCCTCCGGCTGTTTAGACCCGCAGGAATCCACAGCGTCACCAGGCGCACGCTATGCACATGGGCCCATCGCGGCCCCATCACGCATCGAGGAAAATGCACCATGTCGTCTCTGCCCGTTCTAGTCCTCAACAGCGGCTCATCGTCCATCAAGTTCTCCGTCTACGAGGCCGCCAATGGCCAGCGCAACCGCCTCCTTGAGGGCGCCGTCGACGGCATCGGCACTGATCTCGGCGCCTTCTGGATCAAGGACGCTGGCGGCAAAAAGCTCATCGACCAGTCCCCGGCCCTCCCCAACCGTGCCGTCGCCTTCAAGCTCGTAGCCGACGCGCTCCACTCCGGCCAGTACCCGCTCCCCGTCGCCATCGGCCATCGCATGGTCTCCGGCGGCCCCACCATCCGCCAAAATCAGCGCATTACCCCCGCCCTCATCGACGAGATGGAGAGCTTCACCGCATTCGCGCCTCTCCACACCCCCATCGCCGTCTACATCATGCGCGAAGCGCTGCACCTCTTTCCCGGCGTGCCCAACTTCCTCTGCCTCGACACGTACTTCCACCGCACCATGCCGGAAGAAGCCTGGCACATGCCCATCCCCGAGGAATACGCTGCCATCGGCGTCCGCCGCTACGGCTACCACGGCCTGAGTTACGAGTCCATCGTCTACCAGCTCGGCGCGGAAACACCTTCCCGCCTCATCGTTGCCCATCTCGGCAACGGCGCCTCCATCACCGCCATCCGCGACGGCAAATGCGTCGACACCTCCATGGGCCTCACTCCCACGGGCGGCATCATCAGCGGCACCCGCACCGGCGACATCGACCCCGGCGTTCTCCTCTTCGTCCTCCGCCGCATGGCCGCAGAAACTCCCAACACCGCCGACGCCGCCGACAAGCTCGAAGTCTTCGCCAGCAAAAAAGCAGGCCTCCTCGGTGTCAGCGGACTCACCAACGACATGCGCGGCCTTCGCGAAGCCATTGCCCAGGGCGAACCGCGCGCCCGCCTCGCCGTCACTCTATTCACCCGCACCATCGCCAAGTGGATCGGCAGCTTCATGGCCGTCCTCGGCGGCCTTGACATGCTCGTATTCACCGGCGGCATCGGCGAAAACGACATCGCCTCCCGCGCCGAAATCTGCGGCAACCTCGCTCCGCTCGGCATCGTCCTCGATCCCGCGCGCAACAGCACCCGTGGCGCCGCCGTCATCTCCGCTCCCGGCTCGCCCGTCACCATCCGTGTCATCCCGCCCATGGAAGACCTGATGATCGTCAATCACGTTGTGCGCCTGCTGGCACAGTAAGGCCCTTGACTCACGAGCCTCCACACACTTCTCAAACAGCCCCAAACCTCGCGCTGCTTTACACTGAGAAGTACCCCCGGAGTTCGCCTTCATGCCGTCTGTAGCCGCTTCCGCCCGCACCGCCCAGCTTCCATCCATCGCCCTGCGCCGATTCGCCTGGCTCGTCGTTGCCTACTTCATCGCCGTCATTCTCTGGGGAACCGTCGTGCGCGCCACCGGCTCCGGCGCCGGCTGCGGAGACCACTGGCCGCTCTGCAATGGCACCGTCGTCCAGCACGCGCCGCGCGTCGACACCATGATCGAGTTCGCCCACCGCATCACCAGCGGCCTCTCGTTCTTCGCCGCCGTAGGCCTCGCCATCTGGACTCTCGCCGGCACGCCACGCCGTCACCTTGCCCGCAACACCGCCATCGCTGCCGTGGTCTTCACGCTCATTGAGGCCATCCTCGGCGCGCTCCTCGTCAAGCTCGGGCTCACCGCGCAGAGCACCTCGCCGCTGCGCGCTCCCTATCTCGCGCTCCATCTCACCAACACGCTCCTCATGCTCGGCTCGCTCGCTCTCACCGCACATCTCCTCAGCCGCACACAAGGTTATTTGCGCACAGACATTCACTTCGTCGCGCCCATCCGCGCCTCTTTGGGTCTCTTGATTGTGTTGATTGTCGGCGTCACCGGCTCGCTCGCCGCGCTCGGCGATACGCTCTTCCCAGCGTCCTCGCTCAGCTCTGCCCTCGCGCAGGACTTCTCACCCACCAGCGGCTGGCTCGTGCGCTGGCGCTGGACGCACCCCTCCATCGCCTTCCTCGCCAGCATCTTCCTCATCTGGCTGCTCGTCCGCGCCGCGCAGCGCAACGCCCGGTGGGACAACCGCGGGCTCTCCGCGCTCATCCTCATGCTGCTCGCCGCGCAGTACCTGCTCGGCCTGCTCGATGTCGTCCTGCTCGCGCCCGTCTGGCTGCAGGTCCTGCATCTGCTCGGCGCAGACGCCCTCTGGGCCGCGCTCATCGTGCTCACCGCACGCCTGACGCTGCAGCCCAAAGAAGCCTGAGCGGCGATTACTGCACCAGCACGCCCGCCGCCGGATACACCGTCCCATTCACCACCGGCTCAATCACCGGCAGCTCCGGCGTCGCCGTCAGCCACTCGATGCGCCCATCGTGCAACAGCACCGTGTCCTCGACCTTGCCACCCCGGATGCTGGGGTTCCACGCGAACGCCTGCTGATTCACCACGGTCTCCGTGCCTGTTGGCGTGGCCACCCACTCGCGCTCGCCATAGCCCGTCGGCCCACCCTGGTGGTGCAGCCGCTCCTCGCCCGGATAGCCCTCCGCCTCATACGCTGCCTGCGCCACGCCGAACAGCCCCGCGCTCGTCGCGCCCACCCGCGTCGCGTACATCAGCGCCGCATTCACCCGCGCCGCGGACTGGAACCTTGCCTCCAGCTCCGGCGCTGGCTTGCCAAAATGCACAAACCGCGTGATGGAAATAGCCAGTCCCCACTTCCGCGTGCACAGATTCAACATCCCGTACTGCTTCAGCCGCGCACCACGCGGCACCGCATGCTTGTACTTGTAAATGCGATCATCCACCGCATACAGCGCCACCGAAGGCAGGATCCCCCTCCGCAGCAAGATCTCCTCGGTCATGGCCTGCAAGTCGTACTCCGTCTGCCCCGGCTCCACGGCCTTCAGCGCTTCCACCGTCGCCGCCGCCGTCTCGGCACCCAGCCAGCGATACCGCGCCATCTCGCTCCCGCTCAGCGCCGCGCGCAGCGGATATAGATTCACAAGCGTCGTGCCCGCGCCCGGCGTGTCGCAGCCCAGCGTCCCACCCGCCAACCGCACCGCCGTTGCCGTCGTGTCATCTCCCCACCAGGGAAACGTCACCGGCTCGAAATCCAGAGCGCCAAACTCCTCATCGTGCAGCCGCGGCGCCTCATTTTCCGTCGTGAAGTAGTAGCGCTTGCCCTCGGCCGTCACCAGCGCAGACGCCACACCCGTCTCGCTCGGCGTCAGCACGCGTACTTCCACCGCGCCCCCTGTCACCCACGCCAGGTTTTCGCTCCGCCGCAGCAGCACGCCGCCCAGCTTCCGGCTGCGCATCCAATCCACCAGCCGCTCGTGCTTGCTCTCCAGCTCAGCATTCCACGCGGCCTGCTCCACCACCGTCGTCCCTTGCGCCACCAGGCTCTTCTTCACCCGCTCACTCATCTGCTGCTCTCCATCCGGCTCTGCGGCCGGTATCGCTCTGCTTGCAAAGGCGGGCGCCTTTGCAAGCGCCCGCTCTGTCTCTTCTCTTGTCCGTTCTGCTTATTCGTCCAGCGACGGATGGTAGTGGCTCTCCCATCCCATATACCGCGCGGCCTCGTGCACCGCCTTCGACACATCGCTGAAGTTCGCCGCCACGTGATGCTCAAAGCCCTCGCGGCAGATGTAGCGCAGCAGCTTCTGCAGTTGCGGAATCTCCGCCACGCCCGCGCCGCCAAACGTCTCCAGCGGATCCTCCGTGAACCGCCCCGCGCCCGTGTACCCTCGAATCACCCCGCGCCGATCGTCCGTCGAGAAGCGCGCAAAGCTCATCACGCCCGGCTTCACGCGGCCCACGCAGGTGCCAAACGTGTTCAGCTTGCCCACCGTTCCGGCAATGATCTCCTGGTAGTCCATCTTCACGTCGTTGAAGAAGTGCTTCGGCAGGTTCGAGCAGTGGAAGCATACGCACTTGTTCGGATCGTTGCCGTAGTTGTTGTTCCAGTCCAGCAACGCCGACGGCGTCTCAGAGGCCAGCGCCAGCATGTACATGCTCAGCGTGCCCGGCACGTCCACCTCGCACGCCGACGGAATCAGCTCGTTCGACATCATGCTCATGATCGTGCACGGCACCACGCCGAAGAACTCCTCCATCGAAGTCCAGCACTGCACCGCGCTCACCGTCACGTGCGTCTGCTTCATCCATCCGTCGATCACCGCGCCCAGCTTCGACATCTTCAGCAGCGCATCGTCGGGAATCCCCGCCGTCGTCACATACTTCTTGATCGCCGCCAGCTTCGCCTGCGCCGCATCGTCGTTGTCCTTCATCCGCCCGATGCGCCCGAAGATCTCCGACAGGTCAATCGTCTCAATCGTGATCCCGCTCGTCTCCAGGATCCGCTCCGAGTAGCGCACCGTGTTGAACGCAGTCGGCCGCGCGCCAATCGCGCCAATCCGCAGGTTCTTCAGCCCCTTCACAATCCGGCATACCGCGGAAAACCACTCCAGGTCCGCCTTGAATTCCGCCGAGGTCAGGCTCTCCGTGTGCAGCGTCGTCAGCGAGTACTGAATCCCGTACTGCATCATGTTGTTGCACGCGCTCATCTTCCCGCAGAAGCTGTCGCGCCGCGTCGCAATCGTCATCGCGTCTGAGCGGTCCGGCGTCGCCTGCACCAGCACCGGCACCTTCAGCCCGGACAGTCGGATCGCGTCCACAATGCCGCGCTCCTCGCCAAAGTTCGGCAGCGTCACGATAATGCCGTCAATCTCATCCGCATGCTTCTTGAACAGCTCCGCGCAGCGCTGCGACTCCGTGTACGTTTCTACCGCGCCATACTTCGATTCGTCCGCGCTCAGCACAATCGCCCGTGCGCCGGCCTTTTCCAGCACCGCGAGAATCTCTTCGCGGCCCGTCTTGGCCAAATGATCCGGGAAAAAGCCGCGGTTTCCCACCACCACGCCAAATGTCATCTTTCTTTGCGCTGCCATCGTTCTCTCCTTCAGTCCCTTTGCCGCTGCCACTGCACCCTGCGCCCCGCCGGAGAAACCGTCTGCACCCCCGGCTGCCAATCGCAGAAATTAGTTTTCAACTGCCCCGCGTGCCACGACGGCTCAGCACGTCCTTCTCAATAAAACCGGCGGCGAACCATCACGCCGCCGCCCTTGCTACTTCGCGCTCCGCCCTGGCCGGAATTTCACCAGGTAAAGCGCCCCGATCACCGCAAGCAGGCCACCCCACCAGATCGGTGTGTGCAGCTCCGTCAGCTGCACGCCTGTTGGATAGTTGCCCGTGACGGCCTCGCTAATCCCAACTCCGCAAATCAGAACGCCATAGATTTCCAACAGCAGACCGATAAAAAACCAGATCGGAATCTTTGAACCATGCATAGATGGGTCCCCTTCCCGTTACCAGAAAATGATGTTCAGAATGGCGAAGATGACCACAACCCCTACGGCCCAGAACCATTCCCGCTTGTAGAGCGCCACCGGCTCTTCCTTCGGCAGCACCGTTGCTCCATACACCAGCCCAGCCAGTTCCTTCACAGGTCGCGGCTCCGTCAGCAAGCTCACCACCAGAATAATCACGGAAGAGAACAGGAAGGCCCACAGCGCGCGAAACACATTCTCGGCCATCGGCTTCGCATCCGGGGACAATGCAACAATCGCCAGCGCCGAAGGGACCAGCTTCACCCACACAAACAATCCCGCCGAGAACAGAATGCCCAGCAGAAGTCCAAGGAATCCCGCCAGACGCGTCGCCTTCGACCAGAACATGCCGAACAGAATCGTTGCCAGCAGCGGCGCCACAAACACACTGAACAGCGCCTGCACATAGTCCATGATCCCGTGGAACTGCTGCACCAGGTAGGCCGCGCCAATCGACACAATCACGCCGGCAACAATCGACAATCGCCCCACCATCACATAGTGGCTATCGGTTGCCTTTTTGTTGATCAGAGGCCTGTAGATGTCATACGTCCACACGGTCGAGAACGCGCTCACATTCCCCGCCATGCCGCTCATAAAGCCGGCAATCAGCGCCGTGATGCCCAGTCCCAGCAGTCCTGGTCCCAGGTAGCGCACCATCATCAGCGGCAGCGCCTGGTTATAGGTGTGCAGCTCCGAGCCCGGGGTGCCGCTCAGCACCTTCTGCTGATAGTCCGGCGTCAGGTTCGTCTTCTCCATCTCCGCCGAACAGGCACTCGTGTCTGCGGGTATGCCAGCTGCGTTCGCCGTGCACGCCGCCGTCACATCCTCGCCCACCAGTTGCCGCCGGCTTCCATCCGGATTCTGCAGCAGCACCAGCCCCAGCAGTCCCGGCAGAATCACAATGAACGGAACCGCCATCTTGAAGAACGACCCGATAATCGGGGCCAGCCTCGCCGCGCGCAGGTTATGTGCCGCCAGCACGCGCTGCACCACCAGGAAGTCCGTCGTCCAATAGCCAAAGCTGATCACAAACCCCAGCCCGAACACGATTCCCGTCCAGT
This sequence comes from Occallatibacter sp., assembly GCA_049582405.1. Taxonomy (GTDB): domain Bacteria; phylum Acidobacteriota; class Terriglobia; order Terriglobales; family Acidobacteriaceae; genus Telmatobacter. The sequence goes on along the minus strand of JBAUTX010000011.1, from coordinate 6,555 downwards.
GCACGCCCATCGGGTTTGCCGAGAAATGTCCTGTGTCACGCCACAGGTGGAAGTAGCTGTCGTTGTGCAGATTGGTCATGATCTTCCGCTGCAATCCCGTCCAGCCCCCGGCCTGAATCAATCCCAGAATCGGCACCAGCAGAGCGCCGCCCCAGATCAGCACAAACTGCAGCACCTCGTTGAAAATCGCCGACCGCAGCCCGCCCAGACCCACATACAGCGCCACGGCCACCGAACTCACGATGATGCTGAAGTTGATGTCCCAGCCCAGCACCACCTTCATCACCACGGCCATCGCGAACATGTTCACGCCGCTCATCAGGATCATCTCGGTCGCGAATGCAACCGCCGCCACGCTCCGCGCGCGTCCGTCGTAGCGCAGATCCAGATACCCGGGCACAGAGTGCGTCTTCGAGACGTAGTAGAACGGCATCATGATCAGGCCGAGGAACAGCATCGCCGGAATCGCGCCAATCCAGTACCAGTGCGTCGCCAGAATCCCGTACTGATACGCCGAGCCCGCCCAGCCCATCAGTTCCAGCGATCCCATGTTCGCCGACACAAAACTGAGCCCGGCGATCCAGGCCGTCATCTCGCGTCCGGCCATGAAAAACTCTTCGCTCGTGTTCGACTGGCCCTTCAGATGGAAGCCAATCCAGATCACCATCCCGAAGTAAATGGCAATCACGGCAATATCGAGCGACCCCAGGCGCGCCAATGGCGTCGCATTCAAGGCCAGTTGGGCCGGCATCGATCCAAGCGTTCCGGCAGAAATCATTGGGACAAATCCGAGCATCGTGTCACCTGGGCAAGTCGATTGCACGTTCTGCAACAGGCAGACGCACGCAGTAAGTAAATGGGTTTACTGTGAGGTTTGTCAAGCTGCAAAACCGCCTCTCCGCAACATTAGCAGGGCTGCCCTCGCTCCGTCACCAACTTCGCTCCGGCGGGGAATCGGGCTCCCTGTCTCGAATCACAAGAAAGCGTTTACCCGGCAAAGTGTAGCACATTCCCTCACCGATGCAACATCTTCATCCGCAGCGCGACCTCTTCCTGCTCGCCTGCCCCTCCACGCCTGCATTTCTTCCTCAATCTTTATGCATTTCCCCCTTGTGTTCGTTTCATCCGGGGGCTACCTTGGGGCATGGGACGCATTTCTTCCGCCTTCCGTCGCGGACTTCCTCTCTTTATTCCCTTTCTTCGTACGACTTGCACGCCTGCGCGTCCACGCCATCCCATCTCACACCATCCCATCTCAAGGAGCAATCATGCAGCCGTCTGTTGATCCCGTTGCCTCCACAGGTTTTTCGCGGCGCACCTTCTTCCGCTATGCCGCAGGCGCATCCGCACTCGCCACCGCTCCGCTTCTCACAGAGGCGCACCTCGCTCTGGCCGCCCGGCCCAAGTTCGCCGACCCCAACGTCGGCATCCACATCGACGCGAACGAGAACCCCATGGGCCCCTGCGACGCCGCACGGCAGGCCATGGACAGCATCATTCCCCGCGGCGGACGCTACCTCTTTCCCCTGGAAGACATCCCCGCCGAGATCTTCGCCAGGCAGGAAGGCCTCGACCCGGAATACGTTGTCCCCTTCGCGGGTTCCACTGAGCCGCTCCACTACACCGTCCTCGCCTTCACCAGCAAGGACAAGCCTCTCGTCGTCGCCGATCCCGGTTATGAAGCGCCCATGTGGGCCGCCCAGGTCACCGGAGCTCCCATCCTCAAGATTCCCCTCGCCGACCCCAAGGGCGCCGCCACGCACGACATTAAGGCCATGCTCGCCGCCTCGCCCACGCCCGGCGTCATCTACATCTGCAACCCCAACAACCCCACCGGCACCATCACGCCCCACGAGCAGATCGAATACGCCGTCAACAACGCGCCCAAAGACACCATCATCCTCATCGACGAAGCCTACATCCACTTCTGCGACGAGCCCAGTGCCCTCCACTTCGTCAAAGAGGGCAAGAACGTCATCGTCCTCCGCACCTTCTCCAAGATCTACGGCATGGCCGGCATCCGCATGGGCTTCGCCATCGCCCGCCCCGACCTGCTCAGCAAGTTCGTTCCCCTCGGCGGCCAGAACTCCCTGCCCATCACTGCCGTCACCGCTGCCAAAGCCAGCCTGCTCGACGCCAACCTCATCCCCTCGCGCAAAAAAATCATCGGCGACACCCGCAACGAAACCATCGCCTGGCTCAAGAGCAAGGGCTACTCCACCACGCCCTCTGTCAGCAACTGCTTCATGCTCGACGTCGGCCGCACCGGAAAAGAGGTCCAGGCCGCGCTCGCCGCGAAAGAGATGTTCGTCGGCCGCATCTGGCCTGCCTGGCCCAACTCAATTCGGATCACTGTTGGCCTGCCCGACGAAATGACGGCCTTCCGCAAAGCATTCACAGAAGTCATGAGCGGTTCCACCGCCGGCCTCGAACCCGCGCCGCTTCCGGGCCGCCTCGCCGCGCACCCCCACACCCACCTCTCGTGATCCCCGTCGTTCCATCCCCACGCACACAACAAAAAACCCCACCGCTCGGTGGGGTTTTTCTCGTGCCCGGATCGCGCCGCCTCAGATTCCCGCAAACCACGCGTACCCGAATTCCGGTTCCACCGAGCCCAGCCCTTTGCCAAATTTCTTCATCGAATCCGTCACCGTGATGTGGTGTATGAACTTCAGGTTCTTGTACCCCAGTTGCAGCGGCACCCGCATCCGCAGCGGCCCGCCAAACGCCACCGGCAGCTCGCCATCATTCATCCCCATCGTCAGGAACGTCTGCGGATGCATCGCCTCGCCCATGTCGAGGCTGTCCCATTGGTCCGGCTGCACGCTGAAGTAGGCCACATACCGCGCCTGCGGCAGCACGCCCACCTCGCGCAGCACACCGCTCAGCGGCGTCCCAATCCACTCCGCAACGTACGACCAACCTTCCTCGCACGCCACTTCCGTGATCTGATTCCGCATCGGCATGGCTTTCAAATCCGCCAGTGTGAAAGTCGTCGGCCGCTTCACGAGCCCGTCCACCGTCAGCCGCCAGTCCTTGAAGCCCAGCGCCTCTGACCGCTTGAACGCATCGCTCGACTTCCCAATCGGCACTGCAAACGGATCCTTCGAAATCATGCTCCGCGGAAACTCCCGTGCCGGCGCATGCACCGTCAGCAGGCTCTGCGCCGCATAGGTCAGCGTCTCGCCCGGCCCAAAGATGCCGCCCCCATCCGGCGGCATCAACCCATAGGCCTTCGCCAGCCGATCCGCCACCGCCAGCCCCGCCACGCCAGCCGTTGCCGCCAGTCCGCCCGTAATCAGCTTCCTTCGCGAAAGTCCGCTCATGCGTCCTCCTTCGCTGCCGCCGCGCGGCCGGTAATCATCGCCCGTGTCCGCTTCCAGAACCCCGCCAGCGCAATCATCGCCACGTGCACCGCCAGGAATCCCACCAGCAGCAGCGTGATCAAAAAGTGCAGCGTGCGCGCACTCTGTCGCCCGCCCAGCAGGCTCGCCGTTGCCGGCAGCGCCGCCGTAAACGAGGGCGACATCGCCAGCCCCGTCCAGATCACCATCGGGAACAGCACAAAGATGACTGCCAGATACGTGACCCGCTGCACCGCGTTGTAGGTGTGGGCCTCATCCTCGCCCGCGCGTCCACCGCGCAGATATTTCGCCATCACGTGCCACAGCGCGCCCACCGAGCGCTCGCCGCGTTCCGGCACCAGGCGCCTCCTGAAGTGCCCGCGAACCACGCCCCACAGCACATACACCAGCCCCGTCAGCACCGCCAGCCATGCCGCTTCAAAGTGCAGATACCGGCCCCAGCCGTTCCCGTCCGGCATCGCCGTGCCAAATCCGTTGTTCACCCACGGCCGTGACGTCGGCAGCGGCAGCGAGAACAGCGGATGCATATTCGCATTCCCGCTCTCGCCCCAGTAGAACCTTGGATGGGAAATCATGATCTCCGCGCCCGTCACCAGCAGCGCCAGAAAGGCAACCACCGTCAGCCAGTGCGTCATGCGCACCACCACCGCGTGCCGCGGAGCCGCCGATATGGACGGAGGGGAAGCCGTAGCCATTGCCGAAGAGTAGCACAGCGATTGCCAAGATCCCACCAAATTCGCGCATCCATGGCGCCCCTTTTCTCGCACTGCCTCCGCATAAAAAAATGCCGGCCGCGGTCTTTTGCGGCCGGCCTCTCCATCTCTTGCAACTCGCTCAGAAGATAATCTTCAGAGCGAGCTGTGTGTTAAACGGCTCGCCGGCTCCAATTCCCGGCGCGCCATACGCGTTGCCAATCGTTGTCGTAATCGAGCAGCTGCTCGAGTCCGTGCAGTAGCCTCCGCCTGCCGACGCCAGGTTCAGCCGGTTGAACACGTTGAACATCTCCACGCGGAACTGCGTGTTGATGCGCTCCGAGACCTTCGTGTTCTTGAAGACCGACAGATCCACATCCGCAAAGCCCGGCCCGTGCAGATCGTTCCTGTGGCTCGTGCCATACGCGCCGTTCAGCGAAGGCGTGTACGCATTCGGGTTGATCCACGTCACGGAATAGCCCGTTGCCGCCGTTCCCTGCACGCTGTGTGAAACGCCCGCGTATGGCTTCACGCTCAGGTTCTTGTCCGCACGCTCGGCATACTCGCCATTGCCGCTTCCGCCCACGTTGCTCGAGTAGATCGTGAACGGCTGCCCGCCGTGGAAGTTCATCAGCGTGTTGAATTGCCACCCCGACGTCAGCACCTTCGGCCCATACGGCAACGCGGGCGCCATATAGCTCAGGTAGCTGGTGAACGTGTTCCGCACGTCAAAATCGCTATTCCCGTACTCGCACTTGAAGCACAGGCTGTTCTGCGGATTGAAGAGATAAATCTCGCTGATCTCGTCCAGCGCATGGCCCCACGTGTACGCAAACTGCGAGGTCAGCCCGTGCCAGCTCGACATCCGCAGCAGCGCCTGCAGCGAGTTGTAATTCGAGGTCCCGATGCCCTGAATCTGATTGATGACCCCGTAGTTCGGATACTGCGCGTAGTAAGGCCGCGTCGAGTTCGCACCGCCGCTGCCCAGCCCCGCCTGGTTCACATCAAGCAATGCGCGCAGCCGCCGTCCCTGGCTGCCCACATAACCCACCTGCAGAATCATGCTGCCGCCCAGGCTCTCCTGCACATTCAGGTTGTAGTTGTACATATAGCCAGGCCGCAGCTTCTGGCTCACTGAGAACAGATTCGCCGTCGAGCACCCCGCCTGCACCACGCTCGGATTCGCAATGCACGGATTCGACGTCGTCGCCGCGTCCGGGAAGATCAGCGCTCCATTCGCGGGCACCACGCCCACCGTCGCGCCCGTGTCCACCACCGGCGTTGCGCCCGCCGGGTTGTCCTGCACGCCAAACGCGCCGCCGTTGCTGCTGAACCGCGAGTTCAGGTAGTTCACAATGTTCGGGCTGTCGAACCCCATCCCGAAGCCGCCGCGCACTACCATCTTGTTCGCGCCACCCGGTTCCCAGTTGAAGCCCACGCGCGGCCCATACCCGCCGTGATACTGCGGATACAGATTCGCAACATCCACGCCCGCCGTCGCAATCCCGTTCGGTGCACCAGGCAGGAACGTCGTCAGATCCTTCGTCCCGTTGTGCATGGGTCCTACATACTCATATCGCAGCCCGTAGTTGATGTTCAGCCTGGGCGTGATCTGGTAAGCGTCCTGCGCAAACATCGCCCAGCTGTTCACAAACACCTGCCTCTTCGGATTGCCCTGCACAATGTTTGTGCCGCCTGAGTCAAAGCAGCCCGCCAGAAAATCCGCAAGCTGGAAGAAGTGTGGATCGCTCGTCAGGCTCGCAGGCAGTGAAACCGCTCCGGGTGCCGTCGCCGTCAGCGCGTCGCACGACGTGCCCGCATTGCCGGTCCACGGCCCCTGCGTGCCGTCATACAGGAACGTTCCGCGCTGGCCCGCCTGGTAGAAGTCATCCACCTGCGCCTGGCGCATCTCGCCGCCAAACCGGAACTCATGCTTGCCTACCGTCCACGAGAGCGCTTCATCCAGATGCCCGGTGATATCGTTCCGTCCCGAGTTCGGAATCCCGCCGATCGTGTCAAACCCGTCCGACGATGCTCCAAGACCGCTGCTCGAACTCGGCGAAGCAATTTCAATCCGCGGCGAACCAGCCAGCGCAGCACCCGTCGCGCCCGTGTTCAGCCCCAGCGTGATGGGCTGATAAACCGTCGACTGGTCGCTGAAGACCTGGTTGAAGTAGTTCACTCCCATGAACACCTGGTTCGTCATCCGCGAGGAGAGCACCGTGTTGTAGGTAAGCGAGTAATTCTGCACATGAATCGGCGCGACCTCGTAGTACGGCGAGAGATACGAGACCGTCGGCGCAATCTGGTTGCCCTGGCCCACATACCACTTGAACGAGAGCTTGTTATTCGCGTTGATGTTGTAGTCCAGCTTCACCAGCCCGTTGTGGCTGAAGCCGTGCTCGTTCGCCGGGTTCGTATAGTTGAATGCGGTCGCGGGTCCGCTCAGCGCCACCGTCGGCCACAGCCCCGCCGTGCTTCCGTTTCCGTTCAACTGG
>JBAUTX010000010.1:0-4774 GCA_049582405.1 Occallatibacter sp. | reverse complement strand
TCTCCGCACCCGCGGCCAGTGCTGCCCGCGCTGTCGCGGCCTTGTAGGTATCCACGGAAAGGATCGCATCGGGACGGACGCGGCGAATGCCTTGAACCACCGGCAGGAGCCGCGCCTGCTCTTCGTCCGCGCTCACGGCTGGCGCCTGCGCAGTGCCGGGCGCCCCGCCCGCGCGCGAGCCCGGCCGCGTGCTCTCCGCGCCCAGGTCCAGCAGGTCTGCGCCATCCTCCAGCAGCCGGATGCCTTGGGCCACGGCCTTTTCTACTGCAAAGAAGCGCCCACCATCGCTGAAGGAGTCCGGGGTCACGTTGACGACTCCCATCACCAGCGTGCGGCGGCCCAGCTCCAGGGTACGGCTCCGCAGACGCCAGGAAGAGATGCTGCGCCTTGGTTGCTGCTGTGATGTTTCCATGTCTTCGCGGTATTCCCTCTTGCATTCTACGGGCGCCGACCGCTCGGCCACCTGCTACACTCCCGGCATGAAGATGCACAGGGCTCTTCTATCTCTTCTGGCCGTGCTCCTTGTGTGCTCCACCGGGCTCACCGCCCAGGCAAGACACGCCCGACCCTCTACCCGCGAAAAGACCGCGGCAGCCGCAGGTCCGCTTTCAAGCCGCATTGACGCAATTCTGGCAGACCCTCAATTGAGTCATGCCACGTTTGGCATCAGCGTCACCACGCTGGACGGTCACCCGCTTTACAGCCTCAACGACGGCCGGCTCTTCATTCCCGCCTCGAACACGAAGCTCGCCACGACCGCTGCAGCCTATGCCCTGTTGCCCGTGGAGAAACTGACCTGGACCACCAATCTTGTCACCAAGGGCGAGCTGGACGCCGGAGGAACATTGCGCGGCAGTCTGGTTCTGCTCGGCGTGGGTGACCCGACAGTGAGCAACCGGCAGTACCCGTATCGCGAGCCCGGCGAGGCGCCATCTCCCGCCGACGAGCAACCCAAACCGGCCGCCATGTCGCCCATGGACCGTCTCGCGCTCCAGGTGGTCCAGGAAGGCGTGCGCAAAGTAGACGGCGACATCATTGGCGACGACAGCTACTTTCTCGATGAACCCTACGGAATTTCCTGGGCATGGGACGATCTGCAGTGGAGCTACGGTGCTCCCGTGTCGGCTCTCACCTTCAACGACAACACGATCGAGCTGAACATGCGGCCGGACCCCAGCGTTCCCAGTGGGCTCACCGCGGAGTGGTCCCCCGTTGCCAGCTACTACACCATCGACAGCACCATGACCATTGCATCCAGCGCCCAGGCCGCGCATCCCGGCTTGCAGCGCATGCCCGGCAGCCTGCTGGTACGCGCCTGGGGAACCGCGCCTCCGCAGGGCTTCCGCGCGAGCCTTGCGGTGAATGATCCCGCCGAGTTTACCGCGGAGGCCTTGATGCAGGCACTCACATCGCGCGGCATACAGGTCACCGGATCCGCGCTCAGTGCGCACCGCCTGCCCAATGACACGGGGGACTTTATCGCCGCGCGCAACCAGCGCCTGCAGTTGGCTCCCGTCGAGCTGTCCACGGTCGCTGCCCCGCTGCAGGATCGCCGCGTCATCGCTGCCCTCATCTCCGTGCCCATGGCCGAGACGATTACGGTGACGAACAAGGTGAGCGAGAATCTGCACGCTGAACTGCTCTTGCGCCTGCTGGGCCGCCTGCTGGCCAACGACGGCAGCCTGGAACAAGGCACGCGCGTGGTGCGCCAGTTTCTGCTGCAGGCTGGCGTCAGGGACGACGATTTCTTCTTCTACGACGGATCCGGCATGAGCATGGATGACCGGATGGCGCCGCGCGCGATGACCCAGCTGCTCAGTTACGCCTCGCGGCAGGCCTGGGGCGCGGCATGGCGGGCTTCATTGCCCATCGCGGGCGTCGATGGTACGCTCGCCGGCTGGTTCAAGGACTCTCCCCTCAAGGGCCACCTGTGGGCCAAGACCGGCACCTTGAATGAGGATAATGCGCTCTCTGGCTATCTGACCGCAGCCAGCGGCAAAACCCTCGCCTTTTCCATCCTCGTCAACGGCCACCGGCCCGGTAGCGCTGCCGAATCCAAGGCCATCCAGCGCATCTGCGAAGCCATTGCCAGCGCGGAGTGACGCCCTATCCCGCGCACCGGGTATCATCAAGCAGATGCGCACTCTTGCTCTCTTGTCCCTGGTTGCGGCGCTCGCCGGCGTGGCGGGCTGCCGCTCGCTGCCTCCTTCCAAACCCGCCTCGCAGTGGACCGCCCAGGAAGCGCGCGGCGCGCAGGTCTTTCAGCAGGATTGCGCCCGCTGCCACTACCCGACGACCACCGGCTCCCTGCATGGGCCGGGTCTGCAGGCTCTTACCAGGCTGCAGGCGATGCCCTCGGGCGCGCCACCGACCGATGAGCGTCTCACCTCCGTCATTCTGCACGGCCGCGATATGATGCCCGGCACGCCGCTCACTGAGACGCAACTGCACGATCTGCTGGCCTATCTGCACACCTTATGACCGAGCCAAACCAACCGAGTCCCGCCAACCCCAAAGGCCCGCAGCGCGTATGGCTGGCTTTGCCCGGCGTTGCAGCCATCAGCCTCTATCTGCTCCTGCTTTCGGGCGTGCTGATTATTGGCGTTGCCGGCGGGCACTACCCGCCCGTCTTTCTGGTTCTCCCAGCGGCATTCATCGCCGCCAGCGCAGGACTGCTGATGTTGCTGCGCTGGGCCTGGGCGCTCAGCCTCAGCGCGGTCCTCCTGCTGGCCTGCTATAACCTCTGGATATTCTCAACGCAGCACGTCGCGCCGGGTCTCGTGCAAGGCCTCTTGAATCTAGTCTTCTTTTTTTACCTGATCCGCACTGAGGTGCGTGAGAAGCTGCAATAAACCCTGCTCAAAGAGCGATGAGCGGCCGCGGCAGCCTTGCTCCCGCGCGATCGAGAAATTGGCGCATCCGCAATGCCTCGGCGCGCTGCGCGGCCACCAGCCGCATATGGCGGCGGATGTGGTCCGCACAGCTCAGCTCTGCAAGACGCGCTTCATCCCCTTCGGCATCGCGCTCCAGGCGGGCAATGCGTTCCTCCAGCGAGCGGCGAAAGCGCGGACTGATTTCGAAGCCTACTTGTGCAGCGCGTTTGGAAAACATGGGCAAACCTCAGGTAGAGTCGGCGCCAAACTTCTTTTCTAGAGTGGCCTCATGTTTTGTATCACCCTGCCGATAGGCACGATGAGTGGAAATCCGCGTGCGGTGCCCGCGCCACAGGACTTAGGTCATGCACTGTCGCAGAATGGAACAGCGGCGCGCGTTTCACCCACACAATGAGCGGCCACGCACCGTTGCACTCACCGGTGCTGAAGCTGCGGCTCCTGCTGCGGCTCGTTCTGGACCGCACCATTCGGGCCGACCATCACGTTCACCACAATCGGGGCTTGCAGCTCGAACTGCACAAGCGACTCGGTGGGAATCTGCACCTGCTCGCCGCGTGTGATCGCATTGACGCCCGCACCAGCGCCGCCGCCGGCGACTGCACCGATCGCAGCGCCCTTGCCTCCACCGGCCAGCGCGCCGATCAGCGCGCCCAGCGCCGCCCCGCCGCCGGCCTTGACGGCCGTATTCTTACCGCGTCCCGCTCCCTGCGTGGCGAATTGATTCGTCGTCAGTTCAATCTTCTGTCCGTGCGCGGTCAGTTGCGTCAGTTCAATCGCGAGAGCGGCATTGCCCTTGAAGTGCGCGGCCTCCTTCGCATCGGCCACTCGCCCCAGCACGGGCGCTCCGCGCGGAATCGCCACAAGGTTCTGCTCCATCAGGTCCTGGGCCAATGTCGCGTGGAAAACATCACCAGTCTGCGTCGTCTTGGAGTCGAGCCCTTCGACCATCCGCACGGAGATCTGCGTCCCGGCGGGAATCACGATCTGGCGCTCGACGGGCTGGGCCGGTGGGGGTGGAGCCTGCGGTATCCGCGGCTGTTGCGGGGCCGTGGCAACGGTCTGACTAGGCGCCGGTGCAGGTCCCGCTGCGCCTTGGGTTCTGCTCCGCCGTTCGGGCGCCATGGAGCGCGCAGGCGCCTGCCGCGGCGGCTCTGCCATGCTTTGCGCCGGCGGCTGCACCGTCAGGTTGTTGACCACGGTCTTGACGCCCGGGATCGTCCCGCTGTCATTCCCGGCCAGAGCACGCGAGGCCTCATCGCTCACCGATCCGCTCAAGGTGGCGACCCCGTTGGCCACACTCACCTGGACCGGCTGATTCGCAAGCGCCTGCTCGCCCTGAATCTTTGCCTGGATGTCATTGGCAATCTGTTGGTCCGTGCGCTCTGCCGTGGGCGTAGCCTGCGTCTTGCACCCGGAAAGAAACACCCCGGCAAGGGCCAGCACAGCAACCCCCGCCAGCAAAAAGGACTTGCGTTGACTGGCTCTCACGTTCATGACGATCACTCCGAAATTCCGGCTTAATTACCGCTGTCGGGCGTGGGTGCAAAGTACCCCCTCCGCACCTGGACCTTCATGTCCTTGCCGCAGGAGACGGCGATGTGACGGAAGGTTCCGTCCAGCCTGGCATTCGTCGGCGTGTACGTGGCGACGTATTGCGTGCGCAGTTCCTCTTCAATCTGCTCGAACGCCTCGTCCAGCTTTTTCCCGTTGTTCCCAACGTTGATGACGCGGCCACCTGTCTCCTGAGCCATCTTGTTGGCCGCGGAATAGCCGCCATAGCCCATACCGACGTTGCCGTAGAATCCCGTGTCGGCGATCAGGATGACGTACATGATGGCGTTGGAACGTTGTGCGGCGGCGATGGCGTCGTTGATCTTGGT
>JBAUTX010000009.1:0-1899 GCA_049582405.1 Occallatibacter sp. | reverse complement strand
GAGGATTTCCGTGGGGCCGGCGAGCATGTCGATGGCGCAGTCGAAGGCGACGAGGCGCTTGGCGGCGGTGACGTAGAGGTTACCGGGGCCGACGATCTTGCTGACGCGGGGCAGGCTCTGCGTGCCGTAGGCGAGCGCGGCCACGGCGTGCGCACCGCCGACGCGATAGAACTCCGTGATGCCGAGCATGTGCGCGGCGGCGAGGGTCTCCGGCGCGGGCCTGGGCGAGACGGCGACGATGCGTTCGACGCCCGCGACCTGCGCGGGGATGGCGGTCATGAGCAGCGTGGAGGGCAGCGGATGACGGCCGCTGGGGACATAGCATCCGACGGATGGGATAGGGCGCACGAGCTGGCCGGTGACAAGGCCGGGACGCGCGGTGCGGCTCCACGAGGAGGGCAGCTGGCGCCTTGCGAAGGCGCGGATCTGCGCCGCTGCGGTGGCCAGGGCCTTGCGCAGCGCGGGATTGGTGACATCCCAGGCCGCGGCCATTTCGGCAGGCGCAATCTGGAACTGGGCAGGGTGCGCGAGGCCGTCGAACTGCGCGGCGTAGCGCAGGAGGGCGCGATCGCCCCTGGTGCGCACATCGGAGACGATGCGGCGCACGGCGGGCAGGACGGTGTCGAGCGCCGCGCCGCCGCGCTGTTCGAGAGCGGCGAGGAGAGCCTGCGCCTGCTGCGCGCCGCGTCCTTTGGTTCGGATCAGTTTCATCGTGGGTCCTTGGTGGCCTGTGACCGAATGAATGTGTTCCTTCAGATTGTGTTTCCCAGGTCTCGAGATCGAGACCTGGGGCACCCACCTCAAATCATTTTGCCCTCTGAACGGCACGGCTGAAGCCGTGCCCTTTCAAGACGAAGGCACATCCACAAAGCGGCTAGAGAACCACTTTGTTGAGCGGGTATTCGACAATGCCAGTGGCGTTGGCTGCCTTCAGCCTGGGGATGACGTCGCGCGCGACGCGCTCCTCGACGATGGTGTTGACGGCGACCCACTCGGAGTTGCTGAGGTGGGAGATGGTGGGTGAGTTGAGCGCGGGCAGCACGGCGAGCACGGCCGCGAGGTCGGTGTTGCGGACGTTGAGCATGAGGCCCACCTGCGACTGCGCGTCGATGGCGCCGCGCAACATGAGCGCGATCTGGTTGATCTTCTCGCTCTTCCACGGATCGGCGAGGGCTGGCTTGCCGGCGATGAGATGCGTTTCGCTCTCCATCACGGTGTCAATGATCTTGAGGTGGTTGGCTTTGAGAGAGCTGCCGGTCTCGGTGACTTCGACGATGGCGTCGGCGAGCCGGGGCGGCTTGACTTCCGTGGCGCCCCAGCTGAACTCGACTTTGACGTTGACGCCCTTCTTTGCGAAGTAGCTCCTGGTGACTTCGACGAGCTCAGTGGCGATGATCTTGCCTTCGAGGTCTTCGGCCTTTTCAAAGCCGCTGGACTCGGGCACGGCGAGAACCCAGCGCACTTTGCGGCGGCTCTGCTTGGCATAGGTGAGCGAGGTCACGCTGGTGACATCGAGGCCGCTTTCGACGACCCAGTCGATGCCGGTGAGGCCTGCATCGAGGACGCCGTGGTCGACATAGCGGGCCATCTCCTGCGCGCGGATCAACATGCATTCGAGCTCGGCGTCATCGACGGAGGGAAAGTAGGAGCGGCCATCGGCGTAGATGTTCCAGCCGGCGCGCCTGAAGAGAGCGATGGTGGCGTCCTGCAGGCTGCCCTTGGGCAGGCCGAGACGAAGTTTTCCATTAGCCACGGGCGGCCTCCGTTTTGCTGGGCTCGAGTGCGAGCGGGCGGGTGAAGCAACTGACGGTGCCTTCATGGCAGACGAGGCCGTCGCCTTCGACTTCGACGCGGAAGAGGAGCGTGTCGTTGTCGCAGTCGGTGGAGGCGGAGACGATG
>JBAUTX010000008.1:0-10626 GCA_049582405.1 Occallatibacter sp. | reverse complement strand
GCCGTGAAACGACTCGCCATTCTCGGTTGTACGGGCTCAATCGGGCAAAGCACACTCTCTATCGTGGAGCAGTTTCCGGAGCGGTACAGCGTGGCTTCCTTGGCCGCGGGACGCAACGTGGATGAGGCCTATGCCCAGGCGGTGCGGTGGCGGCCAAAGCTGGTGTCCATGGCAACGGAAGAGCTGGCGGCGGAGCTTGCGGGGCGGCTGCGGCAGGCTGGCGTGACCGGGGTGGAGGTGGCTCATGGCTCGGCTGGGACCGTTGCCTGCTCGACACTGGCAGAGGCAGATTTTGTTGTGTCGGCCATTGTGGGCGTGGCCGGGTTGGAGGCGACGCACGCGGCCATCCTGGCAGGGAAGCCGGTGGGGTTGGCGAACAAGGAATGCATGGTGGCGGCGGGCGAGATTTTGACAGCTTCGGCCCGCGAGCGGAATGTGCCGATTCTGCCCATCGATAGCGAGCACAATGCTGTGCACCAGTGCATGCGCGTGGGAACGCACGGCGAGGTGAAGACGATCTGGCTGACGGCGTCGGGTGGGCCGTTTCGGCAGTATCCGCTGGAGAAGTTTGACTCGATTACCCCGGAGCAGGCGCTGAAGCATCCGACGTGGGTGATGGGACGGCGGATCACAATCGACTCGGCGACGATGCTGAACAAGGGACTGGAGATTATTGAGGCGTGCCGGCTGTTTGACGTGCCGCCGGGGCAGGTGCGGGTGACGGTGCATCCACAGTCAACGGTTCACTCGCTTGTGGAGTTTGTGGACGGATCGATTCTGGCGCAGATCTCGGTGACGGATATGCGGCTGCCGATTTTGTACGCGCTGGCGTATCCGGAGCGGCCGGTTTCCAATCTGACCTTTGACCTGGCAGGGCTCCGGCATCTGGACTTTGAGCAACCGGATTTTGGGCGGTTTCCGTGCTTGCGGCTGGCGTATGAGGCGGCGGCGAAGGGCGGCGCGCACTGCATTGCGCTGAACGCGGCGGATGAGGTGGCGGTGGAGGCATTCCTCCAAGGTGCCATCCCGTTTACCGGAATCCCGCGTACAATTGAAGGAGTGCTTGCATCCACCCCGGAGGCGCACCCGGCGACGATTGCCGAGGTGCTGGCGGCGGACGGTGAAGCGCGTGAAAGAGCTCGGGCGCTGGTGGCCTGAGCGCGCGCAGAGCCGAAGCTGTCAACGGGTGCGGGCCTGAGGGTTCGACCGAAATTTATGCATGATTTTCTGGTTTCCGCCGCTGCCTTTATCGTCCTGATCGGGATTATGGTGGTGGTTCACGAGTTTGGCCATTTTGCGGTGGCCAAGCTTTGCGGCGTCCGCGTCGAGGCTTTCTCGGTGGGCTTTGGCCCACGGTTGTTCGGCATCAAGCGCGGCGATACGGATTACAAGGTGTGCCTGCTGCCCCTGGGCGGCTACGTGAAGATGACCGGCGAGAATCCCGGCGAGGAGGCGCAGGCTGCGGAGGGCGGCGGGCCAAGTCTGCTGGACGACCCTGGAGCTTTCATTGCGCACCCGCGCTGGCAGCGGATGCTGATTGCGCTGGCCGGGCCCGTTGCAAATTTTGTGCTGGCCTTTGTTGCCATGGCTTTCTACTTTGGCTGGATCAATGAAGTTCCGGCGCACGAAGTGAAGACGACCACGGTGGAGTGGGTGGTGCCGGGGTCTGCCGCAGCGCAGGCGGGTATCGTGCCGGGCGACACGATTACCCAGTTCGATACGGTGAAGAACCCGGGCTGGGATCAGATCTTCGGCAAGATGTCAGTTGACGGCAACCAGACCGTGCCGGTGATGGTGGACCGAGACGGGCAGGAAGTTGCGCTCTCGATGCTGCTGCCCGCGGCGGTGAGTGGAGATGACCTGGCGGGGATGCTGCCGCAGTATATGCGCGGCCCGATTGGGATTCAGGCCGTTTCGCCGGGAATGCCGGCTGAGCAGGCGGGCCTGAAGGGCGGCGATGCCATCGTATCCGTCGACGGGCACCCGTTTCACACTGTGACGTCTCTGCTGGCGTACATGCAGGCGGGGCAGGGCAAGCCGATGGCGATGATGGTGCAGCGCGACGGCGCGACCATTGGACCGATTGTTGCCAGGCCCGCGAAGATCGACACGGGCTGGAAGCTGGGCTTCCTTGCGGTTCCACCGAAGATTCGCAACGCTCCCATGCCGCTGGGCGAAGCGGTCCTGAAGTCCGGGCAGTTCTGCGTGGACGGGTCCATGCTGATTGTGCAGATGCTGGAGCGGATTGTGATGCACAAGGTGCCGGCGAATCAGTTGGCCGGGCCAGTGGGCATTGCGCGCATGGCCGGCGACGTGGCAGAGACGAAGGGCTGGTACTCGAAGTTTTATCTTGCGGGCGAGATTAGCCTGAACCTGGGCATCGTGAACCTGATGCCATTCCCGATTCTGGATGGCGGGATGATTCTGCTGCTGCTGATCGAGAGCGGACTGCGCCACGATATCAGCATCAATGTGAAGGAGCGCATCTACCAGGCGGCCTTTGTGGTGCTGGTGATGTTCTTCGTCTTTATCATCTTCAATGATGTGACCAAGCTGCCGATCTTTTCCAGGGTCAGACCCTGAGCGAGCGGTGCTGAGGATGACCCTGGAATGCCAGTGAACACGCATCAGGTGCGCGTGCGCTACGCGGAAACTGACCAGATGGGGATCGTGTACTACGCCAACTATCTGGTGTGGTTTGAGCTGGGCCGCGTGGAGCTTTTGCGGTCGCTGGGGCTGGCATACAGCCAACTGGAAAAAGAGCACGAGTGCATTTTGCCGGTGGTGGAAGCGACCTGCCGGTATAAGTCGCCTGCGCGCTACGACGATGAGATTCTGATTCAGACGCGGCCGTCGCTGCTGCGCGGGTCTGTGATCAAGTTTGCCTACCAGGTCTTGCGGAAGGGCGAGGATGGCGAGGGACCGACCCTGCTGGCGGAGGGCGAGACGGTGCACGTGGTGTGCGACGACCAATTGCGCAAGAAGCCGCTGCCTGAGCACTATGCCGAGGCGCTGCGGGCAATGATGGAGTCGTAGCGGGGCGGCTCTTTACGGCAGCACAACGGCCAGCGCAATGCCGTCATAGCCTTTGTCGCCGACGGTCTGGAGCACGGTGGCGTTAAGGCGGGGATGAGCGGCGATCTGCTCCGTCATCCGGCGAATACCGACCACATCCGGATCTTTGGTCTTTGCATCGACAATCTTGCCGTTACGGACGACGTTGTCGACGGCAATGACTGTGCCGGGCCTGGATAGCTGGATCGCCCAATCCACGTAATCCGGATTGCTGCGCTTGTCGGCGTCGATAAAGACCAGGTCGAAAGGCGCCACACCGTTTTCTGCGAGCGCAGGAAGCAGATCGAGCGCCCGGCCGACGCGCAGGTCCACTCGATCGAGGAGGCTGGCGCGGAGCAGGTTATTGCGGGCGACGTCGGCATGCGCGGGGTCGTATTCCAGCGTGACGATGCATCCGTCGGGCGGAAGCGCGCGGGCCATCCAGAGGGTGCTGTAGCCGCCGAGCGTGCCGATCTCCAGCACGCGTCGAGCCTGCGTCATCTGCACAAGGATCTGAAGGAATTTTCCCTGCAAGGGAGAGACGTCGATTGCGGGCAGGCCGGCCTTGCTGTTGGCGTCCAGCGTTGCGCGCAGATGCTGGTCTGCGGGCGCAAGCAGGCTGCCGAAGTAATTATCGACGGCGGTCCACTTTTTTGTTCCTGAGCCGCGCGTAGCCATCTACTTTTCCCGCGCGACGACGAAATCCGGCACCCAGAGCAGGGCGCGCTTGAAGTCGGAGTCAGGGAAGTGCGCGAGGGCCTGGCGGGATTGCTCGGCGTAGCGATCTGCGAGGCTCATGGCGTAGGCTACCGAGCCGTTGCGTATGAGGATTTCCTGAATCTCGCCTCGACTGACATGTTCGAAGCTGCGGTCGTCGAGAATGCGCTGGATGGCCTGGCGGTCGCGGACGGTGCCGTGGTCCATGGAGTGGATGACGGCGAGCGTGGATTTGCCTTCGCGGAGGTCGCTGGCGACGGGCTTGCCGAGGACTTCTTCGGTGGCAGTGAGGTCGAGCACGTCATCCACGATTTGGAATGCGAGGCCGACGGCGCGGCCATAGGCGCCAAGGCTCGCCTCGTCCGCCTCGGAGGCGCCGGCAAGGACCGCGCCGAGGCGCATAGAGGTGGAGAAGAGGCAGGCGGTTTTGCGGAAGATCAGGTCGTAATACTCGGCTTCGGAGACGGCTTTGCCCAGCTTCTGAATCTGCAGGAGCTCACCCTCGACCATCTGCTGGGTGAGGCCGATGAGCAGATCGAGGACGCGGAGGTTGCGCTCTTCCAGCGCGACCCTGAAGGCCTGCATGTAGAGCCAGTCCCCGGCGAGAACGCACTTCTCGTTGCCCCAGGTGGTGTTGGGCGAAGGGCGGCCGCGGCGGGTGTTGGCGCCGTCGATGATGTCGTCGTGCACAAGTGTCGCGGTGTGGAGCATTTCGACGACGGCACCCAGGCGGATGGCTCCTGGGCCCGAGTATCCGAGGAGGTGGGAGGAGAGCAGAAGCAGCGAGGGACGGATGCGCTTGCCGCCGCCTTCGCGCAGGTACTCCGCGATCTCTGTGATGGTGCTTACGCTGGAGGCGGCGTCGCGGCCCAACTCCTGCTCGACCGCTACGAGGTCTTCCCGCAGCAGATCGAAAACTTCTCTCGCCGTCGCTATCGCCAAGGTACTCAAGGTCTGTGTGTTCTCACTCTTTTCGCGTCATTTGCGCCGCTTTGCTTCCTGTGACGCATGTTGGATGCTTCAGCCCGTGGCTGGCAACCATTTAATTGGTCCGATAGTTCGTAAACTGCAAATCCACGCCCAGATCTTTAGCCCGAAGCAAAGCAATGATGGCCTGCAGGTCGTCTCGGTCTTTGCCGGATACTCTCACAGTATCGCCTTGAATGCTGGCTTGCACCTTCTTTTTTGAGTCTTTGACGATGCGGACAATGTCCTTGGCCTTGTCGCCGGGGATGCCCTGCTGGAGGGTAATCTTCTGGCGGACGCTCTGGCCGGCGGCGGGTTCGAGCTTGCCATAGGTCAGGTTCTTGAGGGAAACACCGCGCTTGACGAGCTTCTGGCCGAGGATCTCTTTGACGGCTTCGAGGGAGTACTCGCTGCCGGAGGCAAGTTGAATGGTTTCAGTGCCTTCCAGCGTGACCTCGGAGTGGGAGTTCTTCAGGTCAAAGCGCTGGTGGATTTCCTTGACCGCCTGGTCGATGGCGTTGCGGACTTCCTGGATATCCACTTTACTGACGATGTCGAATGAGTTGTCTTGCGCCATGGGGTCCTCAAACAGGGGCAACCTTCTGGGCCGCCTGGTCTCTTCTAGTTTCCCATGCCGGACGGCAGGTGAAACAGCCGGGAGAAGTTTTTCGTGGTGGCGGAGGCGATTTCTTCTGGTGAGACGCCGAGCAGGCCGGCAAGGGTCTTGGCGGTGCGGGTGACGAAGGCAGGCTCATTGCGCTTGCCACGGTCTGGCGCGGGGGCGAGCCAGGGCGCGTCCGTTTCGACGAGGACACCGTCGAGCGGGAGCTGCGCTGCGACGTCGCGGAGGGGCTGAGCCTTGGGATACGTGAGGTTGCCGGCGAAGGAGACCAGAAAGCCCATGTCGAGCGCGCGGCGGGCCTGCTCGTAGCCAGCGCCGAAGCAGTGCAGGATGCCGCCGAGGCCGGTGTGACGCCAGTAGGTGTCGAGGGTGAGGAAGAGATGATTCCAGGCGTCGGTGCCTTCGTTGGCGCCACGGCAATGAATCAAGATGGGGCGCTTTCGGGCAGCGGCGACTTCAAGCTGGCGCACGAGGCCTGTGCGCTGCACGTCGTGGGGTGCGCCCTCATGGTAGTAGTCGAGGCCGATTTCGCCGCAGGCGATGACTTCAGGCTCGGCGAGCAGGGCATCGAGGCGCGCGAGGACAGCGTCGTTGATTTCGCCGGTATTGTGCGGGTAGATTCCCGCGCTGGCGTAGAGGCGCGGCATGCCGGGCTGGCCGTTGTACTGGCGGCAAAGATCGAGTGCCTGGTGCATCTCGGAGGGGCCTTCCCCGATGCCGATGGCGAGCACCGCGCCGACGCCGGCTTCCAGAGCGCGGCGGAGCATCGCTTCGCGGTCGTCGGCGTAGCGGGGGCTGTCGAGATGGGCGTGGGAATCGATGAGCAAGGAGGGCAGTCTCGAGTGGCGGTAGAATCTGGAGCGAATCCTGCGCTTATTTTAGCGGAGCAGCAACCCGCACGGCATGCATTCGGTTCACTGAGCCAGCCTGCGAGTGAGCTCGGCGGCAGGAATTTCGGCGCAGCCCGAGGCGTTTTGTCCACACCATAGCGGCGAGAATCCCGTGTCGCCCACACTCTCCGCTTTGGCGCGCAGCGGAGCAAGCAACGCGGAAGCCAATGGGAATGCGGGCGCCAACTCGCTCATCGCACCCAACTCGCGCATGAGCCGGTTGACGATGCCACGCGCGGGGCGCCCGGAAAAGAGACGCGTTACTGCAGTGATGCGCGCCGCCGGGCTGAGCAGAGCGGCGCGGTGGAGCGCACCGGTCGTTGCCTCTGGGCATGTCATGTAGGCCGTGCCTACTTGTGCTGCGCAGGCTCCCAGAGATCGTGCAGCCGCCACCCCTGCTGCGTCGGCAATTCCTCCGGCGGCGATGACGGGGATACGCACCGCGTGAACCACCTGGGGCACCAGCGCCAGGGTTCCCATCTGCGCGGATAAATCCTCCGTGAGAAACATGCCGCGATGTCCACCCGCTTCCAAGCCTTGCGCAATGATGGCGTCCACTCCGCGCGACTCAAGCCAGATGGCTTCTTCTACGGTTGTGGCACTTGCCAGCACGAAGGCGCCTGTGGCTCGCACGCGCTGCAGCAACCCCTCGCTTGGTAGACCGAAGTGAAAGCTCACAACAGCCGGGTGAAACTCTTCGAGAAGCTGTGCCGCCGTTTCGTTGAAGGGATTGCGCTGGGCAGCAGAGGGAACCGATGCCATTTCTACTTCAAACTCGGCGTAATAGGGGGCGAGCGCCGTGCGCCAGCCCGCTTCGCGCGCAGTGTCGGGCAGGGGCGGCGTGTGGCAGAAGAAGTTCACGTTGAAGGGACGCTTGGTTCGCTCCCGCATTTCAGCCAGTTGAGCACGCATCTGCTCCGGCGTCAGCATGGCAAAGGGCAATGAGCCCAAGCCGCCAGCATCGCAGACGGCGAAAGCCAGGGCCGTGCCCTGCACGCCCGCCATCGGCGCTTGCAGGATGGGGAGCTCGATACCGAGAGACTGAAGCAGAGTCGCCATAACGCCAGAAGCCTTTTGCGCGGTCCCGCAGATCTCTGTTTACTTCAGTCGCGCGCCGAGGGGGACGTCTTCGAGGAAGCTGGCGAGGACGGGTGCGCCGTCGGGCGGGAGCGAGGCGGCGAGCAACATGCCGTTCGACTCCAGACCGCGCATCTTGCGTGGGGCGAGGTTGGCGACGATGACGATCTTGCGGCCGATGAGCTTTTCCGGCTCGTAGTACTGCGCGATGCCGGCGAGGATCTGGCGCTTTTCATAGCCGAGATCGACCTCGAGGCGGAGGAGCTTGTCGGCCTTGGGGATGTGCTCGGCAACGAGGATCTGGGCGACGCGCAGCTCGACTTTGGCGAAGTCGTCGATGGTGATCAACTGCGGTGAGGGCAACTGCGGCTCCGCCAGGGGCTGCGCCGGCGATGGGGCGGCCTGTGGCGCGGGCGCTGGAGCTTCAGCAGGTGTGGGTGCTGGCGTGGCGGGCGCAGACGTGGCGGTGGATTCCGGTGCGGGCGTGGGCTTGGTCTCTTCCATCGGTTTCTTCTCTGCCTTCTTCGATTCGTGTGGCTGCGGCGCGGCTGGCTGTGCCTTGGGGGCGAGTTGCTCGGGGGCTGCTGCGCCTCCGGCGGCTTCAATCACGGACTTGTTGTTCTGTTCTTCGATCGCCACCATGCGCTCGACGGCGTCTTTTTCCGCGCGGGGAAAGAGCGGGGCCGGTTCGGTGAATTTCATTCCGGCCTTCAATCCGCCCCATGCGAGATGGGTGAGGAAGGATGCCTTCGCGGCGTCGGCGATCTCACCCTGGCCGAGCTGACGCCAGACCTTGGCGGCTGCGTCGGGCAGGACGGGATAGACGAGCGCGGTGATGATGCGGATGGCTTCGGCTGCTGTGGCGAGGACGCGTGCCTGGAGCGCGGCGTGATCTGCGTCGCTGCGGTCGGCGGGCTTTTTCCAGGGGGCGTTGGCGGTGAGATAGCCGTCGGTTTCGGCGACGAGAACCCATAGCATCTTGAGCGCATCCGAGAAGTTGAGGTCATCGAACTTTGGGCCAAATTCTCTAAGTACAGCAGCTGCCTGGTCAGTCAGCATTGCTTCAGCGATTGTCGGTTCGCCACATTCCGGCACGACACCGCCGAAGAATTTATGCACCATGTTGACGACGCGGCTGACGAGGTTGCCGTAGCCGTTGGCGAGGTCGCCGTTGTAGCGCTGGACGAGCGCGTCAAAGGTGAAGTTGCCATCCTGGCCGAAGGGGATTTCACGGAGCAGGAAATAACGCAATGCGTCGGAACCCAGGACAGCGTGAACGGTTTCAGCGCGGACGATGTTGCCGCGTGATTTGGACATCTTGCCCTGGTCGAAGAGGAGCCAGCCGTTGGCGCGGACGGAGCGCGGCGGCTCGATGCCGGCAGCCATGAGGAAGGCAGGCCAGTAGACACAGTGGAAGCGGCTGATCTCTTTGCCGATGAGGTGGATGTCGGCGGGCCAGTATTTTTTGAATTTCTGGTCGTCCTCGGTGCCGTAGCCGAGGGCCGTGATGTAGTTGGCGAGGGCGTCGAGCCAGACATAGATGACGTGCTTTTCATCGCCTGGCACGGGAATGCCCCAGGAGAAGCTGGTGCGGCTGACGGAGAGGTCTTTGAGGCCGCCGCGGACGAAGGAGATGACCTCGCGGCGGGTGGACTCGGGCTGCATAAAGCCGGGGTTGGCTTCGTAGAACTCGAGGAGATGGCGCTCGAAGGCGGAGAGCTTGAAGAAGTAGTTTTCTTCGCTGACGGTTTCCGTGATGCGGCCGCAGTCGGGGCAGGGCGTGCCGGGAGGGCCGTCGACGTAGAGCTCGTCGAAGACGCAGTACTGGCCGGTGTAGGAGCCCTTGTAGATATAGCCGCGATCGCGCAGGGTGGCGAAAAGATGCTGGACGCCGCGCTTGTGGCGGTCTTCGGTGGTGCGGATGAAGTCGTCGTAGGTGAGGCCGAGCTGGTCCCAGAGCGAGCGGAACTCGCCGGAGATGGCTGTGGCGAACTCCTGGGGCGTGCGGCCGGCAAGCTTTGCGGAGCGTTCGATCTTCTGGCCGTGCTCGTCGGTGCCGGTGAGGAACCAGGTGTCAATTCCCAGAGCCCGCTTGCGCCGCGCGATGGCGTCGCAGACGATGGTCGAGTAGGCGTGGCCGAGATGCGGCCGCGCGTTCACGTAGTAGATGGGCGTGGTGAGGTAGAAACGCTCAGTGCCCTGCGAATTCTTGTCCTGTGCTTGGGCCATGAATGAGAGTCGTGCTGCCGTTTAGTCCCGTCACAAAGGAGGCGGAAATTCTGCGGCAACTTACCTCTTCATCTTACGGCATTGAGTCTGTTTCGCCTTACGCGGAGGCAGGTTTCGTGTGAAGCAGGATGTAGTCCATGACCAGGTGATGGTCCACACCGTGCTGCCGGACCAGTGTGGCGAGTTGAGCGTAGTGCCGGACCGAGTGGGTGAGCAGATGAATGAGCACGGTGCGGCGCGACGTGCACAACGGGCCAGCCGAGCGCGTCTTGAATTCGAGCACTTCTTCCCAGAAACCCTCATCCCGGTCAAGCAGAGGACTCAGTAATGCCATGGCGCGGTCGTGCGTAGCGTAGATCGTGTCAACTGAGTCGCAGGGGATGGACTCATACGGAGTTTGCGGAAGCCCGTTCAGCTGTTCGGCGTAGCGCAGTTCTGCAGCGACGATGTGCTGAAGCAACTCAGCGACGGATTTGGTGCCGCGGATGTCGCAGGGGAAGGCGAGCACCTCAGGGTGCCCTGTGAGGACCTGCTTCCATCCGCGCGACATGTGATCGACCCACTCCTGCAGTTCTGCTCCAGTGATGGCATTCATTCGGTTGACCTCCACTTTGCGTTGGGGCGCATGTTCAGCATACGAAGTTGCGGCGGGGAGCGCCAAGCTCGCGTGCAAGTCGATGCGCGCTGCTAGAATAAGCCTTGTAAATCAAGGATTTTTGAGGCTTTGACACTGTGTATCTGGAACTGAAGAAGAGGCTGGAAGCACGCCTGCGCGAGGTGCTGAAGGCGAGCTACGGACTGGAGCTTGAGACGATTCCGGTGGAGATTCCGCCAGAGTTGGACTTTGGCGAGCTGGCGACGCCGGTAGCGTTTGAGCTGGCGCGCAAGCTGCGCAAGGCACCCAAGGTGATTGCGCAGGAGATTGTGGCGGCATTGGGCACGGTCGAGGGCTTTGCCGGATTTGAGGTGGCTGGTGCGGGCTACATCAATGCGCGGCTGGAGCGCGCAGCGACAATGAGAGCGGTGGTAGAGTCGTCGCTTTCCCAGGTCCCAGAAGCGGGACCTGGGGCA
>JBAUTX010000007.1:0-14125 GCA_049582405.1 Occallatibacter sp. | reverse complement strand
GGTAAGTATCCCCCGGCAGAGCCGGGGGCCTTACGGTGTGAGCCGCTCAAAGCGGCTTGAGCGGGGTCGCTAACGCGGCCCCGATTACGTTGGGCCACCGTGACGGTGGCTGGTCACTTCCACAGGTTGAGTTGGTCCAGCCGCTGGTCTTCCTTCTCCTGGTTGCGAATGTACTCACGGATCACCGCTTCGTCCCGGCCCACCGTGGAAACCATGTACCCCCGCGCCCAGAAATGCTGGCCCACGAAATTCTGCTTGCGCTCTCCGTACACTCGCGCAAGGTGAATCGCACTCTTGCCTTTGATGAAACCAATGACTTCCGACACTGCGTACTTGGGTGGAATCGAGATCATCATGTGCACGTGGTCCGGCATCAGATGACCCTCTTCAATCCGGCATTGCTTCTGCTCGGCGAGGCGCCGGAATACCTCGCCCAGGTGCTGACGCAAGCCAGCGTAAAGGCTCTTGCGGCGGCATTTGGGAATGAAAATCACATGGTATTTGCACTCCCACTTGCTGTGGCTTAAACTCTCATATTCGTCCATCCGGGATCTCCTCCTCGTGTGCTTGGCGGCTCACGATCTGGAGTTTCTTGGATGGACTCCCGCAAATGTCAAACTTCTACTGCCACCCCGCCAGAGGCGGGGGGCCTCCCGTGTTTAGCTAGACGGGGCACATCCGAAGGCCCTCGTGTGCCCCGCATTCTAACTCAACACTGCAATCCTTCTTCAGCTTCCTTCATCCCAGCATCTGCGGCCGGTGCTCCGTTCCGTCAAAGTGCGGCGTCGTCTTGTAGAGCTCGAATTTGCCTTCCTGCGCAGAAGCTTTGGTCCTGGCTAGCAGGCTGGCCACCTGCTCCTCGCTCATCGGCTGGAACGTGTGAGCCGCTTCCATCGCCTGATCCAGCACTGCCTGGCTGTCAATGCCGGTAATCTGCGTTGAGATAGGCAGATTCAGGCAGTAGTGCAGGCACTCGATCGGCTTCACCGTTTTGCTGTCGAGAATGAAGTGATCGCCGAAGGCCTTCATGCCCAGTGGCGCAATCCCCTCGCGCACCAGCACGGGCAGCACATCTTTCTCAAAGCTCCTGAAGTGGGGATCCATCACATTCAGGGGCATCTGCACCGCATCAAAGTGGAACTCACGCCGACGCGCCTCATGGAGCATGCGCAGATGAACGTAGGGATCTTTGTGCCCGGTGAAGCCGATGAAGCGCACCTTGCCTGCTTTCTGTGCCGCCAGCATTGCCTCCATGGCTCCGTCTTCGGCAAAGATGCGGTCCGGATCATCGAGCCGGATGACCTCATGAAACTGCATCAGGTCGACGCGATCGGTCTGGAGGCGTTGCAGGGACTCGTCAATCTGCTGCGCACAGGCAGCCCTGGTGCGGCCATCGACCTTCGTCATCAGGAAGACCTTGTTCCGGTAACCACCGGCCAGCGCCTTGCCCATGCGAATTTCGCTCACGCCGTCGTTATAGTCCCAGCAGTTGTCCATGAACGTGATGCCGCGATCGATTGCCTGTCGCATCAGCTGAATCGACTCCTGCTCCGTGAGCGCAGGCTTGCCAATGTGATAGCCGCCCAGCCCAATGGCCGAGACGCGCTCGCCCGTCTTGCCCAGCGGACGATAGATCATGCCCTCGGCTTCAGGCGTCTTTGTCTCTGCGTGTAGGATTGGCGCCCAGAGCGGCTCGGCAGCAGCAGCGCCTATTGCAGTCGAAGCTGACTTCAGAAAATCGCGTCGGTCCATGTCTCTTCCCTTTCGAGGCGGAGTTGGAATGATCCGTCATGCAAGCCCGAAACGCAGGCGAATCCATTGTTGCAGAGCGGGCGACACACGCGCCGCCGAGGCCCATGCAAAGACTGGTCTGGAGCCATCGACACCCTGCGCCTCTGCAGTTGGCTGGAGGATCGCATCCGCTTTTTCTCTCAATCTGGCATAAGACGGCTTTGGCGCCAGTCCCGGTTCCCCATCCACAGCCAGACAAACATCCGGCTGCAGATAGTCTACGATGCGATTGGACTCAAGAATCAAGGGCGTGCCTGGATCGATGCTCAATCGGAGCGTCTGCAGAACCTGGACAAAATCACAGTCCGGTGCGGTGACAAGCAGGGCACGCTTTGCCCCTGCGGCCAGATAGCGCGCCGTATCGTTTACCTCGCCCGCTATTGTCTCTTCCCGGATTGCCTCTGACCTTCCGTGTCCATGACCCGTGATCTTCACGGCGGTCCACGCAAATTCCGGGAGCGCTCTGATCAACGCGCAGACGAGGGCAGTCTTCCCCACGCCACACGCGCTGCCACCGACCACAATCACAGGCATGACTATTCCCTGCCAGGCGACTTCTCGCGGCCCTTCGCCAGCCTCGCCAGCGCGGCCTGCTCCCGCAGCACTTGCTTGAGCGGGCGCGCAGGCGTCCCGAAGAAGACCGTTCCCGGCTTGTGGCCTTCATTCGTCAAAGTCTTCCCATTAAACACGCCTGATTGCCCGCCTAGAATGACGCCCGGCCCCACGTGCACGTGATCCCCGATGCCCACCTGCCCCGCAATCACCGCGCCCTTGCCCACCGTGCTCGACCCCGAGATGCCCGTCAACGCCACCAGAATCACATCCTCGCCGATATCACAGTTATGCCCGACGTGGACGAGGTTATCGATTTTCGTTCCACGACGAATGCGCGTCTCCTGCAGCGCTCCTCGGTCAATCGTCGAGTTTGCGCCAATCTCAACATCGTCTTCAATCACCAGCGTGCCTTGCTGCGGAAACTGTGTGTACGCACCGGTCTTGTTGTCACGCACATAGCCAAATCCGTCCGCCCCCAGCACCGCGCCCGCATGGACCCTGACGCGATCCCCAAGCGTAGTCCCTGGATAAAGCACGGCACGCGGATAAATGCAGCAGTCTCCTCCAATGCGCACCCCAGAACCAATCACCGCGCCCGCCTCAATCCGAGTATGCGGGCCAATCTGAACCCCGGCATCGATGACCGCTCCGGCGGCTACAGAGACGCCGATGCCGAGACTTGCATCCTCCGACACGGTTGCGCCAGGATGGATGCCCGGCTTTCGGGAATCGAGCTGAAGCAATCGCGCCGCCCGTGCAAACCAGAGCCGTGGCTGCTCCGCCTCAACAATGCACTTGTCGTCCGATGCAGCCGCCGCCGTGCCAGCCGGGAGCACCACCGCACCGGCCACGCTCGCGAGCGCCGTACTCATGGCAGCCGGGGAGTCCGCAAACACGAGATGCATCGCAGTGGCTTGTTCAGACGAGCGGACGCCCACAATCTGGCTTTCTGCATTTCCGCGCACCAGCCGGCCTCCAAGTCTTCCGATCAGTTCGTCTACCGTCATCGGTTGCGCTCCTCAGTAAAGTCCCTGCTCCCCCGCAGGCCGCGTTTTCCAGCGGCGATGAATCCAAAGCCACTGGTCAGGATAGCGCCGGATCCATGCCTCTGTGACGGCAGCGCACTGTTGCGTCGCGGCCAGGACGTCGGCCTCATGGTCGCCCGTGCGGTTCAACTGGAGCTCCGGCCCAAAGTGCAGCACATAGCGCCGTTCTCCCGGCTCCCACAACATGAAGCCCGGCAGGACGGCAGCGCCGGTCTTCAGCGCGACCCTCGCAAGACCCGACGCCGTGCACGCCTTACGGCCGAAGAAGTCCACAAACACTCCCTGTGGTGGGGTCATATTCGTGTCCATCAAGATGCCGACCGTCTCCCCCTCATGCATCGCCTTCAGCAGGCCACGCGCAAAATCATCCTTATGCAGCACCCGATTGCCATGCATGCAGCGAATGCCGTTCACAAACTCGTCCAGCAAGCGATTGTCGAGCCGGCGAATCACCATCCCCATCGGGTAGCCCATCAGAGAGTGATAAAAGCTCGACAGCTCCCACGCTCCCAGATGCCCCGTCAGGATCAGCACGCCTCTTCCGCGGTCCCGGGCACGCAGATAGAACTCCAGCCCCTCTGTCCGAATCAAACTGCGGGTGCTCTCTGCCGTATACCGCTCCATGCGGCAGAACTCCACCAGTTGCCAGCCCAGATGGCGATAAACGCCTCGCAGCGTATTCTCACGCCAGATCTCGCTCTGTTCAGGAAAGGCCAGCTCAAGATTCCGGCGCCCCACGCGACGAAGGCGGCCAAGCATGCGGTAAACGGCCCAGGCCAGCATACCCGCCACGGCACGCGCGGCTGCACGTGGCATGCGCCCCAGAGCGCGCGCCACCAGCCGCACCAGCCCGTACTCGAACCTTTCCCGCATCACACTTTGGGTAACAGCTTAGTGTAGGGTATCCATCGGCGCCCAACGCATCACCTCCAGCACAACTTGCCTCTTCGCCAGGCTGCCATTCCCTATCAGACAGTGCAGCCTCTGCCCCGTCCGGTTAAGATGGACTGCTGGCACGCTGGCCGGAGAATCCGTGCCCTGGCGGGACGCATGCCGAGAGGGAAGTCACTGGGCGAAGTTCTCCTCTGCCTCACGCTCACGTGGGCTGCCCTTCTTGTGCCCCGGAACGCGTCGAGCCAGACCGCTCCGCCTGAATCGTCACCATCCCCGCAACTCATCCCCAGAACGCACGCAGAGCGCGAGATGCGCTACAAGATGGAGCACCGTATCATCCTCAATGTCCAGGTCAACGACGCGTCGGGCAGGCACGTCACGGGTTTGCACGACAAAGACTTCACCCTTCTTCAGGACCTCGCACTCCATCCGCTCGTCTCTGTCCGTGAGGTGCCGCTCGACGCAACAATCACCCCTGCGCACGTTATCCTCCTTCTCGACACCGTCAACAGCTCGTCACGCGATCTCGGCGACTACCGCAGATCGATTCAGCACTTCCTCGAGCAGAGCCCAAGCCTTCTTCCCTATCCCGTCTCCATCGCTGTGGTCACCGGCGTCGGACCAACCCTCAGTAAGAGCTCAACCAGCCGCGATACCGTTCTCGCAGACCTCAAGACCCTCACACCATCCCTTCATCCCTACGATTGCACGCCGAAATTCAACCCGAGTGATGCATTCCTGGCCACCGCGAAGCCCGGCCAGATGAGCATCGACAACTCAGCCCAGCAATTGTCCTGCCTCAATGACCGCTTTACACGCTCCATCAACGCTCTCGACCAAATTGCCACCCAGCAGGCCAACATCCCTGGCAGGGCCATTCTCATTTGGATTAGCTCCGGCTGGCCACTCCTCTACGAAAAGCAGTTCCGCGCCGATGACGACGCGACCCGGCAGAACTTTTTCGAGCACCTCGTCCACGTCTCGACGGCACTGAGAGAGGGTCAGGTCACGCTCGACTTGGTCTTGCCGTCGAATCTCCTCACAAGATCACTCGAACTCAATGACCACGACCGGTCCTTCCTCAACGGCCTTCCGGCTGCAGCCGACGCGACGGCCGGCAGCCTCAGCCTCCAGGCCCTCGCTCACCAGAGCGGAGGGCAGCTGCTCGTCCACAGCAAAGACCTCGAAGCCGAAATTACCCAGGGCGTCGCCGACGCCACGGGCTATTACGTCCTTATTTTCGACTCTGCGGCTGCCGCCAACTTCGGTGAGTTTCACACCCTCACCATCACCGTCAATCGACCCGGCGTCACAGTTCGCACGAACACCATGTTCTACGCAGAGCAGTGATGACCAGCTGCGCCACATCACAGCGCCTGGAACGCACAATCACCGGCATCGCCAGCAAGAAGCCAGCAGCGGCACATTCCGGC
This sequence comes from Occallatibacter sp., assembly GCA_049582405.1. Classification (GTDB taxonomy): domain Bacteria; phylum Acidobacteriota; class Terriglobia; order Terriglobales; family Acidobacteriaceae; genus Telmatobacter. The sequence continues at coordinate 8,406 of JBAUTX010000007.1, read as the reverse complement.
AGAAAACAAAAAAGGTGGCTCCGTACTGGAACCACCCTTTGAGAGTGCTTGTACTGCCTTTATTTGTGATCCTTGGCAGCCACAAAGTACTTGGCGACGCTGCGAACGAATGGCTCTGCGCCTGCGGGCACCGCGACACCGCCCTTCAGAATCGACTCGAACGTACGATCAGCGCCATAGTACGTATCGGTGTCGTCCTTGTTCTGGCTCACGCTCGTGCCATCCAGGTCAATGCCTGCAAACAGTCCCTTGTTCCGTGAATAGCTCAGCAGTTCTGCATTCATCTTCCAGTCGGTAGCGGCCTGGCCTGCCCGGCCCACTGGTCCCGCTGCCGCAGAGGCGTCAGCGCCAATCTTGAACTTGCTCTTCAGAAGATCCTGAAAGCCCTTGTCGTTCACGGCCACCAGCACCAGATCAGTCGATTGACCGCCAATCTGGAAGCCGAAAGATCCGCCAGCCATGCGGATCAGAACCGGCGCACTCCAGCCATGACCCGTGCGGCAGGTCACTACGCCCTGGCCGTACTGCATGCCAAAGACGAACGCTCCCTTCAGCATGCCCGGCACGACACCCACGCATGTTGCGTCCTGCAGAATGTTTGTGGGGATGCTGCGGTCCGGGGCGGACATAATCTGCTCCAGCACGGTCTTGGCCGAATCAATACGCGCCTGCAGATCCTGCTTGGACGATGCCGCAAATGCAGTGGATGTCGCCAGCAAGCAAAGGCAGATCGATGTAAAGATTCTTTTCATTCCTGATTCCTTTCGTGTTCCGCCAGTCCCTGGCGGTATGGGTGATTGTTCTCGCAATAGACGGCACATATGCCCTCTAGTAAGCCTACCGGAAGAAATTCCTTTCGGCAGGGTACCTTGATTGCAACGTCCATGGTCAGCCCGGAAAATCGACCCAAGGCAGTTAAATCCATGATCCAGAACAATTTGTCCAGCAGAAAAACGGGGGCTTGGGATCTATCGAGACGCGGCTACCCCATCCCTCTTTTCAAACTTGGATGCCGGAAGCTGATTCAAGGTAGGCTGACTAGCCTCACTGGGCAGGCGGGAAGATCGGCGAAAAACAGCGCTGTCGGAAAAAAGAGGAGTTCCCAGGCTCCATGCGGACATGCCGCCTGGGAACTCCTTTCCCCAGATCTGCGTTGTTTCTGCACCAAGTGTCTGGTAACTGATTCCCAGTTACAAGAGTACGAAAGGACTAGAGGCTAAGCGATTCATTGACTTATGACTTCCGTAATTTAAGTCTTTGCCGGTCCAGACAATCCTTGTCTGGAACTTACCGTCCCTGTAAGCGCCTGCATCGACAACCCAATTCGATTTTCGGCGCCCGTCTTCCGCATGAGTTTGCCCACGTGCGACTTTACGGTCCTCTCCTCGATCCCAAGTTCCACGGCAATTTCGCGGTTTGAACGTGCGAGCAGAATCAGGTCGAGGACCTGCTTTTCCCGGGCCGTCAAATTTGTCGCGTTGGCAAAGGCACTGGACTCCTTCTGCGTCAGCAGCCTGTCAATCAGACGGGCCAGCGATCTCCTCGGCGCCCAGATGGATCCTGAGAGCACAATTTCAATCGCTTCGCGAATGGTGCGCGGCCCGGCCGTCATATCCAGATATGCGCGAGCCCCTGCGATGATGGCTTCCATCACCTGTGCATCGTCCTGCTCTGGTCCAATGACGATCGAGCGAACAGATGGCTTCATTCGGTTGATCTGCCGCAGTGTCTCCAGATGCCCCGGCGACGAGTTCATGTCTACGATGATGTAGCCGACCTCAGGATTTGCCAGCAGTTCTTGCAGTGGTCCTATCACCGGGACGAGTTGAACTTGCCCATCCATCGGCACCTGCTCGAACACACCACGCAACCCCTCCATGCGAATGGGCTCACCTTCGAGGAGCCCAATGGTTACCGTGTGCCGTGTGGTGGTGTGGGCCATGTGAACTCTCATCGTAGCGTGAACATCATTCGGCAAATTCCGCGCGATGCGTACCTGCAGTGAACGATCCGGGCCGGAAGATACGCTGGCCGTGGCGTCGCTAGCCCATTCCATGGCGTGAGCGGCTTACAGTTTGGGCAATACGATTCCCTGCTGCTTCTGGTACTTGCCTCTGCGATCCGCGTAGCTGACTTCGCAGACTTCATCCGACTTGAAGAACAAAATCTGACACAGTCCTTCATTGGCATATACCTTGGCCGGCAGCGGGGTCGTATTGGAGATTTCCAGCGTGACAAACCCTTCCCACTCCGGCTCAAACGGGGTCACATTCACAATAATGCCGCAACGCGCATACGTTGATTTCCCAACGCAGATTGTTAATACGTTTCTGGGAATACGAAAGTACTCAACCGAGCGCGCCAGGGCGAAGGAATTGGGCGGAATGATCACCGACTCCGCCTGGACCGAAACAAAGGACCGCTCATCAAATGCCTTGGGGTCAATGATGGCAGAGTTCACATTTGTGAAGATCTTGAACTCGTCCGTCACTCTCAGGTCATAGCCGTAAGAGGAGAGGCCATAGGAGATGACGCCCTCGCGAACCTGCTTTTCGCTGAAGGGATCAATCATCTTGTGGTTCAGGGCCTGTTCCCGAATCCAACGGTCGCTTTGAATGGACATGCTTCTCCTGTCGCGGCCTGCTCCCAGGCCGGTATGTGCTTAGCTGGCTCTCTTGGCAGCTCGAAAACTTCATCTTACGGAACGCCTCGGCCAATGACAACCTGTGAGAAAGTCGGCAGAAATCCGGCCTTACGTCCCCCTGGAACATCGTCGCAAGGAAGGAAAGAGTCAGCACTTAATTTTCTAGTAGTAGAGTTGCAGGAGTTTCAACTTTGGCGCAAAATCTGTACTATCAATTGCGTTGGGCGTGGTACAGTCAAATCCAGTTGCGCAAGCGAGGTAACGGCAGTGATCAAGCAGGACATCGTACATCATGTAATCGAGCGCACGGGCCTGCCGCGCACCAAGGCTGAGGCAGCCGTCGACACGGTCTTCGAGGGTCTTAAGCAGGCACTTGCCGCAGGGGAACGCATCGAGCTCCGCGGGTTTGGCGTCTTCAGTGTACGCGCCCGCAAGACCGGCATTGGCCGCAACCCCCGCACCGGAACTGAAGTGAGCATCACGCCAGGCAAGGCGGTGCGCTTCAAGCCGGGCAAGGAACTGCATACGCTGGCCAACACTGCAGAACCTGCAAAGCCAGCAGAATAAGAGCGCCCCGGCACTCGCCGCATGGCCTTCAGGGGTCGCCTTACATCAGTCGTTGTGCGTCCACATCCATCACCAGGTTCCTGCGCGGAATTCCAGCCCCTTCAGCGTGCTTCAGCGCGCCACGCAGGATTGCGTTCAGGGCCTTGCGAGAAGACGCCTTCAAGATGATGTGGAACCGGTAAATGCCCTTGATCCGCGCAATCGGAGCCGTACACGGGCCAAGCACGCGCACACCCTCCGGCGCCGCCGACTGAAACCATTTGCCCAGCTCCGCCGACCAACCCGCCGCTTCCTCCAGCTTGTCGGATTGGATGAGGATATTCGCCAGCACGCCAAACGGCGGGTAGTGCATCCAGCGGCGATATTTCAATTCGCGTTCCACAAAGGCGCTGTAATCGTGCTGGCTGGCGGCCAAAACCGCGTAATGGTCTGGATAGTAGGTCTGCACGACAACGCGGCCCGTCAGTTCTCCCCGCCCTGCGCGGCCAGAAACCTGGGTAATTAACTGAAAAACGCGCTCTGCCGCACGAAAGTCCGGCATGGAGAGCGCATGATCGCAGCCCACGACGCCGACCAGCGTCACGCCATGAATGTCGTGCCCTTTGGCAATCATCTGCGTGCCCACCAGCAGGTTGATTTCGCCTGAGTGCAGGCGTGCCAGCAGCCGCTCCAGATCATGCCGTCCCCGCACGGTGTCGCGATCCATCCGTCCAATGCGCGCCGCGGGAAAAATCTCGGCCAGCCGTTCCTCCCCCTGCTGCGAACCAGCGCCCAGGTAGTAGAGGTGCTCGCTGTCGCACTCTGGGCACCGCGCCGGAACCGTCCTGCGAAACCCGCAATAGTGACACTCCAGCCGCTGCCCTTCGCGGGCCAGCCCCGCATCTTCCGCCGGCGGCTTATGATGCGTCAGGGCAATCGCGCAGTTCTGACATTCCAGTTTCTTGCCGCAGGCCCGGCAGATCACCGCGAAGGAGTAGCCACGGCGGTTGAGCAGAATCATGGCCTGTTCGCCGCGCTCCAGCGTGGCCCGCGTCTGCTCCACCAGGGCTCGCGAGAAGAGTTGCTCCTGCCCCGCCTCCTGAAACTCGCGCCGCATATCAACCAACTCCACCGGCGGCAAGGGGCGATCCTTCACGCGATCCCGCATCTCGATGCGTGTGTATCTTCCCTGCGCCGCGTTGTGCCATGTTTCCAGCGACGGCGTAGCCGAGCCCAGCACAACCACCGCACCGGCCAGCTTGGCCCGCATCACCGCCACATCGCGCGCATTGTAGCGGGGTGTCTCCTCCTGCTTGTAGCTCTGGTCATGCTCTTCGTCGACCAGAATCAGTCCCAGATTCTCAAGTGGGGCAAAAATGGCGGACCGCGTCCCCACCACAATCGGAGCCTCGCCGCGATGGATGCGCCGCCACTGCTCGCTGCGCTCTTCCGGCGTCAATGCAGAGTGCAACAACGCAACGCGAGTCCCAAACGCCGCATCCAGCACTCCCGCCATCTGCGGTGTAAGCCCGATTTCCGGCACCAGCAGAATGGACGCCAACCCGTGGTCCAGTGCGCGCTGCATCGCCTCAATGTACACGGCGGTTTTGCCTGACCCTGTGACTCCATGCAGCAAGAACGGCCTGAATGCACCAAGCGCTGCTGCGATGGAAGCGAGCGCCTCCGTCTGCGTCTCATTCAGGTGCACAGGCTGGCTCCGCCCCGCGATGCCGCCAAGATGAAAGGCGGCCGGCCGCTCCTCAATCCGTACGAGGCCACGCCGCACAAGCGTCTGCAGGGTGGAAGGAGGCAAGCCTTTGCGCCTCAGCTCGGACAGGTGGATCTCGCCCCCGTTCGCCGCCAGCTCCGCCAGCAGGGCCTGCTGCTTTTCGGTCAACGCAGGCAGCCGCCCCTCGGGGATCAGTACCGCAAACCGCTCTGTACGCCGCGCATCTCGCTCCACCGCCGACGTTTCACGCACAACCCACTTCTTGCGCAGCATCGAGGCTAAGACAGGGAGCGTGGCTCCAGTCGCTGTCCGCAGGGTGGAAACTCGCACCGGCTCGCCCGATGCCAGTCGCTCCAGTACACGCCGCACAAGGCTATGCTCGTCCACCAGCATAGACTCCGCTTTGCTAGGGCGCCTTCTGGCCTTCCAGTTGCTGTTCCCTGGCGCCGCCTCGACCGCGCTCGCGAGCAAGTCCCGTCCCAGATCTGTGATGCGGTAATAGACCGTGCGGCGCACCTCGGCCATCAGCGGCAACATGCCGCGCAGCACCTCGCCCAGCGGCGCTAGATAGTACTGCGCAATCCACTCTGCCAGCTGGAGCAGATGCTCACTCAGCAAGGGCGCTTCATCGATGACAGCTTCAATCGGGCGCGCTTCAAAGTCCTTCGGCACCGTGCAGGACAACCCCGTCACGACGCCAATCAGCTTTTCCTGCCGGAATGGTGCAATCACCCGCGCACCCCGCTGCGGCTCCTGATCCGGGCGCAGGGAATAGGTAAACGTGCGGTCCAGCGGTACAGGTAGCGCGACCTCGCAGTAATCGGGCATGGGCGACAAGACTCAGTGTAGGGGATGAGCTTGCACTGGCGAGGGAGGATTCCGACAGGATTTGCACATGCTCCGGCTCGCCCTCCGCTCGCATTACAATTCATGCGTGATGACAACTTCTGCGGTCAAGCCTCATACCTCCATGCCGAAATCCGCCACCAGGTCGGCTCATCCCATCACGCTCGCCATTGACATCGGCGGATCAGGCTTGAAGGCTATGCTGCTCGACACGGCAGGCGTACCCATCAGCGACCGCCAGCGCGTGGCAACGCCGGAACCGGCCGTGCCAGCGGCCGTACTCGAAAAGCTGCATGAACTTAGCGAGCTCTTGCCCGGATATGATCGCATTGCCGTCGGCTTCCCGGGCGTCGTCAAGCGTGGATCAACTCTCGGCGCGTTCAATCTTCACCCTGCGTGGGCTGGCTTCCCCTTACAGGAGGAGTTGGAAAAGCGCTGGAAGAAGCCCGTGCGCGTCGCCAACGACGCAGCCGTGCAAGGCTACGGCGCCATCAAGGGGCATGGCGTTGAGCTCGTTCTCACACTTGGCACTGGATTGGGATCGTCTCTTTTCACAGGCGGACACCTCTGCCCAGGTCTGGAGTTGGGCCATCACCCATGGTTCAAGAAAACCTATGAGGATTACCTTGGCCGCCGCGGATTGGACAAATACGGCAAGAAGCGCTGGAATAAGCTGCTGCAGATGGCAATTGAGCAGACCTCCAGGCTATTCAACTGGGATCACCTCTACCTGGGCGGAGGGAATGCCAAGAAGATTGAATCCACGCCGCCAGAGCACGTTACGATCATTTCGAATGAGACGGGCATTCTAGGCGGAGTCAAGCTCTGGCAAGATCGGGATTAGTCGACCGTTCGCGCAACAGACATCACCTTAGCCGCGCGCAGGAGCCTTCAAGCCCAGCTCGCGCATGGCAATCTGCAGGTCTGCCCATGCTTCTTTCTTCTGCCGCGGATCCCGCAGCAGATAGGCCGGGTGGTACGTCACAATCAACTGGCAGCCGCGAAAGGCATGCACGCGACCACGCAGTCCTGCCAGCGGCTGCCGCTGGCCCAGCAGATACGTTGCTGCCGTGGCTCCCAGCGCGACCAGCACCTGAGGACGCACCACATCAATCTGGCGAAAGAGAAATGGCGAGCAGGTGTTGGCCTCATCCGGCTCGGGAGTGCGATTGCCAGGAGGTCGGCACTTCACAACGTTGGCAATGTAGACCTCTTCACGCTTCAGGCCCATCGCGGCAATCATGTTGTTCAGCAATTGCCCGGCCCGGCCCACAAATGGAATGCCCTGCGCGTCCTCATCCGCGCCCGGACCCTCGCCCACAAACATCAGCCGTGCCTCTGGACTGCCATCGCCGAACACCAGCTTCGTGCGTCCGTTGTGCAGTGCGCATCGGGTGCAGTCGCCAATCTCTTCGCGAATCATGCGGAGCGCGGCTTCGCGGTCGCCGGATGCTACGGGTGCCGCGACGGCTGGAGGTTCAGGGAACGGCTTTCGGGGAGAAATGGTCGGCTCCTCATGGGCTTGTGGCAGTTTTGCAGGGGATTGCTCTGACGCCGTGACAGGTTCCGCAGGCAGCGGTCCCTCATCGACGACTGCAGGAGCTTCGGCAAGCAGGGTGGGGTCCACCGGCCGCTGATAAAGCTCATTCAAGCCTAGGTCACGGTAGAAGCGCATGCGCGCAGCAAGCGCATCCCTGGTGGACTGGTCGAGCGGTTGCGTCACGCTCAACCCTCCACAATCAATGGGCGAGGTGCAGCCGGCGGAATGTCAGACTGACGCAGAACCCGATCCTGCGGCGTGGTCTGGTCCATCTCAACCACGAGCGAACGCGGACGCCGCAGGGTCGCAATCTCATCCAGAATCCTGTCTGCAAGCTTTCGCTTAGGCATCTCCGGCAGTTCAATTGCTGTGGAAGCTGTAAGGAATGTGGCGGCATTGTTATCAGCGTCAATGCCGACGCCTTCTCGAGAGACATCATTCAACACGATGGCGTCAGCTCCCTTGCGGAGGAGCTTCGCGCGGCCATGTTCCATGCCGTTCTCCGTCTCGGCAGCAAAGCCCACAATCAACTGCCCTGGGCGCCGCTGCTGAGCGACTTCGGCCAGGATATCCGCCGTGGGCGCCAGTTCGAGAGTCAGTGGGCCGGAGCGCTTCAGCTTCTGCTCGGCAACCTTCAAGGGGCGATAATCGGCCACCGCTGCGGCTTTGATGATCAATGTGGCTTCGGCCATGTGCTCCAGTACGGCGGTTCGCATCTCTTCTGCCGTGGTGACCTTGATAAGCTCGCAATGTGCCGGTGGATGCAAAGCCGAAGGGCCGCTGATCAGAATCACGCGCGCGCCGCGGCCCTGCGCCGCATCGGCCAATGCGAATCCCATTTTGCCGCTTGACCGGTTGCCGATGAATCGCACCGGGTCCAGCGCCTCACGTGTGCCGCCCGCCGTGACCAGCACCACTTCGCCGGCCATGTCGTGACGGTGGCCGAGAGCATTCATCACAGCCTCTGCAATGGCCTCGGGCTCAGCCATACGGCCGGGGCCAACCATGCCACAGGCCAGCGATCCGGTTCCGGGTTCGATCACGCGGACGCCGCGCTGCCGCAGGAGTTCAAGATTTGCCTGCGTGGCAGGATGCTCCCAC
>JBAUTX010000006.1:0-1991 GCA_049582405.1 Occallatibacter sp. | reverse complement strand
ATGGTGGCCAGGGACGGGATTGAACCGCCGACGCCGGCCTTTTCAGGGCCGCGCTCTACCACTGAGCTACCTGGCCTCAGTGAAGACTTCTCGTTGCACTTTCCTGCGCGGATTCCGGCTGGGCCGGAGAAGGGTGGGACGGGTCCACGAACAGTGCACTGCAACAGCTTAGCTAGTATAGCAATTCCACCGCGGGCCGCCAAACCGAAGGAAGCGGCTGGGATGGACGCGGCGCAAGACGCCCGTGCAGAGCATTTTGCGCGGGGTGGATGCGGTTGCACTACACTGGTGAGCAACCATGACACGCATTCCCTTCTGGCTCACCTGCGCTGCTGTTGCAGTTTTTGTTTGCCCTGCAACTGAGGCACAGACTTCTGCCTCTCACCCTGCCTCGGAGGGTCCGATGACTCGCGCGGCTGCGGAAGGCCGCGCGACGCGCGCCTTTCAGCAAGCGGTTGCCGACGGTCCGCTGACGCTGCGCGCGTATCTCGATCAGTTTCCGAAGGGCGCGGACCTGCATGTGCACCTGAGCGGCGCGGTGTATGCGGAGACCTTTATCGAGGATGCGGGCGAGGACGGGATCTGCGTGGATCCGAAAGAGCTGAGCTTTACCAAGCCGCCGTGCGTGGCGCCGCTGGTGCCGGCGAAGGAGCTGTCGGGCGTGCTGACGACGGCGGAGCAGGATCTATATGACGAGCTGGTGGATTCGTTTTCAATGCGGAGCTATGTGCCGGTGAAGTCGTTCAGCGGGCACGACCAGTTCTTCTCGACCTTTGGGCGCTTCAGCGGGTTGAGCAAGACGCATACCGGCGAGTGGGTGGATGAGGTGGCGAGCCGCGCGGCGGACCAGAATCAGCAGTACCTGGAGCTGATGGAGACTCCGGCGTTCGGGCATGCGATTGCACTGGCTCATGCGCATCCGCTGGATATGGACTTTGCCAAGTATCGCGATGCGCTGCTGGCGGCGGGGCTGCGGGACGATGTGGCGGCCGACCTGGCCGATGCGAAGGACGCGGAGGCGAAGCGCAAGGAGATGGAGCGCTGCGGAACGGCGGAGGCTGCGCCGGCGTGCAAGGTGACGGTGCGGTATCTCTACCAGGTGCTGCGCGGGAATGCGCCGGAGCAGGTGTTTGCGCAGACGCTGCTGGGGTTTGAGACGGTGAAGGCGGCGATGGAAGCGCATGACGACACGTGGGTCGGCATCAACTTTGTGATGCAGGAGGACGGGTATGTGTCGATGCGGGACTACACGCTGCAGATGAAGATGCTGGACTATCTGCACGGCGTGTATCCGGAGGTGCACATCAGCCTGCACGCGGGCGAGCTGGCGCCGGGACTGGTGCCGCCGGAGGGGCTGCGCTTCCACATTCGGCAGGCGGTGGAGCTGGGCCATGCGGAGCGCATCGGGCACGGCGTGGACGTGATGTATGAGAGAGACGCGCAGGGCCTGCTGAAGGAGATGGCGCAGCGGCACGTGATGGTGGAGATCAACCTGAGCTCGAATGAAGGCATTCTGGGCGTGAAGGGCGAGGAGCATCCGTTTCCGATCTACCGCGAGGCGCATGTGCCGGTGGCGCTGTCGACGGATGATGAGGGCGTGAGCCGCATCGACCTGACGCATGAGTATGTGCGGGCGGTGATGGATTATCACCTGGGCTACACGGACATGAAGCAGATGGCGCGGGCGGGGATTGAGCACAGCTTTCTGCCCGGAGAGGATTTGTGGGCCGCGCCGGATGTGTTTGCGGCCGTGGCCACGCCGTGCCGAGGGCAGGCGCCGGGCGGCGACACGATGAGCGCGGGGTGCAAGGCATTCCTGGACGGAAGCGAGAAGGCCACGGCGGAGTGGGAGCTGGAGCGGCGATTCCGGTTGTTTGAAGCGAAGTTCTGAGGCGGGGCGTGGTATGGACAACGAGCGCATTCGTGCGATCTGTCTGGCATTGCCGCATGTGATGGAGACGGTGAACTGGGGGCACCACCTTGTGTATTGG
>JBAUTX010000005.1:0-3779 GCA_049582405.1 Occallatibacter sp. | reverse complement strand
AGCGCATGAAGACGAAATGGGGCAGCTGCAGCCGGGCAACCCACGCCATACGCTTGAATACCGAAATGGCCAAGAAGCCCCGGGAATGCCTGGAGTACATCGTCGTCCACGAGATGGTTCATTTGCTTGAACCAAATCATGGCAAAGGCTTCATCGATTGCATAGAAAGAGCGATGCCGCTGTGGCGGCAGTACCGCAAGACACTGAATCAGTTACCTGTTCGACATGAGAATTGGCTGTACTGACTATGCACTTGATTGAAACCGCCAGCATCCGTCAATGTGCGTCTCTTGTCAGACGCGCGGATTCTTGCACCTGTATCTTCGCAGCTAAGGCTTCTGGGGCATTTCGATGCTGGCAATCGGAATTCGAGCAGAGGGACAACTTCTTGTCGTGTGCCTTGAATTTCCAGCCCGGTGCGAGAACCAATTGGGGACCTCCCAGCCCTGAGTAAACCCTTGGGAATCAAAGCGATCCTCGTTCCCGTAACGCGGATTCGTTAAAGTAACTAGAAGGGACTAAAAGGGCTAGATTTACGGAACTTAACGACCTGAACACGGCTGAGTTTGTCGCGGATCTGAAGAAGGGCTCGAAGGAGGCCTTTGATCATTTGGCGGATAGGATGTTCAAGCCTTTGTGGCGGTTTCTTGTGCATCATATGGGGATACGTGAGCCTGATGCCGAGGAAATCGTGCAAGACACACTTCTGAAGGTCCACTCATCAGTACAAAGGTTTAAGAGAACCGGGCGGGCCAGATTCACGACCTGGGTAGTTGAGATTGCGAGGAATCTTGCAATTGATTTTCATCGCGCGGACCGGCCCAGCGAGCCGTTTGAAGAAGAGAATTTCGTGCGTGAAGCTCAACGACGGGAACTTCCATCCCAAGATAGGCTTCTTCTACATTGGCTCAGGGATGAGCTTGCGCAATTTCCAGCTGAGGATCAGCAAATTCTGCTTTGGCGCGCCCATGATCGTAGCTATAAGGAGATAGGCACATGGCTTGGAATTAAGGAGGGAACCGCTCGAGTGCGGCACAAACGCTTGAAAGACAGAATCATTGAAGAGGCAAATCGAGCGGATCTCCATGGTTCCATGGCCCTTCAAGATGTCAGGGCATCCGGAGTCGTATATGAATGAGGCGAATTTGAAAAGAAGTTTGCGTCAACTGTCGAAAGAAGGCTGGATCATTACCGAAGCACCTGACGATCTCCTCGATATTTTGCTCGCAAGGGCCGAAGGTCCGCCTTCCGATGAGATTAAGGAGCGCTTCTTGTTGAGATTTCGAGCGACGATCCAAGATGCGATGCAGCAACAAGCCAAATACACCGGTGAATTGAAGCACGAATTATCGGATGAGCTGGACCCGAAGTCGCCACGACAGCGGCATAGCAGGAAGTTGCAGTCCAGAAAGGTGGAAGAATGAAGGCATTTACTGCAATTAGATTTGATGGGGACGAAGCTCCGCACTTACCGGTGGGAACCGGGATGAAAGTCACGGTTCCCAAATCAAGCCGGTCTGAGGAGCAGTATGAACATTCCTCCGAACTCGCAGCTCGCAAGGATTCTTCAAGCGCGCGCCGCTAAGCTCGCCAGCCTCGCCAATCCACAGCCCACCCCGCCTGCTAGCACTCCCCCATCAAAGAAGATCGCAGAGATTCCAGCCCGCTTGAGGGAACTGGAACCCGCGGAGCCGCTTCTTGTCCCTATTGACGATCCGGTGTTCAACACACCAGACGCGGCGGAGATTCTCGGCGTCAATGCAGACCGCCTGATGAAGTGGCGCAAGCGGGGCCAGGGTCCTGCGTATTTGCAGTACGAGCAGAACGGCCCTGTCCGGTACGAGCTCTCGGCGTTGATCGAATTCAAGGCAGCCCATCGCGTCCGTCCAGTCCGTCAGCCCCATCCTGGAAGGAGGCGGTAGCCATGATCACGAAAGCTTCGGCATTTCTCGATCAGAAGACGAGCGATGGGAAACTGAACGACCTGAGGGTGCGGGCACTTCTGCATCTGATCGAGGTTGGCTTTTCCGTGGAAGACCTCGCCATGGCTCTGAACTGCAGCGTGTCCATGGTGCGCTCGCTGCTTGCACTTCCGTATCGCATGCTCTATCTGCGGGACCAGGACAACCCGAAGCGGGTGTGGGAGCCAATCAACTTGCGGATGTTGCCGCAGCCTCAATGCCCCATCATTCTCAACCCGCGGACGGCGTCCAAGGACGAGACTGCTCGCCAGCAGGAAAGGCATGCGCAGCTGTTGGCCATCGAAATCCTGCACTGGCTGCGCACATTCGAGGCCAGTGATCAGGACCGCCGGCAGGCGATTGAGCAAGCCGGCTTCCTTCTCGACGAATTGCCATTGAAGGACGGAAAGCTTCAGTTCGACAGCTTCCGCGTATTCTCCGAGATCCATGGCATCTGGCGTGGAAAGCCTTCGAAGTCAGTGGACAAGAGCTTCGGGGAAACAGTGAGTCCCTGGCTTGCTTCATGGCTTCGCTTCTGGGTTTCCGATCCGGCCATCTGGAATCGGGCTCTCGACCTGGCGTATGCCCATTTCGGCGCGAGCACCCAAGCAGCATAACCACGGCCGGTGCCCGGAGTGCGGCCACAACCGCATTTTGGGCATCGCCATCGACACGCAGGCTGCTGGGCAAAGGTGTGACAAAAGGCTTCAAACAGCTTTGAACTCAAACGGGAGGAGTGCGATGAGCACCACGAGGATTGATCTCGCAAGAACGGATTTCGGGGTGCATCTTTGCCCCCTCTTATGAGCGCCGGTACGAACCGGCCAACTCAAATGGAGAAGCAATGTCCGCAGGTTACCCCATTACAGATGGCTGTAGCTCTTTCAGACCCAGCACGCTGAACCTCATGTCACTCTGCAGCGGCCGCGCTTTAGCGCGGCTCCTGGGCACCACCCCAAATCTCTAGCCGCGCAGAGGTGCAATGCCCTGCGTCGATTCAAACGAGTCACATCTCCACCCAATTCCTGAGCCCCTCCTTTCGGTCAAGCAGCTCGCGGCCATTCTGGGATGCTCCACCAGTTGGATCTACCGCCGTGTGAGGCGGGGCTCGCGTGACCCGCTTCCGTTCCACAGGATTGGGAGAAACCCAAAGTTCAAGTGGAGCGAAGTGCAGATTGATCTTGAGTCTCGCCGCGGCAGTCGCGGCAGTGGTACGCTTGCCACAGCCAACGAAATCGCCGGGATCAACGGGAAGGAGAGGAAACTGACCCGGTCACGGTTTCAAACAGGAAGTGTTCGCCTGCGTGAGAATAGCAGGGCTTCCTGGTGGGAGGGTTTTTACAGGGAAGATGTCCGGCAGTCGGATGGTAGTGTGAAACGGAAGCTGCGCTCAGTGAACCTTGGAAAGCTGGCCAACGTTCCCAACAAGCGTATGGCACAGCGCAAGCTTGCAGAGAAGCTGGCGGCCATCAACGATCCGCACTACCGGCCGGACACTGAGATCACGCTCAACGACTTTCTGCCGATTTATGAGCAGCTGAAGCTGGCCACGAAGAAGCACACGACCCGCCAGGGGTATCTGACGCTTCTTCACAACCACCTTCAGCCTGCCTTCGGTGAGAGGCTCCTGAGCGAGATCCACGAAGAAGAGGTGCAACGGTTCATCAACCGGAAGGCCCTCGATCTTTCGTGGAATTCCCTGAGGAACCTCAAGTGGGTATTCAGCGCTGTGTTCACGGCGGCAAATAAATACCGCTACGTGAAGAACAACCCGGTACGTGAGGTAGAACTGCCTCCCGAACCGGTGAAGCCCATGAA
>JBAUTX010000004.1:0-13268 GCA_049582405.1 Occallatibacter sp. | reverse complement strand
CTGCACTGCGTCCCTGCAGCAGTTGATCCTCTTCCCGATACATGGCATCCACGAGTGCCAGGACGGTGGCGAGATGCGCTCTATCTTCCTCGATGCCGGCTGGTATCGTCGTCTTGTCGAGCTTGCCTGAGCGAGCAAGTTCCTGCTCGGATTCAAGATCCCTGTGCCAATATTCAACGATCGGGCGGAGTTCATTCAGGAAGTGCTGCTGGTTGGGATCATCTGCGGTGAGCGCGAACAGATCGTAGATCTCATGACGGGAAGCAGTCGCCGCGCTTCGATACGCTTGAAGAAAACTATCTGCACTGGTGAGCAGATAGCCACGATGGCTGGAGCTGCCATTCTTGAGGTCGGCTACAAGTCTCTCGAGAGAAATCTGAACGCGCAGTGAATGGGCGACCCATTCGGACCGGCGCTGTGCCTGCCGAGCAAACAGCCACATCAAAGCACCAATGGCCACGGGGATGGCCAACAAGAGCATGAAACGACCTAAAGCCTGCAGGTGAAGCGTCCCTCGCTTGCCCGGCTTCACCACGGCCCTCCCTCAGTCGACCACTTCTCCGGCTCTGTGCCTATTCTCGCGCAAGTGCCGCACTGTCCGATAGGGAAGGGGAGAGATTGCAGATGAGAAGTTCTGCTCCTGGGCACCTTACCTCTGGCTTTGCCGCATGGCATTCCAGGCTGGGGCTTGACACTCAGCGTCGTCAAATAACGCCGCAGGTTGCTCGTGGCCTGATGGAGCGGGCAGCCAACGAAACTGATGCTGAGAAGGCGCTGTATCAACAAGAAGGGCTGTTCCTTCGTACCTGACCAGATAAGAAGGAACAGCCTTTCTATATGTCACTGCAGGTTGTGCTTCAGACCCACTCTTCAGGACTAGGCAAGATCGAAGCGATCCAGGTTCATCACCTTGGCCCAGGCGGCCACGAAGTCGTGAACAAAGGTCTTTTGTGCATCGTTGCTTGCGTATGCCTCCGCAAGGGCGCGGAGCTGGGCGTTTGATCCAAAGACGAGATCCACCACGGTGCCGGTCCACTTGATTGCGCCCGTCTTGCGGTCGCTTCCTTCCAGCACATGCTCGGACTTCGCGGACCTCTGCCAATTCGTGCCCATGTCGAGCAGGTTGACGAAGAAGTCATTGGTCAGCATCTCGGGCCGCTTGGTGAAGACACCATGCTCGGATAGCCCGAAGTTCGCGCCAAGGGCACGCATGCCGCCAAGGAGCGCCGTCATCTCCGGAGCAGTGAGCGTCAGCAGTTGCGCCTTGTCCAGCAGCAACTCGGCCGCGGAGGCCTCGCAGCCCTTGCGGACGTAATTGCGGAAGCCGTCTGCCATGGGCTCGAGCACGGCGAAGGACGCGGCGTCGGTTTGCTCCGGCGTAGCGTCCATGCGGCCCGGCGTGAAGGGGACTTTCACGTCATGGCCGGCCTTCTTTGCCGCAGCCTCAACGGCTGCGCCGCCTGCGAGGACGATCAGGTCAGCGAGCGAAACCTTCTTGCCGCCGGTCTGTGCCTTGTTGAACTTGGCCTGGATGGCTTCGAGCTTGGAGAGCACCTTGGCCAGCTCGGCCGGCTGGTTCACTTCCCAGTCCTTCTGCGGAGCAAGACGAATGCGCGCGCCGTTGGCGCCGCCTCGTTTGTCACTGCCGCGGAAGGTCGAGGCCGAGGCCCATGCAGTGGTGACGAGCTGGGAAATCGACAGGCCGGACGCGAGAACCTCGGCCTTGAGGGCTGCAACGTCTTTGTCATCGATCAGCTTATGGTCGACAGCGGGGATTGGGTCCTGCCAGATCAGCACCTCCTTTGGCACCAGCGGGCCAAGATAGCGGGCGATTGGACCCATGTCGCGGTGGGTGAGCTTGAACCAGGCGCGGGCGAAGGCGTCTGCGAACTGGTCCGGGTTCTTGAGGAAGCGCCGCGAGATCTTCTCATAGGCCGGATCAAACCGCAGGGAGAGGTCCGTGGTGAGCATGGTGGGCGCGTGGCGCTTTGCCGGGTCATGAGCATCTGGAATCAATCCGGCGCCGGCATCTCCCTTCGGCTTCCACTGGTGCGCACCCGCGGGGCTCTTGGTCAGCTCCCATTCATAGCCGAACAGGTTCTCAAAGAAGTTGTTGCTCCACTGGGTCGGAGTCGTGGTCCAGATCACTTCCAGGCCGCTGCCGATGGCGTCTCCGCCCTTGCCGCTGCGGAAGTCGCTCCTCCAGCCGAGGCCCATCTCCTCAACGGGTGCGGCCTCGGGCTCCGGGCCAACGTGTTTCACATCGCCCGCGCCGTGGGTCTTTCCAAAAGTGTGGCCACCGGCAATGAGGGCAACGGTCTCTTCATCGTCCATGGCCATGCGGGCAAAGGTTTCGCGGATGTCGCGCGCCGCGGCAATCGGGTCCGGGTTGCCGTTGGGGCCCTCGGGGTTTACGTAGATGAGGCCCATCTGCACGGCAGCCAGCGGGTTTGCGAGTTCACGGTCGCCGCTGTAACGTTTGTCGCCAAGCCAGGTCGTCTCCGGTCCCCAATCGATGTCCATCTCCGGTTCCCAGATGTCTACGCGGCCGCCTCCGAAGCCGAAGGTCTTGAAGCCCATCGATTCAAGGGCAACGTTGCCGGCAAGGATCATGAGATCTGCCCAGGAAATTTTGCGGCCATACTTCTGCTTGATGGGCCAGAGAAGCCGGCGCGCCTTGTCGAGGTTGACGTTATCAGGCCAACTGTTGAGCGGAGCGAACCGCTGCGTGCCATTGCCGGCGCCGCCGCGTCCGTCGTGGATGCGGTAGGTGCCTGCGGAATGCCATGCCATGCGGATGAAGAGCGGCCCGTAGTGTCCGAAGTCTGCGGGCCACCAGTCCTGAGAATCGGTCATCAGGGTATGAAGGTCCTTGACGACGGCATTCAGGTCAAGGCTCTTGAACTCTTCGGCGTAGTTGAACTCCTCGCCCATCGGATTGGACAAGGAAGAGTGTTGATGCAGGATGCCGAGGTTCAACTGGTTGGGCCACCAATCGCCGGTTCCTTTTGCCCCTGCCGTTGTGTGCTTGAGCATGCCGCCCGAGAACGGGCACTTCGATTCGCTGGACATGATATCTCCCTTAGTCGTCTGCAACTGACTAGCTGGTTCAGTATAGGAGTGTTGCGGGGCCACGATGAGTGATCTTATCAATCACGTCGATAGCTAGCGGCAATCGAAGTGTGGAAATCGACAGTCTCTGTCAATCGACACGGGCCTGCTTCGAGCTTGCCAGGGGCCCCCGAAATCACCATCCGCATGAGCGAGATGGCATCGCATCGATCGCGCCAGGCCGGTCGACAAGCCCTGGGCAATTCAGCTTGCCAGGCTCGGGAAGCAGCTCGCCTTCCGCACCGCTCTGGTCCAACCACCCCTCGCGCCCCGGTTGCGAGTTGGGGCGCGCAATCACACGTTTGCTGGTGAGAATCTTTCGCCGCGCTGAATGAGAGATATAGAATGTGCATAATTATGCATAACATCACAAATATGTTTACGCGAACAAATCGCTCCGTTAGTATTCAGCTGCAGACGTCATGAGTCCTGCAGGCGGAATTCGTCTTCCTTTTGCGGCGCCCTGAGGCCCGCCAGAATCGCGTTGCAGGCTGCGGGATGATCGTGACGTTGAATCGTAGGACGCGATTCTGCGCAGTGAAGGAGCCGCGGGCGCTTGCCCCGGCTGATGTGGATGGAGCGATGATCAGCAAGGATCTACCCGGTGTGAAAGTCCGGTCATTCGATGAACTGACGAGTGCGGAAGACCGATCTCTCTGGCTAAAGCGCCAGGCAAACTGGATTCGTCTGAGCGCGATGACCATGACGAATCACGCTCAGCTTGGGCATACAGGCGGAGATCTTTCCTCGGCTGATATCCTGGCGGTTCTCTACTTCGGGGGCATTCTCCGGATTGACCCGTCGCAGCCACGCTGGCCGCAGCGCGATCGGTTCATTTTGTCCAAAGGGCACTGCTCGGGCGCGTTCTATTCCACTCTCGCGGCCAGAGGCTACTTTCCTGTTGAGCAGCTCAAGACCTTCATGGACCCGCTTTCCATGTTGAACGGTCATCCCGATCGGAACAAGCTTGCCGGTGTGGAAGCAAACACGGGCCCGCTCGGCCACGGTCTTCCGATTGCTGTCGGAGCTGCGCTGGGAGCGCGCATGCGGCATGAGTCCTGGAGGGTCTTTGTGCTCACAGGCGATGGCGAACTCCAGGAGGGCTCGAATTGGGAGGCTGCCATGACCGCGCAACACTACGGCCTCGACAATCTTATCGTCATCGTCGACCGGAATCGGATTCAGCAAGGCGACTTCACAGAGAAGACGCTGCGCATGGAGCCGCTTGCTGATCGCTGGAGGGCGTTTGGCTTTGCGGTGGAGGAGATCGACGGGCATGATCCGAACGCGCTGCGGGATCGTCTCGGCTCACTGCCGATTGAAGCCGGTAAGCCAAGCTGCCTGATCGCGCACACCACAAAGGGTAAAGGCGTTTCCTTTGCGGAGAATGAACCCGCCTGGCACCACGGTGTTCCCACAAAAGAGCAACTTGCCGCTGCCGCCCGCGAGTTGGGAGTCGAGGTGAACTGGTGAGCAATTCCGGCACAAGTGAGATGGCCACGCCAGCAGCGCAGCGACTCTTTGACTGCCGCGATGCTTATGCACGTACGCTGGAAGAAATGGCTGCGCAGGACAGCCGCGTCTGCGCGGTCATCAACGACTCACTCTCTTCCGCAAAGCTCAAGAACTTCAAGGCAAGGTTTCCTGAGCGGTTCGTGAATGTCGGAATCGCCGAGCAGAATATGGTCGGTGTGGGCAATGGATTAGCAAACAGCGGCATGGTGCCGTACCTCTGCGGAGCTTCATGCTTTCTGACGGCGCGGGCGATGGAGCAGGTCAAAGTGGATCTCGCCTACTCCAAATCCAATGTACGCATCTGCGGGATGTCCTCTGGCATGGCTTATGGGCAGCTTGGACCGACGCACCATTCCATTGAAGACGTTGCATGGACGCGCATTCTTCCGAATCTTGCCGTGATCGTTCCTGCAGACCACGTGGAGACAGAGGCTGCCATGCGCTACTCCCTCGTGCATGATGGGCCGATGTTTCTGCGCATTAGCCGCATTCCGGTCCCGCAGGTTCATCCCGATGGCTATCCATTCAGGTTTGGCAAGGCCGTCACATTGCGCGAGGGAAGTGACGTCACAATCATCACCAATGGTGTTCTCGTGCACCATGCTCTCCATGCGGCGCGCAGGTTGGAAGAGATGAAAATCTCTGCGCGTGTCCTGAACATGAGCACCGTGAAGCCGCTTGATCGTGAAGCGGTTCTTGCTGCGGCACGTGCAACCGGCCATATCGTCACCGCTGAGGAGGGCCTTGCGAGTGGCGGACTCGGCGGGGCAGTGGCGGAGCTGCTCGCGGTGGAGCTCCCAACCCCGATGCGCATCCTTGGCCTTCCGGACGTCTTTGCTCCTACCGGGTCCGCAGAGTTCCTGCTTGAGCACTTCAGTCTTACGGCGCAGGGTATGTATGATGCGGCACTCAAACTGCTCGACAAGAGGCAATAAGTGAGCGCCGGTCTCATCCTCGCTATCGACCAGGGCACGACTAACACCAAGGCCCTGCTCGTGGATCGCGCGGGCGTGCCTGTATTTCGAGCATCAACTCCCGCTCCTCTCCTGGTGTTGCAGGATGGGCGTGTTGAACAAGAGCCGCTCGCGCTTTGGGATTCCGTCCTGTCTGTGATTGCCAGTTCAACCGCATTTACGGGCGAGCGCGGGCTGAAGATCGATGCCCTGGCACTGACTAACCAGCGCGAGACTGCACTTGCCTGGAATGCGGAGACCGGTGAGCCACTTGCACCTGCAATCGGCTGGCAATGCAATCGCTCGTCCCTCATCTGCGATCGGCTGGCGCCGCAGGCGGCCGTTGTCCGCGAGAAAACCGGACTGCCTCTGGCGCCGCTGATCTCTGCTGGTAAGTGGGCCTGGCTACTCGAGAACGATGATGCTGTACGAGCCGCAGGCCGCACGGATGTGCTCCGATTCGGCACGGTCGATTCGTGGTTGATCCACCGTCTCACGGGAGGCGCCGCCTACGTCACGGATCTTACGAACGCGTCGAGAACCGGCCTGCTCAATCTCGATGCTCTCGATTGGGATGCAGAACTCCTCCGGCTCTTCGGCATTCCGAGGACGGCCTTGCCCGCGCTGAAACCCTCCTCCGGCTTGCTCGGTACTTGCCGTGCGGTTGCCGAGGTGGCCGGTGTTCCCATTCTTTCTGCCATCGGCGATTCGCACGCTGCCATGTTTGGTCACGGCCGTTTTTCGCCCGGCTCTGTCAAGGCGACTTACGGAACCGGCTCCTCGCTTATGGCTCTCTGCCCTGCGCTGCCGGGTGATACGCCCACGCTGGCACGCACCATTGCGTGGTCCATTGCGGGCCAGGCGCAATTTGCTCTAGAAGGCAACATCGCCATGACTGGTTCGGCGGTGCAGTGGCTCGGTGAGTTCCTGGGGTTCCCTGATCCTGCCGCTGACGTGGCCCGACTGGCGGCGACGGTTGACGATGCGGCCGGCGTCTATTTTGTGCCCGCCATGGTTGGCCTCGGCGCACCGTATTGGAACGCGAGCGCGCGTGGTTCCATCACCGGATTGGGTCGTCATCATCACGCGGGTCACCTGGCCCGTGCCGCACTGGATGCCATTGCATACCAGGTAGCCGACGTCTTCTTTGCGATGCAGGCTGCATCGGGCATTGGCTTTGATGAGCTGCGCGCCGATGGCGGAGCCTCGCGGAATGGGGCGCTCATGCAGTTCCAGGCGGATCTTCTAGGCTGCCCAGTTCTTCGCGCGCGCAACGAAGAGCTTTCGGCGATTGGCGCTGCCATGCTCGCGGGCCTTTCTCTGGGATGGTGGAGTTCGCTTCCCGAGCTTGCATCGCTCACGCATGACACCGATGCCTTCAGCCCGATGATGCAAGCTGCCGCTCGAAACAGCCTCTATGCTGGATGGAAAACAGCGGTCGCCTCTGTCTGCAACTCTTCGGGGTCGACGCAATGAGCCAAGCGCCGGCCAGCATCATCCTGGAAGCTCGCGCGGTGACGAGGCGTTATCCGGGCACCCTAGCACTGGATGCAGTCGACTTCAGGGTGTATCGCAATCAGGTCAATGTGCTGATCGGCGAAAACGGCGCCGGCAAATCAACCCTGATGCGCATCCTTGCCGGAGTGGAGACGCCCGATGGGGGTCAACTGTTCCTGGAGGGCGTTCCGATTGTCAACCGCTCTCCGCGCGAAGCTGCGCAACATGGGATAGCGATTGTGCATCAGGAGCTCGCGGTTCTTCCCAATCTCGATATCGCGCAGAACATTTTCGCGGGCCGTGAACCGGTCCATGCGGGCGTGCTCATCCATCGCTCTGTTGAAGAGAGACGTTCTGCTGAAGCCCTTCAGCGCCTTCGTAAGCCAATGGATGTGCATACGAGCGTGGGTCACCTTCCTCTCGGCCGCCGGCAAATCGTCGAGCTGGCGCGCACGCTCGATCTGCGGTCCCAGATTCTCATTCTCGACGAGCCCACATCGGCGCTCTCGAATGCAGAAGCAGAGTCACTCTTCGCCGTCATCGCTGAACTGAAGCAGGCGGGCGTCACCATCATCTACATCTCGCATCGCTTAAACGAACTCCTGCTCCTCGGCGACCAGTTCACAGTGCTGCGCTCTGGCCGCGTTGTTGGCGAAGCACCGCGGGCTGCGGTCACGCGTCAATGGATCGTTGAACGCATGTCGGGGCGGGATATCACAGCGCTACCGCAACTCCACTCGGCCATCGAGCACAATGCGCCGCTGCTCCGCGTGGACAGCCTGCGTCTATCTCCCCAGAGTGACAGCGGGATCGAGCAAGTGCAGCTCAGCGATATCAGTTTCACTCTGCGCAAAGGCGAGGTGCTTGGCATCTACGGTCTTCTCGGCGCGGGCCGGACCGAGCTGCTCGAAGCCCTGGCGGGCTCACGACCGGCGATTGCGGGCACGGTTCAATTGAACGACGATATCTTTCGGCCAAGTTCCGTCAGCGATGCCATTCATGCAGGCATTCATCTGGTGCCGGAGGACCGTCAGCGCGATGGCCTGATCCCTGAGCTCTCCATTCGCGAGAACATCGCGCTGGCAGCGTCAGGAGGCTTGTTTCTTGATCGCAAACGGGAGACTGCCCAGGTGCTGCAACTCGCCAGACAGCTCAATATCGCGGCGCCCGATCTTGAAGTGCCAGTGACTGCTCTTTCTGGCGGCAACCAACAGAAGGTTCTCATCGCGCGCTGTCTCATGCGGTCTCCAGCGTTGCTGCTGCTTGATGAGCCCACGCGCGGCGTTGACGTCGGCGCCAAGACAGAGATCTACGGCATTCTGCGCCAACTCGCCGATCAGGGCATCGGTGTGATCTTTACATCGTCAGAAATCGAGGAAACGCAGGCACTCGCCGATCGGGCACTCGTGCTTTGCCAGGGGCGCATTTCTGCGGATTTGAAAGGTTCACAGATGACAGATGAAGCACTTTTTGCGGCTGCGAGCCCCGAGATCACGCTGCCAGCGACCACAGAGACAGGAATTGCACGCGCATGACTTCAAACGCAACCGTACCGCGATCATTCCGCAGCTTCAAAGGTGCCTATATTCATGGGACGCTCTATGTTCTGAAGGCCCGTGCAGTGGCCGTGCTGATCGCGCTGCTGGTGCTGTTCTCCCTGATGGCGCCCGCATTTCTTACGATTAACAATCTCAGCATCCTCATCAAGCATGTTGCGATTTCGGCGATTCTGGCCATCGGCATGACTTTCGTGGTGCTCACGGGAGGTATCGATCTCTCGGTCGGATCCGTTGCCGGACTGTCCGGTATGTTTGCCGGCTATCTGCTCACTCAAGGCATTCCCATCGGCGGCGCAACGCACTACCCGTCCGTGATTGCCTGTGTGCTCTGCTCCATCACGGTCTGTCTCTGCGTTGGGACTCTCAACGGATGGCTGGTTACGAAGGCGGGCGTGGCGCCTTTCATCGCGACTCTGGGGACGCTTTACATTGCGCGCGGCGCAGCGCTGCTGATTTCGAATGGGAAGACATTTCCGAATCTTGCCGGACAGGCGGCTCGTGGCAATACAGGCTTTCCCGCGCTGGGCCAGGCGTTCTTGCTCGGTCTCTCCACGCCCGTGTGGATCATGCTCGTGCTCTTTGCTATCGCTGTTGTTATTGCCCACAAGACGCCGCTTGGCCGCCACGTGTACGCCGTGGGCGGCAACGAGCGGGGCGCGCGTCTGGCCGGGATTCACGTCCCTCGCGTCAAGCTGTTCACCTATCTTGCTTCCTCACTGTGTGCCGCCCTTGTCGGCCTGATTATCGCTTCGCAGCTTGAAGCGGCGCATCCAGCCACTGGAGAGAGCTTCGAACTCAACGCCATCGCCGCCGTCGTGCTTGGAGGCACGTCGCTGATGGGCGGCAGGGGCTCTGTCGCCGGCTCCCTTCTCGGCGCCTGCGTCATCGGCGTACTCTCTGACGGTCTGGTCATGCTGGGTGTCTCTGAATTCTGGCAGATGGTCATCAAGGGCAGCGTGATTGTGCTCGCGGTTGCGATTGATCAGTTGCAATCGCGGCTTCAGGCCCGTTATCTGCCACTCCTGCTTCGTGCCAGGATGGAGGGCGCGGAATGAACCTGCCCGGCCGCCTGATGGTGATGATCCTGGGAGTTGCATGCTCGGCGCTTCCCATTGCCTGTCACCGAGCGGACAGCGCAAAGCCGCTGATTGTCGTCCTTGTTCCATCGCAAGATAATCCCTTCTTCAAAGCAGAGGCAGACGCAGCAGCAGCGCGCGCTCGGGCGCTCGGTTATCGCGTCCGTGTTGATGCCCACGATGACGACCCGTACCGCCAGGACAACCTCATTGATGCCGCGATTGCTTCCAATGCCGCGGTGATGATCCTTGATAATGCCGGTGCGGATTCCTCGATTGCTGCCGTACGACGCGCCACCCAGGCGGGAATTGCCTGCTTCCTGATCGACCGCGCGATCAACGAGACCGGGATCGCAAAGGCGCAGATCATTGCGGACAACCATCAGGGCTCCATGATTGTCGCGGAGGAGTTTGCGCGTGCGCTTGGCCCGCAGGGCGGCCATTACGTTGAGTTGCTGGGGCGCGAGTCGGATACCAATGCGCAGGTGCGTACCACGGGATTTCACGCCGTGCTCGATCGGCAGCCGAATCTGGTGCGGGTCGCCGTGCAATCTGCCAACTGGTCGCAATCCGAGGCTTTTGAGAAAACTGAGACGCTTCTGCAGGCGCAACAGAACCTGCGAGGCATTATTGCCGGCAACGACACCATGGCTCTTGGCGCGCTCGCCGCAGTCAAGTCCGCAGGGCGCAGCGGCATCACCATTGTTGGCTTTGACGGCAGTCCGGATGCAGTCGCCGCAATTCGTACGGGCGAACTGCGCGCCACTGCGCTGCAACCCGCAGTGCTCATTGCCAGGCTGGCGGTCGATGAGGCTGACCGGTTCCTCAAAACCGGGACGACCGCGAAGCCTGAGCGGCAGATTGTTCCCTGCGACCTGGTGACGCAAAAGAACGCCGACGATTTTCGTGATTTTGAAAGGGTGAGGTGAAGTTTCATGGCAACTCTTGGAGTCATTCTGGGCAATCGCGACTTTTTCCCCGACGTCCTGATCGGGGAAGCTCGACGTGATCTCGTCAAGCTGTTTGCCGAGCTCGGGATTGAGCCTGTCTGGCTTTCGCCGGAGGAAACAAAGCTCGGCGCGGTTGAAACGTGGGCCGACGCGCAGAAATGCGGCGATCTGCTGCGCCGCAATCGCGAGCGCCTGGACGGAATTCTTGTCTGCCTGCCGAACTTTGGGGATGAGAAGGGCATTGCGGACTCCATCCGGCTTGCAGATGTGCGCGTTCCAATCCTGGTGCAGGCCTGTCCTGACGACCTTGACCAATTTGGACTCGACCGCCGCCGCGACGCTTTCTGCGGAAAGATTTCCGTGTGCAACAACCTCCGGCAGTACGGCTTCAAATACACGCTGACGCGCGATCACACTGTGGCGATTCCCGACCCGCGCTTTCGGGAAGATCTGGCACAGTTTCTTGATACTTGCCGCGTCGTGCGCGGACTCACACGCGTGCGCATTGGCGCTGTCGGTGCCCGTCCGAATGCGTTCAACACAACGCGCTTCAGCGAAAAGCTGTTTGAGGCCGCTGGTATTTCTGTCTCCACGATCGACCTCTCAGAGATTTTCGGCAGTGCGGCCAAGGTCGCAGACAGTGACAAGCGCGTGAAAGAGCGCATCGAGCGGATTCGCGCTTATGCGGACGCCTCCTCTGCACCCGACGAGGCGATCCTGCGCATGGCGAAGTTCGCGCTCGTCGTGGATGACTGGATGCAATCGCTCGGGATTTCCGCGACGGCGATTCAGTGCTGGAGTTCCCTGCAAAAGAACTTTGGCGTCAACGTGTGCACCATCATGTCGATGATGAGCGAACAGATGCTTCCTTCTGCCTGTGAGGTGGACATCGCAGGTGTCGTCAGCATGTACGCGCTGCAACTCGGTAGCGGCCGACCAAGCGCTCTTGTTGACTGGAACAACAACTATGGAGACGACCCTGACAAATGCGTGCTCTTTCACTGCGGAAACTGGGCAAAGGACTTTCTGCCTGAGCTGCGGATTGCAACAGCACCGATTCTCGGCACAACGTTAGGTGAAGAGAATACATTTGGCGCTCTCGAAGGAAGGACTGGCAAAGGCTTGCTCACCTTTGGTCGTGTGAGTACGGATGATCTGAGCGGCAAAATTCGAGCCTACGTTGGCGAAGGCGAATTCACGGACGATCCACTGAAGACCTTCGGGACGCGCGCAGTCGTGAGGGTTCCCGGCCTGCAAAGCCTGATGCATGTGATCTGCCAGAATGGGTTCGAGCATCACGCGGCCATGAACCGGAGCCACACTGCCGCAGCGGTCTCCGAGGCGCTTGGCCGGTACCTGGGATGGCAGGTATACCATCACCAGCGTCCACAAGGATTGCCTCCTCTTGTCTGATTGGCATTGATATGAAGAAAAGCATATTTATGCTCATGCAGGGAGAATCATAATCATGTCGCGACAGGATGAACTCCGACTGATGGCCAAGGTGGCTCGCATGTATTACGTGCAGGGCATTCGCCAGCAAGGCATCACGGAGCGGCTGCAGGTCCACCAGTCCACTGTGTCGCGACTCCTCAAGCGGGCGCGAGAGGCAAACCTCGTCCGTTTCAGCGTCACGGAACCTCCCGGCATTTTCTCCGATCTTGAAGACCAGCTCTGCGCGTTGTATGCACTGAAAGATGCTGTTGTGATCGACAGCCCCGGAGAAGAGGATGCCCTTGTGCGAGATCTGGGGACGGCTTCGGCTTTCTATCTGGAAACCACGCTGAAGGCGGGAACGAAGATCGGCATCTCCTCCTGGAGCCGTTCGCTCTTTGCCATGGTGGACGCACTGCATCCCGGCGATTCCTGCCGAGGCGGAAAGGTTGTGCAGATTCTGGGCGGGATTGGGAACGTAGGCGTGCAACAGGAAGCGATGTATCTGGCTCAACGCCTCGCTGCAGGTATTGGAGCAAGCCCAGTGCTCCTGCAGGCGCCGGCAGTAGTTGCCTCAGTAGAGGCTCGGCGCGTGCTTTCGCGCGAGCCGTTGGTGCGAGAGGCTTTTGCAAGCTTTGACAAACTGGATCTAGCCCTCGTGGGCATTGGCTCGATGGAGCCTTCGAAGCTGCTGGCAAGCAGCGGGAACATGTTCACAGCGGAAGAACGCGCTGAGCTGAGCCGCAAGGGAGCCGTCGGAGACATTTGCTTTCGGTACTTTGACGCGCAGGGAGTTGCCATCAAGTCTCCGCTGATGCAGAGAGTCATCGGCATCGAGCCTGCCACCCTGAAGGATGTTGGCCGCGTCGTCGGCATCGCCGGAGGAAAGCGGAAGGCGCAGGCAATTCTTGCCGCCTTGCGTGGAGGCTGGATTGACGTTCTCATTACCGATCGCCGAACTGCGGAAGCGCTGCTCGCGCAACCCATCGCATAACCGTATCTTGCGCGCAGGACGGGTCTGTCGAGCGGCCGTCGTAACGATCCATTCTTGAACACGATTTCCGTCATCCTCTCGAAGATGAGCGGGCTTCCCAGAGTTCGTAGAACTCTGACGCAGTAACGGGTCGCCATGGGACGGCCTGCCCGGCACGTTCCCTCGCATTCAGCTGAATG
>JBAUTX010000003.1:0-2242 GCA_049582405.1 Occallatibacter sp. | reverse complement strand
TGCGCAAGTCTTCAATCGACTCAAAGAGCGGCACCGGCATCAAGCCCGGATCGCGATCCGCGCCCTCGACACGCACGCCGCCCAACCGCGCCAGCCGCACCACGGTCAACACATCTTCCACGGTCGCCGCGCCGGAGATGACGTAATGGCGAATCGTCTCGGGCGCGCAGCCGCCCTTGATTTCCGCGACCACGCGGAATGTCTCCATCACAGAGGCAGTTTCTGCGGAGAGATCGCCCGGCAGGACCGGAGCCATGCTGTCGGTCACAGTCTCCTGCAGCGCTGCCGCGTGCACCCGCGCATGCTGGCGGATATCGAGCGTGTGCAGATGCAGCCCAAACGTCCGCACCTGCAGAATCAAAGGGTCAATCAGCGTCCGCGCGATGCGGAGGCCGCCATGCGCAGCCAGCGAGCTCCGCAGCAGTTCGAGATCGCTGAGGAACTCATGCACCGAACTATACGGGGGCAGCGCCTGGGTCAGCTTCTCCTGTCCCTGCGCCAGCGTGAACGCCATCACCGGCAGCGATGCCTGCATCGGGCTGGGCCTCTCCAACGTGCGCTGCACGCGCGCCTTCAGGCAAATGACAAATCGCCGGTAATACTCGAATTCGTACTGCGCCCCGAAGACCTGCGCCTCCGGCGTCTGCACCTGCTGGACATAGGCATCCAGCTTCTCCAGCAGTTCAGGGCTCACCGGCTTCTGCTGCGCGCTACTGGTCAGCAGGTCCATAATGGCGCTGAGGCGCTTCTGGTAGTAAAGCAGCACATGCCCGCGCGCCAGCTGAATAGCGTCGCGCGTAACCTCCGGCGTCACAAACGGATTGCCATCCCGATCGCCGCCGATCCAGGACCCGAAGTGCAACACCTGCGGCAGCTCATGCGCTTCGATCTCCATGCCGTACGACGCGCGCAGCGCCTCGGCAATCTCGCGATAGAGCGACGGCAGCGTGGCAAAGATGGAGACGTCGTAGTAATCCAGCCCCATCTTGATCTCGTCGTACACGGTCGGCCGGCGCGAGCGGACCTCATCGGTCTGCCACAGGCTGGTGATCTCCGCGAGCACGAGCTCTTCCAGCAGCGCCAACCCCTGCTCCGGAATCGGAATACGATCCAGCGTTGCCAGAAACTCGCCAATGCGACGCCGCTTCGACATCACCGAACGACGCGCCACTTCCGTTGGATGCGCAGTAAAGACCGGCACGATGAGAACGCGACGCAGCCAGTCCATCGCCTCATCCGCGGAGATGCCGACGCGGCGCATCTCGGCCAGTGTGCCGGCCAGCGATCCGCGCTGGCGGCCTGCCTCCCCGCTCAACTGCAGCGCAATACGCCGCCGCTTGCGGTGGTTCGTCTCCGCCAGATTGATCAGCTCGAAGTAAAACGCAAACGCGCGCGTCAGCAGAATGGCCCTCTCGGCTGGCAGCGAGTGCACCAACTCCAGCGCTTTGGCTCCATGCTGCGCGGCCTCTTCTGCGCGTCCGCGTGCTTCCGCATCGCGGCGGCGAATCGTCCCTTGCCGCAAGGCTTCAACATGCTGAAACAGATCCACGCCAGCCTGCTCGCGCAACACCTCGCCGAGCAGCGTGCCCAGCGAACGCACGTCGCGGCGCAAAGGCGCTTCCTTCAGGTCGCCAGACCGCGCCTCCAGTTCAGCCAGCCGCTGCGACCAGCTCTCGGGATTCCATAAAAGGGCCATCTTCTTTTGATTATGCCTGATGCGCGATGAGGGCTGTCTCAGGAGATGGCCTTCACGCGCCCTCCAGCTGCAGCATCAGCTCTTCCCACTCGGTGGTGAGGGCGGTGAGCTGCTCGCGGAGGGTGGCGGCGAGGTTGGTGAGGCGCTGGGTTTCCGCGGCGGAGACGTAGACGCCAAGCTGCTCCTCGGTGTGCGCAATCGCAGCTTCGATGCGAGGCACCTCTTCTTCCAGAAACACACAACGGTCTTCCATCTGCTTCTGCTTGATGGGATTCAGGCGGCGCGAACGATTGCCGTCCGAGGCCGCGGTCTCCTGCATGGCACTCCCGTTGCGTGACTGCGCCACATTCTCCGGCTCGCGCGATGGCTCCATACCGGCGCTGTTTGTTGGTACGGCTCCATGGATCTGCGTGGACAAGTCCGCAGCACTTGCTTCTGCCTCCTTGCGGCGCAGATAGTCCTCGTAGTTGCCCTCGTACAGCGTAACGCCGCCGTTTTCCACTTCCAGCACCCGCGTGGCGAGCCGGTCGATGAAGTAGCGGTCGT
>JBAUTX010000002.1:0-1648 GCA_049582405.1 Occallatibacter sp. | reverse complement strand
TGCCACAGCATCCGATCGAGCTGATACGGCTTCACGCCTGTATCTTCAAGAAACAATAGCTTGCCTTCTGTCTGCGGCTCCCATCGGGTACCCAGCAGCGAAACGAGCATACTGATGCACCCTCCGTAGAGGCTGCCTGTTGCCTTTCCTGCCTTCAGCGTAAAGAGTCCTTCGGCTGCGCCCACGGAGTAGGGCGTGCCCGCAAGCGCCGCTTTGAAGCTTGCCAGATGCACGCCATCGTCAAGGTAGAAGTCCGCTGCAACCATCGGTCCGTGAAACGCGGGCAAACCGATTGTATCGAGCAAATGAAGTTGAATCCCTGTCAGGTCGCTGTATGCAAAGAAGGGCTTTGTGTGCTTCTGGATGAGGTTGAGATCCAGCCCGGCAAGCAGATAATTCGACCCGTACCCGCCGCGTACGCAGGCCACCACGCTTGAGTCTGCATCTGTGAAGGCTGCGTGCAGATCTTCGAGTCGCTCCTGCGCACTCCCGGCAAGATAGAGGGGGCCGCGCGTTTGCGTATGCGCCCCAGTGTGCGGGCGAAAGCCAAGCGTGCTCAATCGCTCCATGCCACGCTGCATGCGCTCAGCGGATGCAAACGAAGCAGGCGAAATCACGCGAATCCCGGCACCGGCAGGCACCGGCGCGATCCGCAAGCGATGCGATGGAGCCGTCATAGTCACCAAGCCTCGCCTTGCGCAATGAGGGTCGCGGGGCCAGTGAGCGTCAGCTCGCTCCTGCCGCCACTCCAATCCACGCGTTGCGCGCCGCCGGGTGCAATCACCGTGAGTGGTGACGCACAGCCGTGGTGTGCAATCGCGGCGGCGGCCGACGCTGAGCTTCCCGTGCCCGAGGATGTCGTTGGACCCACGCCACGCTCGAAGATGCGAATCTCCACTTCACGCGCATTGTGAATCCGCAGGAACTCAACATTCGTCTGCTGGGGAAAATCTCGGTGCGTGCAAATCTCCGCACCAATGTTCTGCCATGTCTCGCCGGCCACGGCGAACTCCGCATTATCGACAAGAAGGACAAAATGCGGGTTGCCCATCGAGACTGCAATGCCATCAATCTCCGCGCCGTGCGCCAGCTTCACCGTCTTGCGGGAAATAGCAGGCACACCCATTCCGGTCGTTACGTCAACGGAGTAGCCGTCCGCATCATGCACTGCGTTAACCCGGCAAATACGGGGGCCCGCATCCGTCTCAATGTGTAACTCATCGCCTGCGCGCGCCTTGAGAGAAGCAGCCATCCAGGCCGCAGCGCAACGCGTCCCATTGCCGCTGATCTCCGCAATGGAGCCATCCGCATTATGCAGGCGTATGCGTCCCGACTTAGGCCCGGTCCACGCAAAAAACTCAATGCCGTCGGCGCCGACGCCCGTGTTGCGCGCGCAAAGTCGCTGCGTGAGCGCAGCCCAGTCTCTGCCCGCGGCTGCTTGTTCCATCACAACTAAGAAGTCATTGCCGCAGGCGTGTGCCTTGGTGAAGGGAATCAATCTTCCTCCGGATCATGGAAATTCATGAGCGCCTCAATCGCTGGCTCGGTGGCCAGTTGCTGATGCAGTCGTTCATGCTGGCGCTTCGTGGCCGTCAGGATGAAGCTCACGCGCTGCAAAGCCCCAATCGTGTCGCGGTCTACATTGGCC
>JBAUTX010000001.1:0-1531 GCA_049582405.1 Occallatibacter sp. | reverse complement strand
GTCGAGCATGGCGTCGGTGATCTTGCGGATGGCCGCCAGCATGGGTTCCTTCAGCTCCGCCTCATAGATGGCCTTGCGTGGCGTGAACCACTCGCGGTCGTTGTGGCGGGCGAGGTTGCGCAGAAAGGTCAGGGCTTCCGGGCGGAAGTAGGGAAGCGCAGTTGCGGGAGCGGGTTTTGGGGAGCGCGGCATACGACGGACAGTTTAGCGGATTAACTTGAGTGCGCCGCGGAAGAGTCCGTCGAAATCGTCCTTGAGTGCCGCATCTTTGGCCGCCGCCTGTTCGATGGCCTTTTCCGCGGCGGGGCGCTGATAGCCGAGATTGGTGAGCGCGGAGAGCACGTCGTCGACGGCGGCTCCCTGCACGGTTGCGGGCGTGGGAGCGACGGCGAAGTCATCGAGCTTGTCTTTCAACTCGACGACGAGGCGCTCGGCGAGTTTTTTGCCCACACCGGGGATGCGCGTGAGCTGGGCATGATCCTGCGCGCGGATCGCCTGGACGGTGCGGTCGCTGGAGAGGCCGCTGAGCATCTTGATGGCCAGCTTGGGGCCGACGCCGCTGACGGTGATGAGCCGCTCGAAGAGGCGCTTCTCTTCGCGTTCGAGGAAGCCGAAGAGGGCGATTGCATCATCGCTGACCTGTGTGTGGATGTAGAGCGCGGCCTCGGCGCCGAGCGAGGGCAGCGAGGTAAAGGTGGGCACGGAGATGGTGACGTCGTAGCCAACGCCCGCGGCCTCAACGATGGCCTGGCCGGGTTCCTTGTGGATGAGCTTGCCGCGCAGATGAGCGATCATTGCTTGCTATTGTAGAAGGCCCATCTTCTTTGCGACGCGCTCCAGGGTTTCCAGGGCGCGGTCCATCTGCGCTCGGGTGTGTTCGCTCGTCAGGATGAGCCGGATGCGGGCTTTGCCTTCTGGCACGGTGGGGAAGGCGATGCCGGTACCCATGACGCCTTCCTCAAACAGCGCCCGGCTGAATTCCATGGCCGCGCGGCCCTCGCCCACGATGACGGGCGTGATGGGCGTTTCCGTGGCCGGGGTGTTGACGCCGCCGATGTTGAATCCGGCGCGCCGCAGCTCACCCTGGAAGTAGCGCGTGTTGGCCCAGAGGCGCTCGATGCGCTCGGGCTCACCCTCCAGAATGTCGAAGGCGGCGATGCAGGTGGCGGCGACCGAAGGCGGATGCGAGGTGGAGAAGAGGAACGGGCGGGCGCGGTGGTAGAGGTAGTCAATCAGATCTTTCGACCCGCAGACGTAGCCGCCGAGCGCGCCGATAGCCTTGGAAAGCGTGCCCACCTGCACATCGACGCGGCCATGCATGCCGAAGTGGTCGATGCTGCCGCGGCCGTTGCGGCCCAGCACGCCGGAGGCGTGCGCGTCATCGACCATCATGATGGCGCCGTATTTTTCAGCCAGCGCGGCGAGCTTGTCCACGGGGCCGATGTCGCCGTCCATGCTGAAGACGCCGTCGGTGATGACGAGCTTGTGGCCGGGTTCGTTGGCAACCTCCATGAGCAGCTCTTCGCAGTGG